>CAZWLS010000496.1:0-1509 GCA_964634415.1 uncultured Roseivirgaceae bacterium | reverse complement strand
CACTCGGAACACTTCCGAACCAGGTCCACCAGGAGATACAACAGTTCCCTGATCTTTCACTATATCATCCACAATACCTGCAAACGGTGCACGGATTGAGTATTTATTGAGTTGAGACTCTATTTGATCCACCGCTGCTTTTTGAGACTCATAATTGGTCTTTGCTTGCAGATACTGTATTTCTGAACCAATCTCTTGCTCCCATAGCCTTTTTTGTCTTTCATAAGTAGTCTCAGCAAGGGATAATTGAGATTTCATTTGTATAAGCTGGTTATCAAGGCCTCCATTATCGATAGATGCTAGCAATTGACCTTTTTTAACTCGATCGCCCTCTGTCACGTGGACTTTAGTCATCGTACCTGCTACTTCAGGATATACCAATACATTTTGTCTTGTAGTAACATCTCCCTGAAGCTCAACAAAGTGTACAAACTTTTGTTCTTCCACTTTTAGCGCTGTAATCAAAGGAAGGTTTTCATCTCCAGAGCTAGCTCTAATGGCAGAGTCAAGAATGGCTATATCACCTTCTACTTGCCTCAATTGAGCTGCTAATTCTTTCTTCTTTTCCTGGATGCTTGCAATATCTCCACCTGCAACTATATCTTTTATCGATGAAGATTCATTTCCTCCACATGCTACAATAGTAGCTGTGATGAATAAGGTTAGTATGTGATTGATCTTACGCATGATCTTAGTAATTTCTATGTAGTAAATCTTTGTGTCGTTAATGTTAGGTGTTAGTCCCGCTCACCTATAGCTCTAGTTAAATCTATTTTAGCAATAACTGCATCAAACAATGCATTGAAAAAGTTGGTCTGTGCTGCCTTAAGTTCATTATCTGCATTTACGATCTCAAGGCTAGATCCCACACCTTCTTTGTATTTAATTTCCGAAATATCAAATATGCTCTGAGCCAATTCCATGTTCTCTCTTTGAATACCCAGATTTTCATTTGCATTTTTTAGAAGTACTCCCTGCTGTTCAACCTCTATTCTCACTCGAGTTTCAAACTGTGTGAGTGTATTTTCTAACTTCTTGATTTCAACTTTTTGCTGCTGTATCTGATAGTTTCTTTGCAACCCAGTGAACAGTGACCAATTCAATCTCAGCCCAATTACAGAATACGAATACCACTTGTCGGGCCCTACTCCTGCGTTGCCATCGAAATTGCTATCTCTTCTAAAAAGCCCTCCAAAAGATGCAGCCTGAGTTGAAGCACCAAGCGTTCCAAAAGCTTGAATTACAGGAAGTCCACTTGCATAAATATTTTTTAAATTCAACTCTTCTAATTCTTTGTTAGTAAGAACCGTTTGATAATCGCTGCGATTATTCAAATCAAAATCCTGAGGAACATTTTGAATTTCTCCGTTAACAAAATCAGAAATAGATCCTTCTAATTCTAAGCCCCAATCATGATACTTGGCACAGTTCAAGTATACATCATGATGTACATGTGGGTACATTTGCATGTGCAAAGACAAGAAGTAACAGGTGTAGGTGAAGTCACTT
>CAZWLS010000495.1:0-1512 GCA_964634415.1 uncultured Roseivirgaceae bacterium | reverse complement strand
TCTGGGCGTTGTGCTTAATTGGATCTAGACTATGACAGCAGTAGCAGGAATACTTAACAAACAGGGTGTAGCAATTGCTGCTGACAGTGCAGTAACCGTAACTGGCACTAACAATCGCAAAGTTTATAACTCAGCGAACAAAATATTTACTCTCTCAAAATATCACCCGGTTGGTATTTCTATCTACAACAACGCCCAATTTATGGGCATCCCGTGGGAAACAATAATTAAAGAATACAGGAAGCAACTAGATCAAAAGAACTTTGATAAACTGGAAGAATTCAAAGATGATTTCTTTAACTGGCTCAAACTAAACAAATACTTCATTTCATCGGATAATGGTGATTTTCTATTCATAGACTTTCTAACATTTATCCAAACAGCCATAAATGATGTTTTGCGAAGTACAAGAGGATCAACTGATAAACTGGAAGAAAATTTGACCTCTTACTTAGATAACTATATTAAAAATGAAATTCCTAAGCATAAGGAGATTGAGTGTCTAAAGTCATTGGAAAGATCAAAATTGACTCCCCAGATTAGAAAGTTGATCCCTAATGTAATTTCTGTTTTGCAGAATAATTTCAATAGAAAATTTGAATCCAAAGAACTTACAAAATCAGCAATTGAAGCGTACTATCAATACTTGAAACATGATCAGTTCTTGCAATTCACAGGACTGATTTTTACAGGTTTTGGAGAAAAGGAACTTTTTCCCCAGCTAATTCCGGTGAACGTATCAATTGTCATAAATGACCTTCTACGATTTGAAATTGACCAACAAAAAGTAGGTGTTGTTGATATGAACAATAATGCCTGCATAAGACCATTTGCTCAAACGGATGTAATCGACACGATATTACAGGGAATAAGTCCTGAATTGAATCAACTGTCGGGACAAGTTTTTGGTGATTTTCTAACAGCTTTTATTTCAGAATTAAAAACTATTAAGGGTATGCCTGATGTTGTCAAAGGGCAACTCGATAAAATGAACGTGGGGGAGTATATAAACAAATACAAGGGACAATTTAACAATATCGTGAGAGAGCGTTACGTTTCTCCTTTAATGGGTGCCGTTGCACAGTTGTCCAAGGAAGATCTTGCAGAAATGGCAGAAAGTCTTGTATATTTAACATACCTCAAAAGAAGATTTACAATGGCTGAAGAAAGCGTTGGCGGTCCGGTTGATATTGCGGTAATAACCAAGGGAGATGGATTTATTTGGATCAAACGAAAACACTATTTCGATCCTCAACTTAACCAAAGCTTTTTTCAGAAATATCTATAATTTAGCGTCATGGAATACCTAACTACAAACTTGGACACAACTTCTGATTACCAGCCGAATGTCGTTCTCGACCTAAATACTTCAGAAGAGAACAACATTGACGTTAGGAAAGCTTCAATTCAGGAACTTAGTTCAATTATCGTATCAGATATGATATCCTCGGTAAAAACCGACCTCTCTGCACTACAGGTTAAGGCAAAGAGCAAAAAATCAAAGTAACTAAG
>CAZWLS010000494.1:0-1543 GCA_964634415.1 uncultured Roseivirgaceae bacterium | reverse complement strand
AATCTTGAGGCTACTACCGCACAAAATTTCGTTTCCTACATTGATCAAACCTCAGCAAATCAGATCATTTATCTTGGAGGAATCGCAAATGACGCTGATCTATCAGAACATCTCTCGTCGAGACAAAATGTGGAAGAGATCTTAAAAAAGGCAAAAGCAAAGCTTACTGTATTACGCTCAGCAATAATCATTGGATCAGGCGGAGCTTCTTTTGAGATAATTAGGGACTTGGTAGAAAAGCTTCCTATCATGATTGCTCCAAAATGGCTCAACAGCAAATGTCAGCCTATTGGAATTTATAATGTGCTCGAATACCTGATTGGAGTATTAGGAAATGAAAATTCGTATGATGGCACATTTGATATCGGAGGAAAGGACATTTTGACTTACAAGCAAATGCTGATGACATTTGCCTCGGTAAGAGGTTTAAAAAGATATATTATTACGGTACCAGTACTTACGATTAAGCTATCATCTTTATGGCTATACCTTGTTACATCTACTTCTTACCGATTAGCAAGAAACCTAGTCGAAAGCATGAAAAATGAAGTTATTGTTAGAAATAATGCCATTGATGAAGTCGTATCTATTAAAAAGTTAAGCTATAAAGAATCACTAGTACGCACCTTCCTGAGAATAAATCAAAAGCAAGTTGTTTCAAGTTGGAAAGACTCATTTTCGGATCCTGACTTCAATGACACATTTCTCCATCAGCTAGAGGCACCAAAGTTTGGCTGCTTTCTAGATATACGTACGTATGGTTTTGAAAGAAACCCAAATGAAGTGTTTGATAACGTATGGACGATTGGAGGAGAGAAAGGATGGTACTACGGGAACCTCCTGTGGCGTATGCGTGGATTTCTAGACAAGCTCGTAGGAGGTGTCGGCTTGAGGCGAGGGAGAAGAAGTCCTAATGACCTAAAAGGAGGCGATGCGCTTGATTTTTGGAGAGTGCTCTATGCAAATAAAGAAGAACGACGATTGCTTCTTTTTGCAGAAATGAAATTACCAGGAGACGCTTGGCTAGAATTCAAAATTAAAACAGATGAGCACAAGCATGTTCTCGTGCAAACTGCTACATTCAGACCTTTGGGTGTCTGGGGTAGATTATATTGGTTCATGGTTTTACCTTTTCATGGATTCATATTTAGAAACATGGCCAAAAACTTAATATCATATAAAGAAGACTAACTGATGAGCAAACCACAAGTCACCATTTTTTGGTTTCGAAGGGACCTACGTATTGAAGATAATGCCGGACTTTTTCAGGCATTCAATGAAGAGTATCCAGTCCAACCTGTCTTTATTTTTGACACTAACATTCTGAATGAACTCCCAAAAAAAGATGCTCGTGTTGAGTTTATTCACCAAGAGATTGAGCGGTTACAAACAGAAGTTGATAGTCAACAAGGAACCATGGATATCCGCATTGGAAAGCCATTGGAAATATGGAAAAACCTGCTTGATGATTATGACATTCAAGCGGTGTGGGCCAACAAAGATTACGAGCCGTATGCCCGTCAACGAGACAAAGAAATTTATG
>CAZWLS010000493.1:0-1555 GCA_964634415.1 uncultured Roseivirgaceae bacterium | reverse complement strand
CATCGACAATCGAATTATTCCTGAAGGTACTGGTCTCTTTTTAGTCATGGCCATTAGCTTTTACAAATTTGAAGCTGGGAAGTTTGACCATCTTAGTAAAGAAAGTAGCATGCAAATACAGCGCGTGTTATAACCCATGCGATCTAAGGTGCGTTTCTAATGAAACAGTCAGACCTTTATGAGAGCGGCCTTAATATTACTTTTTCTTTTTTCTGTTGTTCAGCTTTCAGCACAGGATTATTATGACCAAGCCAGAGCAAATTTTAATGAAAACGATCTGGATTCAGCTCGATATTTCATTAACAAGAATTTAGTTCGACGGCCATCAGCAGAAGACTATTTTTTAAGTGCAATGATTCATGAGGCTGCAAATAAGGATCTGAGAGCGTTGGCAGATTATGAAGCCGTCATTCAAAAAGATGAGTTTAATCTTGAAGCATACTTCCAGAAAGGTCTTATCTATTATAACTCGGCAAGTAGCGAGCAGGCGATAAAAGATTTCTCTTACGTGATTGACAACCAGAAGAACTCAGAAACTCGGGCGGTATATTATGGGAGTGATCCTTCCGGTTCAAAAGGGTCATTTATTACCACGCTCCAATCCATGATAGGCAAGGTGTATCAATATCGTGGAATGGCTTATCAAAAATTGGGGGATTGGGATAAAGCTTTAGCAGATTTCACGAAGGCCTTTGAACATGATACCATCGCTGATTGCTATGTAAATCGTTCTCAACTTTACTCGAAGATGGGACGAAGGAGAGATGCCATCGCAGATCTTAAGGAAGCAATTAAATTAGAGCCTGCTAACTATCATGCATGGTATAACCTTGCAATTCTTGATGAAACAACTCAACTACCTCCTGCACTGCTGAATAATGAAGAATTCACTCCAATGCTAAACCTCGTTGGGGCCAATGCTTATGAAAGTGGTGATTACAGGCAAGCCATAGTGTATCATACCAAAGCATTAAGGGTTAATCCCAAAGATGATTTAGCATATTTAAGCCGTGGAAAGGCACGGATAAGGCTTGGGCTCCACGAACAGGCAAGACAAGATTTGGTGAAAGCTATGAAACTAAATTCAGGTCGAACGGAAGCATTCTATTTAATTGGTAATTCCTTTTTCCATGAAAAAAGATTTAAAGATGCGATAAGTTTTTATGAACAATACTTATCCATCGATTCGGGATACGAGAACGTGTGGTTTAATGCTGCGATGTCTTACTTAAGCTTGAAAGAGTATAATAAGTCTTGTCAATATTTGGAGAAAGCGAAGAATCTCGGCATGAGACAAGCAAATGAAATGATTATTAAATACTGCGAGAGCCCATAGGTAATTTCTGTAACTTTGTAGAATGGCAAATCAGACTAGTTTGAAAATTGATATGCACACGCATATCCTCCCACATAGCATTCCAAATTTTGCTGAAAAATTTGGCTATGGTGATTTTATTCATCTGCTTCATCACAAACCAGAAGCAGCTAGAATGATGAAAGGAGATAAGTTCTTTCGCGAAATCCAGTCAAACTGTTGGGATGAGAAGCTCCGTAT
>CAZWLS010000492.1:0-1594 GCA_964634415.1 uncultured Roseivirgaceae bacterium | reverse complement strand
ATATTATAATGTTCATCGACGCTAAATCATTCCCAGTTATCGAAATGAAGTACCAGATATAAAGAAGGTTAATTTGAAATTGAATGAGTATTCAACCCAATTGGCTGCTCATTCTTTTTTTTAAACATCATGTTTCAAGTGTCTTGATTATCTTTAGTTAAGATATAAACTAGGTGAATTTGAGTAATGAGAAGTCAAGCCCTCTTGGCTTCTTATTCTTGTTTAAGGTCGCATTAAGCTGATCAAAATGTTGACTCTTTAGAGAATTGACACTCACGTGTATATTTAGAAACTACAGACTACTAAAAGTAATTCAGAATCGAACAAACTCAATCGACAAGGACATTTTCAGCCACCTTTTGAGTTATCACTTTCTCTTTTCCATCGATCTCTGCGACTAAGGAGCTATCGAATTCGTGGTGTATCTTAATCGCAATTTTGCTATTCATAACAATTCCCAGCTTCGTAATATATTGAAGAAACTCAGGTGAATCGTTTTTAACTCCTACGACAGTTATATTATCTCCCGCAGATACCTGATTCAACGTCATTTTGTGCATACCCCTAATCTCTCCATTAGCGTTTGGAATCGGATCACCATGCGGATCGTATTCAGGGTATCCAAGAAGCTTATCCAATTGATCTACCAATTTTTTGGATTTAACATGCTCCAATTGCTCTGCTACCTCATGTATCTCATCCCATGTAAATTCCATCTTTTCTACCAGGAAGGTCTCCCATAATCGATGCTTTCGGATCACGGCGCATGCCTCTGTTTCACCTTTCGCAAGGAGAGAAATAGCTCCATACTTTTCATAATTAATAAACCTCTTTTCCTTGAGTTTTTTTAACATACTGCTCACTGTAGCAGGAGAAATACCAAGATGTTTCGCCAGCTCGTTTGTACCAAGCTCCTTGTCATTTCGATTTGTATTTAGGCTATAAATGGCCTTCAAATAGTTTTCTTCGGCAATTGTGATCATCAAGTCAAAAGTAAGTATCACACCTCTTATTAAAAAGTTTGATATGTCTAACTTTAATCAATAGGTTTGTAAAAATGTATTTTACGATGAATAAAATAATCCCTTTTCTAGTCTCTATTATTTATGTGGGACTGGTATCCTGTGAAGAGATAATCCCCGCAGCGCCTGCTGAAAATGAACTTTTGGACGGACCAACGGAAGACCTGTCTCATGGTGAGCAACTCCAATTTTTGAACGGTGATATTGCCTTTAACGATGAAGTCTTTTCGTCAACCAATGGCCTTGGGCCCGGATTTGTCGCCACCTCTTGCGGAAGTTGCCATGCAGGGGATGGAAAGGGCCATCCCTTCACTACTCTTACCAGATTTGGACAAACGCTTCCCAATGTTTTGCCTAATTTATCTATTGGAGGGCCCCAGCTCCAAAATAGGGCTATTCCTGGGTTTGAACCAGAACAATTGCCAGATGGAGTTCCATTTATGAAGTTTACCCCGCCTGCGGTTACAGGGCTCGGATTTCTAGCAGCTTTAACGGATCAGCAAATCCTTCAGAACGTTGATTCATTGGATGCAGATAACCATGGAATTTCAGGAGTGCCCAATTACATTACA
>CAZWLS010000491.1:240-1604 GCA_964634415.1 uncultured Roseivirgaceae bacterium | reverse complement strand
TTCCGATTTCCTTTATCTTAATTACTAAAATATTACCGCCATCAAACATTATTTTCTTTGAAAGATAGAGTTCTAAAATACATGCAGAAATACCGTTTCCGGTTCCAATTGTATCAATTACTGAAATATTACCGCCATCTAACTTTATTTTCTTTAAAAGATAGAGTTCTAAAATACATGCAGAAATAACTCCTGGAACCACAGTCTTCTCAGCAGCAGCTAGAATTCGTCCCTCTTCATCATCTAAAGCAATTAGATAAAATCCTTCAGCGATACTTAATTTCATAGTTGGTTTTATTAAAAATGTAAAGTTTACTCAATCAGCGAATTTCATAAATTTTACTTAAAAGAGTAAAGTCCGTAAGATTATTTTTTCAGTAAAGATCCAATTGTCAAACCCTGTACTAAAATGGAAAACACCACCACACTATAGGTAGAAAACAAAATTGTATCTTTTACATAATCAGGGAAAGCAAGATCGGTTAGTGACAGTGCCAAAGCAACTGAAATACCTCCTCTTAACCCTCCCCAGGTCAATATCTGAATTGTTTTCGGCTCGAAAGTTCTAAATGGCCTCATTGCAGTAATAGGAATACTTACTCCGAGGAATCGTGCAGAAAGTACAATTACAATCGCTACACCACCAATTGCTAGGTTGCTCATGGTGAAAGATTCAGCAATAACAAGCATTTCAAGTCCTATTAAAATGAACAAGATAGCGTTTAAAGCTTCGTCAAGTAAGTGCCAAAATTTGAATACATATTCGCCTGTAGCATTAGCAAGCTTTTCATCCCTGCCTTGATTTCCAATAAATAGTCCCATCACTACCATTGCTAATGGAGCAGATACATGAATCATTTCTGAAAGTCGACCACCCACCATTACTAAGGTAAGTGTTACCAATACTTCCAATTCAACATGATCATTGTCTATAAAGTCTAGCAACTTAAAGCCAATAAATCCAAATGCAGCTCCTAGTAGCAAGCCTCCAAATACCTCTACGGTAAACAATAATGCTACGCTAGCAGCGGTAATCTCTTCGCTTCCATGCCCTCCTGCATCATGAATACCTGCTTGCGCCTTAGCTATACCTAAAATGGTCAAGAATATCACAACACCAACACCATCGTTGAATAAAGATTCTCCAGCAATTTTAATCTCCAGCTTTTTTGAGAGTCCGAATTGCTTGGTAAGCGCAAGTACTGCAATTGGGTCTGTAGGTGAAATTAAAGCTCCAAACAATAGGCAATAGATTAGATCTATTTCGAAGCCTAATATCAATGGGAATATCTTGTAGACGAGAAAGCCGACAATAAATGTTGACATTAAAGTTCCTAAAGTCGCAAGAATAACTACAGGAACAC
>CAZWLS010000491.1:0-214 GCA_964634415.1 uncultured Roseivirgaceae bacterium | reverse complement strand
AGTTTATTGAGGTTGGTCGATAATGCTCCCGCAAATAGCAGGAAATTGAGCATTACGTTCATTAAAACCTCTTCAAAGTCGAATTCAGCGATTATATGTTCAGCTCCTTCTGTGATCGAGGGAACGAAATATCCAAGTATCAAAATTGCTACTGACATTATCAGCGCTATAAACATCAAACCAATAGTAGATGGTATTTTGAGTACAGTTATGT
>CAZWLS010000490.1:0-1650 GCA_964634415.1 uncultured Roseivirgaceae bacterium | reverse complement strand
TATACGGTACTCTACAATTACATATCCATTATCTTCTGAATTTTTCCAGGATAAAACCTCTTGTTCGATAAGTAATCCAAGGCTATTATTCCCAGCAAGGTCATCATCGAAAGTGCTATGTGTATATAAATCCGCTATTGAATTCTGATAGAATTTTATCTTACCTTTTTCTTCAAAATTCTGATCACGAGTAGAAGAATTCAAAATTCGTACGACATTATCAGATATACTGTCGGGATGATTGCCCACGATGAGTCCAAGGTTCTCAGCAATTTTTTCTTCATTAAACACGAATCCAATGCCGTCATCTTCATCCTCATCAGGATAGCCGAGGTTTCCATTGTTGGATACATGTAAACCAACCTTTTCGTTATCTATGTCCAAATAATCAGGGCTCAAATTGAACTCGAAATAATCGAAATCTTCATAGCCGTCATCGGATAAGTCAACCCTCACAATGATTCTTTCTCCATGTTCGGCATTCTCGCTTAGTATGATTGAAGTCTCCAATAAATTGCTCTGACTCATTTCGGCAAGGGAACCAATGGATACAGTTGGGTTATTAATAATCACATTAGGGTTTTCACTTGATAGACTTGCTAATGCATTTGACGTAGGGTTTAGATAATTGAAAAAATCCAGAGTCAAGTTCAAAGTATCTCCAAAGAATGCGTAATCACCAAAAGGGCTTTGATAATTAAAATTCTCTAGCCTAACAGACTTGGCATTTGCTTCTGTAACAGCTCGATACACATTTAGTCTTCCTTTCCCGAGCTGCCCACGGTAATCATTGTTGTTTCCAATGTGATAAATATCATCAGCAGTTGTTCTCAACTGTTCCATAATTTGGCGAGCATTCATCTCTGGAAAGACGCTTTTCACCAAAGCAGCAGCACCTGCTACATGAGGAGATGCAAAAGACGACCCGCTCGTAGCAGCAAATCCGTTTCCATCCTTGGCTGTAAGTATATCTTTTCCCGGAGCACTTATGTCAATTTCATAACTATACGTAGCTCCGGGAGATTTTTGATCTACTGTGCTACCATTTATAGCCAAACTAGTATTAGCAACAGACAAAACATTCTTATAGGATGCTGGATAGAATACCAGCTCGGCATTTCCATTTCCTCCGGCTGCCACAACGACCATATTTTTATCCAGCACGGCATAATCTATTATATCCTGATGTGCCTGGCTAAACGCGGAAGTGCTACCCCATGATAAGTTAATTATATCATAGCCCTGATCAGCAGCATAAATAATAGACTCATATTCATTACGCGCTCCAGATAGCGATTGAAATATTTTTAGGGGGACA
The DNA here is from genome assembly GCA_964634415.1 of uncultured Roseivirgaceae bacterium. Classification (GTDB taxonomy): domain Bacteria; phylum Bacteroidota; class Bacteroidia; order Cytophagales; family Cyclobacteriaceae; genus Ekhidna. The sequence goes on along the minus strand of CAZWLS010000490.1, from coordinate 332 downwards.
AACTTGCTACTAAATGCCACACCTGCTATTCCCGATCCGTTGTTTGTTACCGCACTACTTACACCAGCCACTTGCGTTCCATGATCAGACAAATCCGTACTTGGGTCGTTATCACCATCATAAAAATCCCAACCTTGATAGTCATCGACATAACCATTCCCGTCATCGTCTAAACCATTAATCGGATCGCCTTCATTGTAAAAAATATTCGATTGAAGATCGATATGATCCAATTGAACGCCAGTATCGCTTATTCCGATAACAATTGATTCTGATCCTTGTGTTACATCCCAGGCGTCAAATGCTTTGATTACTTCAAGCGCCGGTTGAGA
>CAZWLS010000489.1:0-1692 GCA_964634415.1 uncultured Roseivirgaceae bacterium | reverse complement strand
TAAATCTTCAGCCTCTCCTTCAAACATAATGTCTGTAATTGAAAAGCCTAAAATATCATTTGCTTTATGAAAGTAATCTTGTGCCATTCCAGAGGCTTCAAATAAATCAAGTCCCATTCCTGAAAATTGAGCTCCCTGTCCTGGAAAAATATATGCATTCATATGTGGTTTGTTTATATAATTGTGAGTGCAAAAATACAGAAAGAATCAGTATTATAGTGAAGTATGTACTATCGATATTTTTTGGGAAGTATATGCTTTCGCGAAATGATATATTAAGTTTATTGAAATAGTGCATGAGAGAATGAAGTATATAGATTGCTCCCCTCCGTCTGAATTTCATTCTTCAATTCATCCACCTCCCCTCAGAGTGGGGAGGAAGTTTTTTAGATTTGGTTATCTGCTTTAACGTTACGCTCTCCCTTTGGTCTTGAACCTGCCTACCGGCAGGCAGGTCTCACAAGTTCGCTTTCGCGAAAGCGTATAAAAAAACACCCTCAAAAGTGTTGAGAGTGTTCTGATACAATTCTACTTATATGTATTAAACTCTTTCTAGTAGTACATTACTATCAATCACTTCGGCAAATTCTTCATGTAAACTAGCAAGGGCCGTTTCATGAATCATCTCTGAAGAATACGTCTGTCCGTTCAATCCTTTTCGATCAAACGTAGCGGTAGCGTCTGAAATCAAAAGGACATCAAATCCTAAATTCCCCGCCATACGTGTGGTGGTGGAAATGCAATGATTTGTAGTAAGCCCAACAATAACTAATTTATTGATGTTTTGTGCATCCAAACGTTCTTTTAAATCCGTTCCGATAAACGCACTATTGACATCTTTAATAATCAGTGGTTCGTCATTTTTCGGTTTTAACGATTCTATCATTTCAAATCCTGGATGCGTTTTGTGTAATAGCGAATTTGGATCTTGGGAACTGTGAATGATATGGAAAATGGGGAGGTTGAATTCTCGCCAAGTTTCCAATAGTTGTAATGCCTTCTCTTCAGCGTCTTTGTTATTTCGATTACCACCCCAATAGGCTTCATCAGAAAATCCTTTTTGAAGGTCGATAAGCAATAATGCAGTATTTTGATCTCTTAATTTCATATACTATTGTAGATACGAGTTTAACATCCAAAGTGTCTTTTCCGTTTGAGAGATATAATCACTCATTAAGGCTACCGTTCCTTCATCATCAGCTTCGGCAGCTAGGGCCAAAATCTCTCTTTCTAGTAAGATAATGGTCGAAAAGTTTTTAACCACAATTTCTACTCCTTCAATCCCATTGGTGATCCCTTTTTCTTCTTTGATATCTGCGTGGTTTACATACGCTGTAAAGGTATGTAATGGTTCTCCTTCTAAGGTTAGAATACGTTCAGCAATCTCATCTATTTTTATAACAGCATCGTTATAAAACTCTTCAAATTTTAGGTGTAATTCAAAAAATTCACGCCCTTTGATATTCCAGTGGAATCCGCGTAAGTTTTGATAGAATACTTGGTAGTCGGCAAGCAATTGGTTGAGCTGGCCTGTGAGTGCTATAGCTTTATCTTTATCTATGCCAATTAAATTTTTCATAGCATTTATTTTTATCGATTTTTAATGTCAAATTAGTCGTAATAAAGATAGTTTCTTTCACTCAGAATTCTAGTAAACGGAGCGTTAATTTTAACGCCCCGATTGCCCTTTGG
>CAZWLS010000488.1:0-1693 GCA_964634415.1 uncultured Roseivirgaceae bacterium | reverse complement strand
GGTGTGATAATTCAAAGCCTGTCACCGAACAAGTTTATGAAATCCTTGATATTTTTACCTAAAGCGCCTTCTTCGGTAATATTTAGAACCAATCTGGCTTTGCCGTTTAAATCTTTAATGATCCCTTTATTGTCGCATGAAATCAGGCTAACCGATTCATCCATAATTCGAATTTTACCTTCGAACTGATGGAGTTTGCTGTTAAGGGTTTCTTGGGTGATTTCCAGAGCATCCAGGTTCTGTCTTAGCTCTTCTTCCACCTCATCGAGATCTGTGTCTGAATGCTGTTTTGCTTCCTGATTTAATCTTTTGATAAGGTTGCCTAACAACTCGCCTACATGATCCATAAAATCCAGCAGGTTGTCGTCGGAGTCAACGGCTTCTTTAGTAAAAAATTCAACAACCACTTCTACCTCTTGATCAATAATTACGGGAAAAGCAAAAGCTGAATGTAGACCAAGAGCCTCTGCGTGCTTGGCCCTTGGGAAATTGGGGTCTTTCACAATATCGTTAATCCATTGTGATTCTTTTAATTCGAATACTCTACCTGGCAGTCCGACCCCTGGGGCAAAAATACTCTCTGAAGTGGCAGATTTAAAAATATTCATAGCCTGAGATTCTTCACCTTTCCAGATATTTGATGGAAATAACGAAATTCCTTCTTCACTTGACTTAACAAAATAAACGTGGGCTACGGGCCAGTCGAGTAGATTTCCAATTGTATTAATAGAGAATTGAAGGAGGGCATCTTTATCATGGGCATCGTATTTTGCCATTTCAACGAGTACCTCAATATATTTCGTGCGTTTTTGGGATTGTGCCAAAAGTTGCTCCGTTTCTCTGGCCTTTCTATTCATCTCCTCTTGAGTGGCCGTCAACTCCTCCATATTTTGCCTCATTTCTTCCTCCTGAGCTTGCATCTGCTCAGTTAGTTGTTGAGAATCTTCCAGCAACTTGCGAGTTAACTCGTTGTTTTTTACTCCTGAGATTGTAGACGCAATACTCTCACCTAGCTTTTCTACAAACTCAATTTCATGATCTTTATATTCATTGAAACTGGCTAGCTCTAAGACGCCATATACTTCTTCATTGACCATGAGAGGAACTAGCAGTAAGGCTTTAGGGTTCGCTCCGCCCAATCCAGATGTAATTGTGATGTAGTCTTTAGGGATTTCTAACAAGTAGATGGTCTTTTGCTCTAGCAAAGTTTGACCAACTAACCCTTCTCCAAGCTTTATTTTTCGATCTTCAAATTTCTTGACTTCAAAAGCATACATCGCTACTAGCTCCAGAAACTTGTCATCTTCATCTTCATTGTTAAAAAGGTAGATAGCTCCCTGATTTGATTTAGTATAATCTATCAGGTTGGAAATAATGGTGTCGCTTAATGCTTTAACGTCGGAATCAGTGCTTCTGAGTATATCAACGAATTGAGCTAGACCTTCCGTTGTCCATTTACGCTCCTGTTCGCTTAGCTCCATTTTCTTCATTTCAGAGCGCATTTCTAAAAGTGAAGCTTCTAAACTTCCTTCCTTCAGAGCCTCCTGGTCAACTCCTTCAAACTCGGTTTCAAGATTGCCTCCACCAATTTCTTTGACAAAAGATGTAGCGTTACGCAAGTTGTCAATTAGCTTGTTCAAAGCGTGCGAGATATCTCCAAGCTCATTATTTTTAATATAATCAGACTTCTTGG
>CAZWLS010000487.1:0-1775 GCA_964634415.1 uncultured Roseivirgaceae bacterium | reverse complement strand
TCTAGAATTAGAGGAAAAAGGATACGATTGGATTAAAGAAGAAGTAGCTGCGGTATGATCATGGAGTCAACCATATTGGAAAATCTAGCAGAGCAATTTTCGGGCAATTCTACTCAAGAAGATGCTCTTAAAATGCTGAAAGAGGTAGGCTTACCTCATAAAAAGTCTGAAGCCTACAAGTTTACTCAGATTACTTCCTTGCTAGAAAAGAACATAAAGTTTGAGTCAAAGGCAGATGACAATTTTACTGCCAACAAACTTTATCAAGAAGATGGAAGTCATTTGGTATTTATAAACGGATCGCTTTCTAAAGAGCATTCAAACATTTCTGATAAACTTTCAATAGAGATATCAGAAGTAAGTGAAGGAAAACATGATCCATTTAGTCTTCTCAATGCAGCATATGCAAAAGAAGAAATTCGTTTAGAATCCGGATACAATGAGCCAGTCTTTATCTATCACTTCAATTCAAATGGTATTTCTAATCCACGAATTAAGGTAGCGGTAAAAGATGGACACACATTTCAAATAGTTGAGAAGTTAATTACTCCTGAGAACAGTAATACTTTCACTAATTCTTACATTGAATTCGCCGTAGGTAAAAATGCGTTTGGCTACCACACAAAAGTGCAGAACTACAATGATTCTACTTTTAGCCATGAAACAGTCATTGCGCATGTTGAAAGGGATTCCCATTTCTACAATAATACCTTTTCATTTGAAGGTGGCTTAATTAGAAATAACCTGACCATTAACCTTGAAGATGAGAACTGTGAAGGTTACATGTATGGATTATTCCTTTTGGATAAAAAGTCACACGTAGATAACAACACTTCTGTTGATCATAAAATGCCAAATTCATATAGTAATGAACTATATAAAGGCATTCTAGATGAAAAGTCGACTGGTGTATTTAACGGGAAAATTTATGTGAGACAAGATGCGCAGAAGACGAATGCCTTCCAATCGAACAATAACATCCTACTCTCAGAGGATGCCACACTACACACCAAACCTCAATTGGAAATCTGGGCTGATGATGTAAAATGCTCGCACGGATGTACATCTGGACAATTAGATGAAGATGCAATATTTTATCTCAGAGCACGAGGAGTAAATGAGAAAAGCGCAAAAGCGATGATACTTAATGCATTCGCCGGTGAGACGTTGGAGCACGTAAAAGTGGAGTCTGTGAGAAATGAAATTCAATCGTTGATCGATCAAAAACTAGTCTAATGGCTATTTCAACAACTGCACCTTTGAATGTTCAGAAGATCAGAGATCAATTTCCAGTTCTTGATCAGGAGGTTAATGGCAAGCCTTTAATCTATTTCGACAATGCAGCTTCATCGCAAACTGCAAAGAGTGTAGTTGATGCTCTTGTGAAATTTTATGAGAAGGATCATGCCAATATTCACAGAGGAATTCATACGCTGGCAGAGCGCTCAACTAAAGATTTTGAGGCCACAAGAGAACGAGTTCATAAGTTTATAAACTCGGCAGAAGCTGATGAGATAATATTAACAAAAGGTACTACCGAAAGTATCAACCTTGTCGCCCATTCATGGGGAACCAAGTTTCTGAAAGAAGGTGATGAAATATTAATATCCCAATTAGAACATCACTCCAACATTGTCCCGTGGCAAATGCTTGCCGAAGAAGTGGGCGCGTATATTGATGTTGTCCCGCTGACCGATGACCATCAAATCGACCTTGATGCGGCCGAAGAGATGCTTACCGAAGGCGCGGCTGTCGATGCAGCGCAAACATTTGCC
>CAZWLS010000486.1:0-1793 GCA_964634415.1 uncultured Roseivirgaceae bacterium | reverse complement strand
CCCCCAAAACCCCAAAACCCCAAAACCCCATTATCTTGTTTTTCGATTGAATCAATTAATCATAGTCTTCACCGAATGTTTTGAGAGTATCTGATACTATGAACTCAGATTCAGTAACTGACCGAATATGATCAACTGAGGTATCATATGCAATCTCGGATAGTACCATTTGTCTATTCTGGTCCCATATGAAAACAGCAAGATCTGTGATAAGTTCATCAACAACACCTTTGCCTGTAAGAGGTAGTTTGCATTGCTTTAGAACTTTAAGTTGGTCTCCTTTGGCTACATGCTCCATCATAACAATCAATTTTTTAGCACCGTGTACTAGGTCCATAGCTCCTCCCATGCCTTTAACAAGCTTGCCTGGAATGATCCAGTTAGCTAGGTCACCTTCTTGAGATACTTGAAAACCTCCTAAAAACGTTGCCTATATGAAAAATGATATTTATTAAGAAGTATGTCAAAGCTTACATCTATATGGCGACCCCTGATCATTGCAAATGACTCTGAAGAACTAAAAAAGCTGGCTCCTGGATTTATAGTAACTGTTTGCTTCCCTGCGTTAATCAAATCTGGGTCAACTTTGTCTTCACTAGGGAACCCACCCATACCTAAAATTCCATTCTCACTCTGAAATGTCACATCTGCATTACTTGCTAATAAAGTTAGTAATCAAGGTAGGAATGCCAATTCCAAGGTTATAAGTCCCATCAGTGATATCCCTAGCTGCTCGCATAGCTATCCTTTTCCTCCTCATGCCAGCTTTATTCAATTCTTCGCCTGATTTATTAAGTGCTTTGGCTGAAAAAGCGCTATCTACGTCACCTTCAGATGCCGAAACAGTGCGAAATTCAATGCGTTTTTGATAACTGTCACATTGAATCAACCTTTGAACATATATGTAAGGGAGTTGGATGAGTTCAGGATCCAATTGACCTGTGGGGACAATTTCCTCAACTTCTACAATACATATTTTGCCAGCCTTAGCAGCATCAATATTGAAGTTCCTAGCTGACTTGTTAAAGATCACGTTTCCTTTCTCGTCTGCTTTATACCCTTTAACAATCGAAAAATCAGCTGAAAGAGATGTCTCCATGAGATATTTATTTCCCATCGAATTCTACAACAGGTCTAGGCTTTGAAACTAATGTTGGCTTGCTGCCATCTTTTGGAATTTTAATAGGAAATCCTCCATGTTCTATAAGAACGTCCCAACGCCTGTTGGAGTATAAAATGCTGGTATCCCGCTACCGCCTGCTCTTAATTTCTCTGCAAGTGTCCCTTGGGGTGTGAATTCTACTTCTAAGTCACCTTCAAGGTATTGTTTTTCATACAATTTATTTTCCATAATAGAGGCTCCGATCATACGTTTGATCTGCATCTTAGTCATGAGCCTGCCAAGACCCCAGTCTGTGACGCCACCGTTATTTGAGATGCATGTTAAGTCACGAATATCCTTATTTTTCAATAGCTGCAATCAGGTTTTCAGGAATTCCGCAGATGCCGAAGCCACCAAAAGCTAGCGTTGAGCCATTTTCTATGTCGTGGATTGCTGTTTTTTACAAAATTAAGATGTTGTGGATTTTAAGAAATTATAGAAAAGCGGATAATGATGCTTACCTGATTCACATGAGTCATAAATTCTCGCACTAAATCATCTTTTTGCTATTATTGATCTGGACAACTTGGTCTTAAGCTTTGTACCGAGGAGCATATTTTATTTTGATATTTTTCAATTGATCTAAAAGATATGGGGTTTTGGGGTTTTGGTGTTTTGGGGTTTTGGGCTT
>CAZWLS010000485.1:0-1811 GCA_964634415.1 uncultured Roseivirgaceae bacterium | reverse complement strand
CTTCGACATTGACTTTCACCAATGCCGATTGGAACATGGCTCAGACGGTGACAGTAACAGGTGCTGATGATGGCCTCAATGATGGAGACATAGCTTACGAGGTATTGGTATCTGTAAGTGATGCCTTGAGTGATGACAATTTCGATAATGCACCGAATCAGACCGTAAACGGGACTAACTTGGATAATGAAGGTTCGATTAGGGTGAGTACCAACACATTAAATACTTCAGAAGACCTGACAACAGCCGACTTTACCGTGGAGTTAACGGTAGCACCTACGACGAATGTAGTTATTGATCTTAGTGTAGCAGATTTGACGGAAGGCGGTATCAGCGGTGCGACGTTAGTGTCCGATCAGCTGACATTTACCAACGCGAACTGGAACGTGGCACAAACAGTGACCGTAACAGGAGTTGATGACATTTTGCTGGATGGTGATATTACCTACAATATCACCGCTTCGGTGAATGATGCCGCCAGTGATGATGGGTTCGATGCAGCGGCAGATGAGATCATCGCGGTGACGAATGCAGACAATGATCAAGGCTTCATCTTGAGCAAAACTACCGCGACTACCAACGAAGATGGGACTACTGATCAGTTTACGGTAGTACTGGATGTACAGCCTGCAACAGGACAAGTGGTAGTGATTGATTTGACTGAATCCAGTGATGAAGGATCAGTAGGCCCAACACAGTTGACCTTCGATGAATTCAACTGGAATGTGGCGCAAACGGTGACCATCACGCCTGCAGATGATGCCGACCTGGATGGAAATCAAGTGTACAACCTTACATTATCGATCAATACAGGCAGCACCACTGATAACTCATTTGATGGCCTGGCCGATCAGACGGTATCGGTGACCAATCAGGATGACGATACGTTACCATTGCCATTAGACCTACTTTCATTCGAAGGTGTATTTGAAGACGGTTCCGTATGGTTGGATTGGGTAACGGCCAATGAAAAGAATGTAGACTTCATGGCAGTAGAAAGATCGCTTAACGGAACTGAATATGAGGAGTTAGGAAGAATCAGTGCTGGCAATATTGAAACTTCGATCAATGAATATGCATATGAAGATGAGCGTCCGGTCGTAGGCTTCAACTATTATCGATTGCGAACGGTGGACTTTGATGGTTCCTTCGAGTACTCCAATGTGATCATTGTGATGGCGACGGCTCAGGAATTTGAGATCAAAGCCTATCCGAATCCGGTAGTGGAGCGATTGAACATCTCCAGTACCTTGTCGCTAGGTAGCATGAGTTATAGCGTATATGACATCCGAGGAAAGTTGGTGCGTTACGGTAGATTCAGAGAAAACGAGTTCGAAGCTCAGATCGATCTGTCGCAATTGCCAACAGGTATCTATCAATTGATGATCACTTCTCCGACATTCACTGAGCACATAAGAATTAAAAAATTATCGAATAATCCTTAGAAAAAAATCCATAAATCAAATAAGAATCCAGGTGTCAAAAGGCGCCTGGATTTTTTGTTTTAAAGGCGTATACACATTAAGTGATTGTTAAGGATTGTTTTAAGAATCGGGATTTAATTATTTTTGAATAGGACTATTAGAGTTTTCGCCCTTAAAATACAAGTCAATAAGAGCTGGTCATGTACCAGATTTTGTTGTTTACGACAATTAGTCCTGCGCCATTAGCTTAAAAAAAAGCCACTTTATACCTAGTTACATTGATGTTTTTAGCATCGGAGTTTTAAATCTGTTGCGCGAAAAATACTGCGCAATAAGAGTAATAACCTCGATTGAAAGTAGTTAGCTATGTCAAATAAATCAATCGTA
>CAZWLS010000484.1:969-1822 GCA_964634415.1 uncultured Roseivirgaceae bacterium | reverse complement strand
ATGGCTTTTTCCAATTGTGGATCTATTCCCTTTGCCAACATCGTTGGATTCTCCAAGACCTCAATATCTGGTGCGACCCCATAACCTTCCTTAAACCAGGTACCATCAGGGTTGTACATCCGGAAAGTAGGTACTGTTACTGATCCCCCATCGACTAGAGAAGGTGCTCCTGAAATACCGATTAATCCTCCCCAGGTACGAGCACCAATCAGTGGCCCCAACTCTGCTTTGCGGAAATAATCAGGGAAGGCATCCCCTCCTGAACCTGACCAGCCATTGATCAACATAGCCATAGAGCCAAAGTGTCCTACTGGTGGCCATTGCCAGGTCTTACCATCTCTTACTTTCCAATAAGCATAAGACTTACGGTTTAGTAATTCGATGAATCGATCTGGGATTTGTCCACCATTATTGAAGCGTTCATCAACTACAAGTCCCTCTTTGCTCCATTGTCCATAGAACATTCTAGCCAATTCATTTTGTCCATCGATCCCTGTACTCGGAACGTAAACATAACCTACTTTACCCCCCGATACTTCTTCTACTCGTTTACGATTCGATTCGATCCATGCCAAATTACGAAGCCGTGTTTCCGAGCGCATGGTTTTCACTACTACTTTTTTGGCATTCTCCCAGCTAGGAGAATCGCTATACGTCAACTCTACAGTTTTGCCAGCCAATCCCTCTAATGCATCCCATGGGTCTTGGAATTCATCCATCGCAACACCATTGACAGCCAGGATGTAAGACCCTTCTTTAATGCCAACACCAGGAGCATCTAATGGAGAGCGCACTGAATTATCCCAGGCAGCACCACGAATAATTTTTTTGATTTTAAAATTATCTCCGTCCA
>CAZWLS010000484.1:0-937 GCA_964634415.1 uncultured Roseivirgaceae bacterium | reverse complement strand
ACAGCCTTTCTATCAGGTGTTTCTTGATCTCCTCCTCCTCGGTAGGTATGTGATGCATTTAGTTCACCTATCAATTCTCCAATTAGGAAATTAACATCGGCACGATCCACACAATCATCCAGCAGTGCACCATATTGCTCGCGCATTGCATTCCAGTCAACCCCGTGCATATCTTTATCATAGAAAAAGTCACGCTGGAAACGCCAAACATCATTAAAGATTTGCTTCCACTCTTCACGTGGATTGATGTCCATTTCCATGTCTTTTAAGGCAAGTGTTTTATCTAAATTTTGCTTAGGAGCAACATTTACAATTCCAAATCTGCCTCTGCTTGAGATGAGTACTTTTTTACCATTTGCACTCAATTCATAGCCATTCGCACCTTCAACAATCGTCTTCTCTTTACGATCTTTTGCATCATAATACACTAATTTACTCTGCCCCCCATTGGATCCGGAGTTAGGATATCTCATAAATAAGACTTTCCCTTTTGCAACAGCAAGATTTCCCATGTTACCAGCAGGAACAGGTAGTACTTCTAAACGACGCTCAAAATTATCAAGATGGATAGCCATTTTATCTTCTTTGGCCTCTTCCTTCTTTTCTTCTTTTTTAGCCATCGCTTCCTCGCCATCTTTCTTTTCCTCTTTAGGCTCTTCTTTGATGGCTACCGTATCGTTTTCAGCTGAAAGTAGAGAAGGCACATCATCTCTTAGTGTAATTACAGCTAATTGGGTAGCATTTGGATAGATCCAAGTGTTATCCATGTCACTGTATACCGGACGGAAAGAACGATTCGTAACACAGTATAGATACTTACCATCTGGTCCGAAAGTAGGATTAAGATCCGAATAGAAACCTTCGGTAGCTTTAGTAAGCTTCTTGTTTTCTAGGCTGTAAAGATGCTCCTGCTCCACCCCCAGTTGCAGACTTCTTC
>CAZWLS010000483.1:914-1836 GCA_964634415.1 uncultured Roseivirgaceae bacterium | reverse complement strand
GACCATTGCCAAGAAGCTGCATATCTCCAAGTTCAATAAAGCGCAAATTGAATACTTCACTCGCCAATACGATGAGCATTTTGATGTCAACCAACTAGAGGTATTGAAGTTGGATCAGACTAGCATGAAATACGACCACTACCAAACGCTTGAGCTCTGTTGATACGTTGGTTATGTTAGTCTTTTCTTATGCTGCCGCTCTGCCCCGCATTTGATTGTATCTTCTCCGGGTTTCCTTTGTATCTAATGGTAGCACTGTTATTCGCCGTTGCGATCAGCTCTTCAACAACATAAATTTCTGAATATGCGGAATTGGTAGCATCGATTTGGGTCTTTTGACTTTCCATTTCACTTGCTAGAATCTTACTTGAATTACTTATCCAGTACTCTTGTGAATCTGATTTCCCACTTAAATTCAACCTTGCCGAATTAGTAGCATTTGCCCGGACGTTTCTACTTTCAGCACGAACATCAGCTTTACCTGAGTTTGACACTTCAACCTCCAGGTCATTTGATCTAATATCTATATCAGCATATCCTGAATTACTCACATATAATTCAACCTCTTCTGAATCGATTAACGATTTTGATTCAAGACTCGCAGAGCCGCTCACACTGATGTGCTCAAGGTTTTCAGTATAGGTCAAGTCAATTTCAATATCTCCGGACCATCTTTGAAAAAACCAAAAGCTTAGGTCTTCTTCATCCACGAATATTTCCAATTTACCATCTGAAACTTTAGTAATGACATCACTAACATCAACGCGCTCGGTCCTAATATTCATTTGATTTTTAGATCCTTGTTGAATTGTCATTTTGATTGACTCACTAACGGAGATACCGGTAAATGAAGGTAGTTGACGGGTTCCTTCCTTAACTATTTCTTTATCATCGTCCTTAGGTCTTGGTTGACAGGATACGA
>CAZWLS010000483.1:0-894 GCA_964634415.1 uncultured Roseivirgaceae bacterium | reverse complement strand
GCATTGCAAAAATTATGTTTTTCATACTTTGAGTTTTAGCATTAGACTACTCCTCCTAAAGTTAGGTTACAAAAAAGCCACCCCAATACTATGGGATGGCCCGATATTCGGAATTTGCAATATTCTAATCTGCTTTTCTTACTTTTCCACTGCTGCTGGTATCTGCTAATACTTTATTCGGATTGCCTCTGTAGCTTATTCTTCCACTACTTGATGCGTCAGCTACTAATTCTTCGGAGACACTAATTTCGGCACTTCCTGAACTGCTTATATCAGCTCTAACTCTTTTGGTTTCTAAGTTATAGGCAAGCAGTTTCCCAGAACTACTCACATGAAATTTCTGATATTCAGCCGAGCCAGATAGTTCAAGTTTGCCTGAGCTAGAAACACGGACATCAACCTCTTGAGCTTTAACATCTAAAAATGCTCTTCCTGAACTAGACACCTCAACATCAAGCTCTTCTGTTGCAATCTCTAATTCAATTTTCCCTGAACTGCTGACTCTCACCTCCATTTCTTCTGGTTTTAGTACATCATTGCCAACAAGCGACGCAGATGAACTTACCTTAAGTTCCTCTATTTCTTCAGTATAAGTTATATACACTTCCACATCAGATCTCCAAAATCTGCCTCGAGCCATATGGATATTTAATATCGGTCCAGATTGTTCTGTAAGTACTTTATCAGTATCGACACCAGAAGTCTCGATTCTAGCACTATTCTCTGATCCTTTAGTCAGATAGACTTTTATGGATTCACCTACTGAGATATCGGTAAATGCGTTTAGGTTTCTCGTTTCTTGGTTCTGAGCTACTAATTCCGTAATCAGAAAAAAACAGAGCACGGTTAGAATAAAATTTTTCATGATTAGATGCTTTTTTGGTTTTAGAATTA
>CAZWLS010000482.1:0-1851 GCA_964634415.1 uncultured Roseivirgaceae bacterium | reverse complement strand
ATGTTCTAGAGCGAGTGTCGCTTCCATCTCCATCTAAATCAAGTTCTACTAAATGATCTTCTCTAAAGTAATCTCCTACACCAACATTCGGATACCTCGCCCTATCAATAAGTTGAAGTGTTTCATCAGTGTGATAAATAGGCAACCAAGGAGATTGGCGTGTTGGGTTATGAATTGATGTAGGAAGTCTTCTTCTTTTCGAGTAGGAAGGATTGATATTAACACCAAATTTTAATCTTTCGCCTATCTTTTGATCTACCTTAAGTCTTCCACTGTATAAGGTATATTCATCAGTTATTACTACTCCTTCATCTTCAAGAAATCTTAATGAAGCGCTAAATTTAGTTCTATCGTTGCCACCTCTTGCAGAAAGGGAATGAGACTGGATATTTCCACCATCAAAGAAAACATCCTGCCAATCTCGATCAACACCAGCAAGCTCGACAACTCTAAGCATGTATTGAGACTCCTCACTAAGTTCTCCAGTTTGTGCTCGTTCAAAAGCAACCCAATCAGCTACACTTTTTCTGTAGTCATCACTCCCATGTGCTTCTTTTCTACCAATGTAAGTCTGGTAACTAAACTTTGTCTCACCAGAGCGTCCATTCTTGGTAGTAATCATAATCACACCATTGGAACCTTCACTACCGTAAATGGCAGCAGATGCAGCATCTTTTAATACCTCAAAAGAGGCAATGTCATTCATATCTAAATTCGAAAGAAAGTCTGCGTCAACAACGATTCCGTCAACAACAACCGCTGGACCAGAATCTGCTGTCACAGAACCAACTCCTCTTATAGTGATGGTAGGTGCTCCACCAGCTTCAGCATTGGTTGCTTGTATGTTTACACCGGAAACTTGTCCAATTAGTGCGTCATCTACTCTAGATACGGGTAATTGATCTAATCTCTCATTGGTTACCTTAGATATCGCTCCTGTAAGGTGAGATTTTTTTTGTGTACCGTAACCAATTACTACTACCTCTTCGAGTTCTTCGAGGTTTTCAGCGAGTGTAATATCAACACTGCTACGACCTCCCACAGCGACTTCCTGAGATATAAATCCAACATAAGTGAAAACTAATACTGCATCTGATCCAACAGAAACAGTATAAGAGCCATCAACATTAGTGACTGCCCCATTTGAAGTTCCTTTCTCAAGAACCGTTACACCTGGAATACCTTCTCCGCTTTCATCGACAACTGTTCCAGAGACGGAATTTTGTGCCTCTGCAACCGACGAAATACAAAGAACCAAAACCAAACTGAGAAGTACTCTCACCTTTGATCTAAGTTCGACAGATTGTAAAATATATTTCATTTTTTAGGTTTTTAATCAATTATTTAAATGTTTCTAAATGATTTAGCGGAACAGAGAACCTGCGAGAGTTGCATCATCTTGCTTTAAGCGGGTGCTTTTTGTACTTTTGCAACAGACGAAGGAGCTAGAAATAAATACCGATCGCCAAATTGATATTGCATTTTTTGCTCCACTAAAGTTGATAGGATCAGCCCTGGGCTGGTCCATTCTTTTTTATACCGAATTGATATTGTCCATAATTTTAGGTTGTTGTTAAAGTTCCGTTCTCGTTTAGTGATACACCTTGATCTAGAGTTAGGACGTACTCACTAATATCTCGCAAGTGCTCTTTTATAGCCATACCCGCTTTCTGGGGATTTTTTTCTATGATATGTTGTAGCAATTCTTCGTGCTGATCCACTGCCAATTCCGCTCTTCCTTCGCCACAGACATTATGCTTCTTGAAGTATTGCATAATATCAGGAGTGATTATCAGCATCAGCGAATTCAATACTGAATTCTTACTTGCCTCGGCAAGTTTCAAGTGAAAC
>CAZWLS010000481.1:935-1862 GCA_964634415.1 uncultured Roseivirgaceae bacterium | reverse complement strand
AATCGTTTACTCCATCTTTTTCAAAGAAGAGGGCGTTCTAAATGATAGATTGAGTCTGTCTAATCAGGAAAGTAGCCAAGCAAATAAATTCCTTAGTGAAGATTCAGAAATAACTTCCTATGACTATACACCTAAGCTGGGCAAGAGAGTAAGAGTAGGTGGCCACAATTATCCCACCTTTCATATTGGACCTATGCAATGGTTAGCTAAAGACCTAATCTTACCATTTCCACAGGAGGGAATGAGTTATTATCAGGAAGAAAATAGACGAGGTAAAATGATTCAGAAGAAGCGTATGGGGGTATATTATACTCAAAAAGCGGCTTCTACTGCTTGTCAAATGCTTGGAGAGGGTTGGATGCTTCCAACTGATGAACATTGGTCAGAAATGTTGAGCATCTTAGCTCCTAAAAGACCGAACGATACTGAAAATTATGGCTATAGTAGGATTGGTGGTTTTGGTGCCTTAACTAATAAAACGAAAGGTGTCTCATTTAATGCGAAGTTAAGAGGTTGGGGGGTTTTAAGCACCATGTTTGAAGAAAATGAAGTATTATTTCTAGAGTATGGTTTGACAGGTTATTATTGGACAAGCGATGTTGCCGAAAATGGTACGCCTCTTTATTTCGCACTAGATGGGAGTAAAGGAACGCTTACCAGAGCTTATAGTGATGATAAAGGGAGTATTGATTATTATTCTTGCCGATGTGTTAAAGACAATAGACCTTATGAGCAACGACCTAAACCTTATACTTTGGAAGATGCTAGACGAGAACACCCATTGAATTTTTTGCCTAAAATAGTATCTACAAAATCCATAATACCATTTACTGAGAATGAAAAACTAGCAGAAGGGAAAAAAGTCATTGAAACGGTGAAACAATATATTGGTGCATTGAATAACAATAATTTTGATAAAGCATTCTC
>CAZWLS010000481.1:0-925 GCA_964634415.1 uncultured Roseivirgaceae bacterium | reverse complement strand
GTAATAATATTGGTTATCCTTATTGGCAAAATATTTCCACGTTTAAATCTAAAGACGCCTATGGAAGTGAACATAAAATAAAATTTTTAGAAGCTCCCGTAGTGGAGTTTGACAATCTTAATGTTGCATCTGTTACCATAAAATATAACTATTATGATGGAGGCGCATTTGTGGATGGCTATGGCAAATACAGTAACACTTATTTTGAAAATTTGGGCAATGAAGACTGGCAATTGATCTTTGATAGAGATTGTAATGGTGCAGATAAATTTATTTTTCAAAGTTTCACCCTAGTCCAGGATTCCAGTAAATGGAAAATTATTGACGACTTAGATATTTCCTTACAATGTGATCCTGATTATGCCCCTGATACGAGTGATACGAAAATCAAATATGAGCATAGATATAAGGATCTAATAACTGATGCACTTACTCAATCATTTCAAAAGTGGGCTAGAATTAACAACACAACTTATGAGTTCATTTATGAACCTAATCCATATGATTTAGAAAAGCGATATGTAAAAATAAACGCAGAAGATCGAGCAAGACAAGAATGGGACTCGCAAATTTATGAGGATGGATATGAGGAGGTAATGAGGTTTAAGGTACTTGTAAGCTATCATTCCATGAATGGGCAACCAGCTTTACCACCAATTAAAAATTTTTATCAGAGCTGTACTAACTCGATTGGCGAGCCTTCTGGTTTGATATTTACGGAAGAATTAGTACTTCAATCCAAATATAATAGTGATGAATTAGAGTTAATCGAAAAGAAAAGTTCGTATCATAAATGTCCAGTTCCACACGTTGTTAACTTGACACTTGGGAAAGCAAAAGAAGTGTTGGAAGCCAACCACTTTATCGTTGATAGTTTAATTGCAAATGTTGATCCCGTTGACGAAAATACGGTTGTCTGGAAGCA
>CAZWLS010000480.1:0-1866 GCA_964634415.1 uncultured Roseivirgaceae bacterium | reverse complement strand
AAAATGAGACTGCAAGTATATGAAATCAGACGTGTGCTCTTCCGATCTAAAATGAGACTGCAAGTATATGAAATCAGTGCTGTTACTTACGTATGAATTGATTGTTTGGTAATGAAGGTTACAGTAAAATACATGGTGACAAATTGAATTTAATATACGATTGCCCGCAAGTTTTTCGTTTCGAAGGCATCTTAATAACAAGTTGGAAATGATTCATCGAGAAATCGTCTGATTATTTCTCCTTTATTAATCCGTTTTATAGTTTACTTAATTAACCATTAAGATACCGATGAAAAATATCTGCTTATTCACTCTACTAGGTTTATTGTCCACTACAATGTTTATTACCGGCTGTGGTAGTGATGATGGTGGTGGATCAAACGCAACAACATTCAATGCATCTATTACTGCTACTTCCGCAACGCTTGCAGAAGATGGAGGGTCTAGTGTCCTAACAGTATCTCTAGATAATCCCAACGATGGTGATGCTATTCCTTTTGAGTTAAACTTGGGTGGTACTGCTGTTTTTGACACCGATTATGAAATTTCTTCTGGAGCTACAGAAATCGCAAATGGGGCATCTACTTCCTTATTGACATTTACTGCAATCGATGATGATGATGATGAAGATAATGAGACAATTACTGTAACTGTATCATTTCCAGATAACACAAATGTTATTGTAGGTAGTAATGGTTCGCTATCGCTTATGATTATGGATGATGATGAAGATGATGAAATGGTCACTAATGAGTGTGAGAATACCTCTGACTCTTACGCGATTGATTTGGATGCTTCAAACTGTACCGAGAGTGCTGAGACTGATTTAGGGGTAACTTCAGAATTTACTGTATCAGTTTCTGGTGATGATCGGTCGATTGTCTCTAATGGTATTCCTGATCATAGCATCGGTGAATTTCCAAATATGGGCAATCCGAATACGATCTCAGTTCAGAATAAAACGTTCGTAATAGATGCGACTCCTTCAAAAAATAATTCAACAACAAGCCTAACTACAAGTAGTGGTCAACCAAGATATTGGTTTGGAATTCTTGACAACAGTGTTGTTTTAGCACCAATTGCCAATGAGTTCTTTACAAATACTAGTACTGGGGAAGACAACACGGATTGGAATGAGAATGCATTGAGCTCGAATATCAACTTAGGCACTGATTGTAATAATTCTCATGTATTCCCAACAGGAAGATACCACCATCATGCCACTCCTTCAGCTTACGTGGAAGATAGAAATATAAGCAGTTCAGAAACTACTCAGATTGGTTGGGCTGCTGATGGTTTTCCTATTTATTACAAGTATGGAAATAAAGATGGATCGGTAGTAGAACTTAGTTCTAGCTTCAGACTTAAAACCACAGATAGAGGTGGAGATGGTGTGTCAGCACCAAGCGGATGCCCAGACGGGACGTACAACGAAGATTATGAATACGTTGCCGGTCTTGGTGATTTGGACGAGTGTAATGGTTATGAAGATCCAACTTTAGGATATATCTATGTCATTACGGATACGTATCCATCAATTCCGAGATGCTTCTACGGTACTCCAAGCGATGATTTTACAAATAATTAATTCAATTAATTTGAATGCAAAATATAAATGCGCCCCGCTAAGGGCGCATTTTTTTGTCTTCTTTCTCTCATTGATGTGCACCTTCTTTTGCAGCAAGAGTGTGGCGCATAATATCGTACTTTCAGAATACTCTTTGAGTTATAAGGATGATGTTTGGATACTTAATTTTAAGCAAAAGACGAGCTATTTGCGTGACGAGATTTATGCAAAAAAACCTGATTTGAAAGGTGCTAACTTGAATTCAGTTGAATTCTTGGAACAAACCTCTAAGCATATTA
>CAZWLS010000479.1:0-1889 GCA_964634415.1 uncultured Roseivirgaceae bacterium | reverse complement strand
ATACAGCTATGAATTTTTTTAGACTACTAGGTAAAAGAAATGATAAAGACCGAATAAGGTTGACAAAATCACAAACAGGTGATTGGATGGTAAAGAAAGGCTTTAGCATCCTATATATAGGCAGCAGAGAAAAATGTGAAACCTTTATGAAAAAGACGCTTAGCGTCTAAGCTATGGATAATAACCTTGGCCATTCGATAATTCTTGAATGGCCTTAATTATTTCCTTAGGATGTGACCATGGGATAAAATGATTGGCTCCATCCAATAGGCTCACCGTCAATAATGTATCGGGAAGCATTTTCTCTGCAAAGTCTGCATTCTCTTTTGGTACCAACGAATCATCAGTACCTTGGATGACGATAGTTGGTATTTTTATTTGCTCCCACAGAGGCAACATATCTTCCAATTCTTTCTTTAGAGGCATTATTTCATCATTGCTAACTTCAAATTCTTTTGGTGTAAATAATGCTCCTACTTTAGTATTAATTGCCTTTCTATACCATTCATCTTTTTCCATTTCTGGATCTATGGAAGGAGCTACTAATATCATACCTAGGTACTGATCGGGAAAGTCCATTGCCATTCGAGACACCACTGGTCCACCTAACGAGTGACCGATCAAAATTTTCTTCTTACCCGGAAACTCTTTCAAAACTTCATTTATCTGAAATGCTTGAATTTGCATGGAGGGTTCAGCAATTCCAAAGTCAGAATTCCCGAATCCAGCACGATCAATTGATAGCATATCAAATCGATTGAGCAATGAATCTGCTTTAAAGTAGTCAATAAAGGCACTCCATGACCCTGGAGAACCATGTACAAAAGCAATCAGAGTGTCTTTACTTTGATCCAAATATGCATAGTGCATATTTCTACCATCAACATCCAAGTCACCAAATTGAATGTCTATAGAATCTAGTGTTTCCTGAGCTTCCGAATCTTCAATTCTAAACTCGCAAGCTGATATGATTAGAAAAAAGAGGATAATTTTTTTCATTACTCTAGTGTTCATGCAATCGTGATCATCAAGCTATATTTGCTGTCTATGTCACAAGGCATCATTTCAACAGAATATCAATTTAAAGGACAAACCGGAAAATACACCGGAAAGGTTCGCGAAGTATACGAGTTTGGTGAAAAACTGGCTATGATAGCCACTGATAGAATATCAGCATTTGATGTTGTTTTACCTAAACCAATACCTTTCAAAGGTCAAGTTTTAAACCAGCTCGCTGCTAAGTTCCTAGAGGCAACGAGCGATATAGTTCCTAATTGGGTTGAAAGTTCACCTCATCCAAATGTGACATTTGGGAAAAGATGCGTTCCATTTAAAGTGGAAATGGTCATCCGGGGATATCTAACAGGCCATGCTTGGAGAGAATATCGAGATGGCAAAAGGATCCTTTGTGGAGTCCCTATGCCGGATGGTATGAAGGAAAATGAAAAATTTCCTTCACCGATAATCACACCTACAACTAAAGCTGACGAAGGGCATGATGAAGATATATCCCGCGAAGAGATACTTAGCCAAGGAATAGTGTCTGAATCTGACTATTTAGTGCTAGAGGATTATACACGTAAACTTTTTGCGAGGGGAACGAAAATAGCAGCTGAGAGAGGCTTAATTCTCGTGGATACTAAATATGAATTTGGGAAGTTCAATGATGAAATTTATTTGATCGATGAAGTACATACTCCAGATTCTTCTCGGTATTTTTATCAAGAACCTTATCAAGAGCTACTGGATAATAATCAACCACAAAAGCAGCTTTCAAAGGAGTTTGTAAGACAATGGTTAATATCGGAAGGTTTTCAGGGAAAGGACGGACAGCAAATTCCTGAAATTCCTGAAGAGCGAATTCAGATGATTTCTGATCGTTACATTGA
>CAZWLS010000478.1:0-1904 GCA_964634415.1 uncultured Roseivirgaceae bacterium | reverse complement strand
CCTTCTGTAGGCCTCCCGCATTCTGAAGGTATTTGGCTAGACGAAATTACCAATGCCGGTGGTAAGTCCCTTGAACAGATAGCAAGACAAGAAAAGGTAGATCTAGAAGAGCTTAAGAAATACAATAAGTGGTTAATGAGAGGCTCAGTACCTACGGATAAAACATACTCAGTAATGATCCCTAAGAAAGGGTCTCCTCCAAAAAAACTCGTTGCGGAAAATAAATCCAACACTAAACGAAGTAAGATCTCGGAGGCACAATCAAAAATTTATCCGAGCGAGCTAAAGCCAGGCATCACTGAAGCAAACAGATCGACCATTATCCCGCTGAATGGTATCCCATCAATTCTAGCTAGGGAGTCTGATGATGTACATAGTGTTTCTGCAAGAGCAGGACTTTCTGAAAAGAAATTCAGAAAGTACAACGACATGGGTGCAGATGATGAAATAATACCTAACGAATTCTATTACATAAAAGGCAAGAAGGGAAAAGCTAAGATTGGTTTCCATGTTGCCAAGCAAGATGAGACATTGTGGGAAATATCTCAGCAGTATGGAATAAAGGTCAGCAAGCTTGCGAGTAAAAATCGCATGAGTATCATTGATGAGCTAAAGCCAGGTCGCGTATTGTGGATGGACAAAACAAGACCATCAAGTGAGCCTGTTGCCTATCATGAATTAACTGCTCCTGTTATTACTAAACCTGTATCAAAGCCGGTAGCATCAGCTGATACAATCGAAGAGACAGCATCGATAGAGGAAAGTTCGGAAGAAGTAAAACCAATCGAAGTCCCAGAGGTAGACACGAAAGAAGAACGATTGAGGAAAGTAAAAATCCATACGGTCGCTTCAGGAGAGTCGCTTTGGTCTATTGCCCAACTCTATGAAGTAAAGCTCGAAGATTTACTTAGATGGAATGAGCTTCCCGATCCAGATGCATTGAAAATCGGACAAAACATTCAAGTCAAAGCACCTATTGAAGAAGCGTCGGCAGGTAAAACAATTATCACTCACTCCGTACAGCCGGGAGAAACACTGTATGCGATTTCACGAAAGTATAATATGACGGTGGATGAGGTAATGGACCTCAATGGCTTAAAATCTTTTGACCTCAATGCCGGTCAAAACCTGAAGGTTTACGGAGAATAAGATTTCAGAATTTAGAATTGGGAATGGAGAATCTTGCAGCTAGCAACTTGAAGCTTGTCGCTCTTCAATCGTAATTCTTCTGAAAAGGTACTTGCAATGCCTCCGCAATCTTTTGAATGGTTTCCATGTCTCGCTTTTCACTGCGATTACATGAAATAAGTACATTCTCCTCCCCAATTTGAATGAATGCCTTGTAGAAATACATTTTCACATTAGCAGAACTCCCTCTGGAGTTTACATTTTGTGAGACGCGAACCTCATTCATATACACAAGTGAAGCATTTGAAATATCGAATGTTTCTTTACCGGATGTAACCAACTTAGCATCAGTATCTACAACTATCCTTTTCCCTCTCAATTGAATCCAAACGAGCGCCGCTCCTACCATAATAAAAATGATCGCTCCTGGAAACGGTCCTACGAAAATTGTGATAACTCCAATGATGATGAATATCCAACCGAGCGAGGATACTATTTGATTGTTGTTTTCAAAGTGTCTGAGTTGGAATTTCATGATTTAAATGAAGTTAATTAGCAGTAATGTTATTAATGCTATTGCTGGCAATGCAAACAATACCTGACCTAAGATGACAAAAAATAGGAAATAAATCCAGTGTACTAGATCCATTTTCGCAGGTTTCTCTCTCATCAAAACGGCTTTCAACTGTTGTAAATTCATCTGCATATATTCTGCCTTGCTGATATTCATTCCTATCGGACCACGATACTTTAATCCTTCTTTGTATCCAACAAAT
>CAZWLS010000477.1:0-1911 GCA_964634415.1 uncultured Roseivirgaceae bacterium | reverse complement strand
CTTACGGCTCTTGTGAAGTGTTTTTCAATTTTAACACGAACAGGTTCTGAATAATATCCACCTACGGGACCAGTAATAACCATGAATTTGTAGGTCTCCGATGGTCTAACACCAATGAATGGGTCATCGGCAAACTGAAATGGTCTGATATATAATGAAGTTCCAGGGCTATTAGGTACCCAGTTTCTGTCTACAGAAATCAACGCTTGTATTGCTTCCATAAACAATTCTTCTGGCACAGCAGGCATGCACATTCTATCTGCGCTCTTGATTAGTCGTTGAGCATTGGCTTCAGGTCTGAAAATCAGAATATCGCCGTTGTCTGCTTTATGTGCTTTAAGTCCCTCAAAAATGCTTTGAGCATAGTGGAGAGTTGCGTTGGCAGGGCTCACAGAAAGATTCTGGTAAGGTGTAATTCTTAGATCTGTCCACTGACCGTCTTTGTAATCGGCAATAAACATATGATCTGAAAAAGTTTTACCAAATGCCAAGTTATCGAAATCGATTTCGGGCAATCTGGAATTTTGTGTTTCCGTGATTTGAATATCCAACGTCTCTGTCATGTTCTACAATACTTTGTGTTGAAAAGGAATTTCAATCCGACCCTGGTGCCCAAGGAACTTCCTTAACACCTAATATGTGGCCGATTGCGCGCGCAAAGATGAACAAATAATCAGACAATCTATTCATGAACTGCAATATTGACTCATCAACTGGCTCCTCATTGCTTAACGAAATGATACTTCTTTCGGTTCTACGACAAACAGTTCGGCAGATATGAGCCAATGAAACAGCTGGATGTCCGCCGGGTAGGATAAATGATTTTAACGGCGGCACTTCACCATCAAATTTATCAATCCAAACTTCCAACTGTTGGACTTCAGTATTTGTGACCTTTGGGAGTTCAAATCCTTTGAAATCAGCTTCTATTGCGAGGATACTGCCTATGGAAAATAAATGCTCTTGAATCCAATAAAGCTGTTGCTTTAGCCTGTTTTCAACAGCTTCATGATCCTTTAGATGCCCAATAAATGAATTTAGCTCATCTACATTACCATAAGCGTCAATTCGTAAATTGGCCTTGGAAACTTTTTTACCTCCTAGGAGCGAGGTTTTGCCCTTATCTCCTGTTTTGGTGTAGAGTTTGGCACTCATGCTGGCGCTTTAGCTGATCTTACATTTTTGTTTACTTCATCTTTCTCAATGAGACCATCTCTAAGTCTAACTATTCGATGAGAGTATTCAGCAATGTCTTCCTCGTGCGTAACCATAATAATTGTATTGCCTTTATCATGAAGCTCTTGAAAAAGATCCATGATGTCGTAAGAAGTCTTTGAATCCAAATTACCCGTAGGCTCATCTGCAAGAATAATACTTGGGTTATTTACTAATGCTCTTGCAATGGCAACACGTTGTCTTTGACCTCCGGAAAGCTCATTCGGTTTGTGGTATGCTCTATCTTCTAATCCAACACCCGCCAAAGCTTCAAGCGCTTTTTCTTCTCTTTCAGAAGCACTATACCCCGCATAAACGAGTGGTAATGCAACATTTTCCATTGCCGATGCTCTAGGCAATAGGTTAAATGTTTGGAATACGAAACCGATTTCTTTATTTCTGATTTCAGCTAACTCATTTTCTGTAAGGTCGCTTACGTCATTATTATTTAAGATATATGTGCCATCTGTTGGTGTATCCAGACAGCCGATTATATTCATCAAGGTAGATTTACCTGATCCAGAAGGACCCATGAATGCTACATACTCGCCCTTATCAATGTTTATTGAGATCGATTTGAGGGCCATGATGATTTCACTGCCCATCACGTACTTTCTTGAAATTTCGGAAGTTGAGATAATACTACTCATTGCTGTTATTATGTTCGGCTAATGTAAAAAATTATGCTAACGCCCA
>CAZWLS010000476.1:0-1918 GCA_964634415.1 uncultured Roseivirgaceae bacterium | reverse complement strand
CTTCACATTCTTGATTATGATTATTACTTCAAGTTGGTAGATGACCTGCTAGCGCAAAATATGTCAGGGGCTTTAATGCTTTTTGATGAAATATTAAGAAACGGCTTTGATGGTAACAATTTCCTCAATGGTTTTCAACAACACCTTAGGAATTTGCTTGTGTCTAAAGATGAAAAAACGCTAACACTCATTGAGGTCACTGATAATTTGAAAGCGAAGTATGCCGAACAGGCAGGCAAGTGTAGTCCTTCATTTTTACTGTCAGCGCTAAACATTTCAAATCAGTTTGAACTCAACTTCAAGCAAAGCAAAAATCAGCGTTTGCATGTTGAATTATGCCTGATGAAGTTGGCACATCTTACGAGTGCATTGACGTTGAGTCCCTCGGAAGATGGGGCAAAAAAAAAAGGCCTAGTAGCGTAGCCGAAAGTAAACCTGCCGAACCTTCTGTACAGACAAGTCCACCAGCTAATAGTGCTCCACCTAAAGCCGAACCACCAAAAGAAACAGTTCCTCCGCAAGATGATGCGCCACCACCGCCTTCTGAGGAGCCGCTTCCATCCATGATGAATGATGTGAGCAATGCTCCATCTGAACCAGCCAAGCCAAAAGTCAGTCCGGTTTTACGACCATCTACTTCGGACAAGCCGAAAGAAACACCTAGCATTTTTGGTAAGAAAAAAGCAAAGGAGGAAACAAGTGAATCTGCTCCTGTTAAAGAAAAGAGAGCGAAGGAGTATTCAGATGAAGATCTTCAAAATGCATGGAAAGGGTTTGCTGACCAGAAAACGAATGCAGGAGATACAGATAGGTTAGTGCTAAGCAAGGAAGTGAAAAAAGGTGATAATCACAGTGTGATTATCATGCTAGGGAGTCAATTAGAGGTCAGTTTTCTGGAAAAGTTTGATACGGAATTAGTGCAATACCTACGCAATACTTTAGAAAATGATCATGTAGTCATACGAACAGAGATAGCTGAGATTAAGGAAGAAAAGAAACTATATACCAGCACCGATATCTTTGATTATATGGTTAAGCAGAATCCTGATCTGAAAGATCTGAAAGATCGACTAGGATTGGACTTTGACTACTAAGAGAGTTAATTTCAAAGTACATTTGAAATATTCCACAATGCCATCATAAGATGATTTTAAGACTTGTTTTCTTATGTGCTATTCTGAGCTGCTGCTTAGCTTCTTTTGGGCAGTCTTCATTAATAAGGTGTACCAAGTATAAAGAACTGCATAGAGAAGATGGGAAATGGGAGCAATGGCCAAGTAACTGGAATCACTACGAATCTGATGCGATTTTTGTAGTCACAGAGCTAGAGAATAATGAATACCAGATTCAAATGTTTGTTGAGGATAAACTTATTGCTGAAGTTTTGGCAACATATGATCCGGAAGCTTCGGCTCTGAAGAGAAAAGATTGGGATGAAAAGCAAGTGTATTGCTATAAAGACAGAGATTCCAATTACCTCTTTTTGAGGAAAATATCTCTGGAGTCTGTGGTAGAAAATCCCAAATTATGGAAACAGTCTGGTGCAAGCATGTATCTATGGTTATTTACTGAAGATTATGCCGTTTTATTGAAATAACCTTTAATTCTTTTATTGGAAAATGAAAATCGGGGTTCTACTTGAGGAGTTTTATGATGAAAATAATATCCCGAATGGTGGTATTGATAAAGATACATTTGAATTGAAGTTGTTCGGCTTCAGCATAAATGTTCCGAATCCTGAATTTAGAAAGAGAGTAACCTACATTCACGATTTACATCACCTTATTAACAAAAAAGACACTTCATGGAAGGGAGAAGCCTACATCTCTGGTTGGGAGATTGCAACTGGAATAGGAAAACATTTTCCTGTCTGTTTGCTAAGTATTTGGGCAATGGGTTACAGTTTATGGCTATTTCC
>CAZWLS010000475.1:0-1942 GCA_964634415.1 uncultured Roseivirgaceae bacterium | reverse complement strand
CAGATTCTTTAATATTAACGTTCTCATTTGAAGATGGAAATGGTGACATTGGAATTATCGAGTCTCAAGATGTTTTGCCACCGTATAATGAATTTGACGTTTATGTGGATTCCAGAGACAGTGTTGTAACCATTGACAATATTTCTCAAATGGTACCTCCGATCTATACCGCTCCATTAATAACACAAAATTGGGCGCCGGTAAGCATTATTGGAAATACTTTGTTAATTGATTTTGTGGAAGACGACTTTCCGGTTTTAGTTTTTGATAAAGAATTTTTTTCTGATGATGTTTCTGATATTCCTTTTGCATGCCCCGGTCTAACAAATCAAGATGGTACCTTTCTTGAAAGTACAACATTAACGACCTATGAATTTAGCGAGGGTTCTAATATTGCTCCTACTAGTGCAGGTCGTCAAGCTATCTTAGGCACTGTTCCAGTAGTTCGTGTAGAAACACATTTTAATTTTGTCATCGAATTCGAAAAAAGGATAGGTGATGACTATCAGAGATTGGATTACCAAGAAATCTTTGGAACAGATAGATGCGATATAGGGATATTTAATGGAAGAATTCCACAATATGATCCTGATGGCAAAAGTGGTTCATTTACCTACTCAATTCAATCCGCCGTACTTCGCCTAGCGTTTCTAGATGATGTCATTAGGGCTAGATTTTATGTTTATGATAGAGAGGGAAATAGGAGCAATCTTGTGACTACTCCTGATTTTGTTCTTTCTGAAATAACTCAGTAGATATCAGGGAAACTTTCCTGATCTGACTCAGATACCATTTCATATACTTGATCGAATATTTCTTCAACATTTGGTTTTGAGAAGTAATCGCCATCACTACCATATGCCGGACGGTGATTTTTTCCAGTTATGGATAGCGGCTTGGAGTCTAAATGATAATATCCATTATCTCTTTCAAGTACTTGTTGCATGATAAAAGCTGAGGCTCCTCCTTCAACATCCTCATCGACTACCACTAGTCGATTAGTTTTCTCTAGGGAGTTAACGATTGTTTGAGTTCTGTCGAAAGGAATTAATGTTTGCGCGTCAATAACTTCCACTTCAATCCCCTCATTTGCAAGCTGATTAGCAGCTTCCATTACTACTCTGCAGGTAGATCCGTAAGTTACTACGGTTACATCCGTTCCTTCTCTCAGAATTTCCGGCTCCCCCAGTGCCAATTTGAATTCGCTTAAGTTTTCTGGAATTCTTTCTTTTAATCGATATCCATTCAACGATTCTATAACAAGTGCAGGATCGTCAGATGTCATCAATGTATTGTAAAATCCAGCTGCCTGAGTCATGTTTCTTGGTGTTAAAACATAAATACCTCTCAATGAGTGAAGGATCATTCCCATCGGAGATCCTGAATGCCAAACACCCTCTAGTCTGTGTCCTCTGGTACGTACGATTAGGGGTGCCTTCTGCCCACCATAAGTTCTATACTGAAGAGTAGCTAGATCATCCGATAGGGTTTGGAGTGCATAAAGCAAATAATCCAGATACTGAATTTCAGCGATAGGTCGTAGGCCTCTAATCGCAGCACCAATGCCTTGACCAATAATTGTAGTTTCTCTGATGCCTGTATCAGTAACCTTAAGTTCACCGTACTTTTCCTGCAGCCCGGCAAATCCTTGATTTACATCACCGATCTTTCCAACATCTTCTCCGAAGGCAAAAATTCTTGGATCATTTGCAAGTAGGTGATCAAAACTTGCATTTAGTACTTCACGTCCGTCGACCAGTTCGCTTTCGTCAGAGTATTGAGCTGGAACAGTCGTTACATTCAATGCCGAATCAGAAGATTCGCTGTATAACTTAGAATTTAGTTGTTCTTGATATAGGTCAACTTTTTCGTTGAGCCAGTTTAGTAGGCTTTTCTTTTCCTCTGAATGGTTAGTCGAGTTTGCGGCGTTCCGTTTCTCCGA
>CAZWLS010000474.1:0-1967 GCA_964634415.1 uncultured Roseivirgaceae bacterium | reverse complement strand
TTTATTTCCAAAGTAGACATATTGCGAATTACATTTAACCTCATACCTTGCTGAGTTTAGTCTACTTTTAACTATTTGATAGTATTTTTTCTTCGGAAAGTTTATTAATAGAGAGGTCATTTTTTTTATTTGACAAGCTAAAAAGTACCCTCTTTATAAATCTGTCACATGTTATCACAAATCAATCAATCGCATAAAAATCAGGATATGTGTTCGTAATGCTAGTTAAATCCCCTTTCTAAAAGAACTAATGCAATACATGTAAAAAGTAGTATCGTATATAATAGGATTCTAACGATATAAATTTTATCTCTAATCATTTCGCACAATTGTTCTAAATGTTTGTTTACCTATCTCTAGAAAATAGAGCCCATTTTGAAGCCTTGATGTCTTAATAATAAGAACGCCATTTTCGATAGTATTCTGGACACTGGAAGTAACGTTGACTCCTGCAGAATTGAATAATTTGAAATCTTGATTAGGTACTCCTTCAATATTTATATACTTATTTGCAGGTGTTGGATAAATTAATATTTTGTTATTGGGATTTTGAACTAGTAGAATTTCTGAATACGAGAATTGACCATCAAAATCAGTCTGTTTCAATCTAAAATATAGTGTCCGTGAACTGACTGGATAGTTATCTATATACCTATATGAAGTCGGTTTCGAAGAATTTCCTTGTCCGTTAACTTTAGCAAGTTCTATCCAATCAAGACCGTTTGAGGATTGTTCTATCGTAAAAAAACTATTGTTAATTTCATTTAGTGTTTCCCAATCAAAATGAATTTTATCATTCTGAAGTTGTGCTTTGAAATATGATAGTGTTATAGGCAGCGTTGGATCACCTATTATTATACCATAATCTTCCGGCTCTCCCAGATCATGCGACCCTGAGTGATTTCCACATGAGTTATTAGTTAAGTTTCCAAATGTTCCCCAAGACACGATCGCCCGCAATCTACTTGTCCCAAGCGTAGCTGTTAATGGGACGGTTATTGGAATGGTGCTAGTGCCTCTGAAAGTATATTTTTCTCCAGAATCTTTAAAATCTGAATCTTGATTCCAATCAATATAAAGACTTCCCCAAGCAGTTGCATCATTAGTCTCTATTA
Source organism: uncultured Roseivirgaceae bacterium (assembly GCA_964634415.1). Lineage (GTDB taxonomy): Bacteria > Bacteroidota > Bacteroidia > Cytophagales > Cyclobacteriaceae > Ekhidna. The sequence goes on along the minus strand of CAZWLS010000474.1, from coordinate 852 downwards.
TGGCATTGTATGTTTCACCTCTTAATAAATTGGTTGTAGTAGATGTGAAATTAGAGTATGTTGAATGAGAAGAAGTATTATCTATTTCGTTTAAGGCAAACCTGCTTATCCATACACCGTGTCCAATTATTGTTTTACTACAATATTGAGCATTCACAATCAGTATAAATGCTATGAAAAATGCAATTGAGGTAACCAGGCGAATTAAAAAATTAGATGATGTCATAACTTTTTTAATGCAATAGTGGGTGCATTAAAAATTATGATTCAGTCAAAAAGCTTTACAATTGCTCCATTTGTAAATTCTAGAAAAAATAGAAGCTAGTAACCTCCAACTAATTTGTTATCAATAGAGATTCCAAACTTTTTCTTATACTGCTGCGCAAAATATGTTGTGTTTTTCATCCCTATAAGCTGGGCAGCTTTTGATATTGATCTCACTTTATGATTGTCTAGATATTCTTCCAAATATCTCCATCTGATTTCTCTGATAAAATCATACGGAGTAACCCCTGTCAATCTCTTAACAATTCTATTCACTTTACTCTCGCTTGCAGCAATTTCATTAGCTAAATGAATAACTGATAGTGTTGGATTATCAATATTTTCAATTACTAATCTTTCCAACTTTGCAATTATTTTCTTTTCAAATTCATCTGCTTTGCTAATATATAAGTCTTCAAGAGGATTTGAGTTTGTGTGTCTTTTGGAAAGTAGGTTGATACTTGTAGTGATAAGTTCGTCACAATTAAATGGCTTATATAAGACGCCATCTATACCTTTTTTTAATAATTCAATTTTTTCTTTTTGATTGGTACGTGCACTAAGAATAAGAGTTGGTATGTTTTTTAG
>CAZWLS010000473.1:0-1973 GCA_964634415.1 uncultured Roseivirgaceae bacterium | reverse complement strand
CTCGAATTAAAATCGAGACTTGATGCAATCAACGTAGGTCCAACCTGGATTGAATTTGCGCAACAATCAGCATTGATGAAGTCATTCGGTGGAGTCATTGTAGCATCACTAATCGGAACTGGAATATACTTCTATGGTGAAAAGCCTGAAATTGTAGCATTCGACGAAGACGCTACCGTGGAAGCACAAGAGGTTGAGTCAATAGAATTTGTTTGGCAATTAGGGGAGGAAGAAAAGGAAAATACAGAAGTTCAGCTCATCGAAAAGCCAGTTGTTGTCGATAATTCTAAGACTGACGAAGATAAAGTTGATCAAAAAGAAGAAACCTCAATTGAGAAATTGGCAGTTGATGAATCAAATTCAATGAGCGATGTAGCAGAGGAAGATGTTTATAAACCTTCTTTTGAAGCGCCAAATGCAGAAGCCGTTGGGGAAGATGTAGCTTTTGAAACTACAGGACTTGATGAAATACCAACTACGGATAATGGGGACGTTACGGAGAATTCTATAGATGTCCAATCAGAAATTACCAAGAGCAATACTATAAAGTACAAGTATTATGATGGCAAATTGTTCCTTAATGGAGCGTTTGACAAGGCTCCATATGAAATACTTGAAATTAACAGTACATCTGGAAGACGAATTTACGTCTATTATCTGGGCAACTACTATAAAGTAGGCAATGCGGATAAGCTTACAGAATTGCCGAAAGTGACCAACCCACAGGTTGTTGATGAGTTAAAAACGCTCAGAGAAAACAAGTAGTCTAACATTACGTTCCATAGCTTTTTCATTTTGCCTAAATTCGTGGCTGAATGGAAGATAAGAAAACCAGAAAAAAACGGAAGCTTGGAAGCTATCCCTTTGCAAGTGTTGTATTTAGCATCACTGTTGCGTTGTTGGTTTTAGGTCTCTTTGGATGGTTATTGCTTCATAGTTCTAGGCTTGGAACACGTATTCAGGAAAACGTTGAGATACAGGTATATCTCAACAAGAATATTAATCAATCCGATATTGCTAAGATTCGAACTTCAATTGCATCAAAACCTTACACGTTAGTGAAAGAGGAGCCTCAAATTCTTTTGATCACGAAAGAGGAGGCCGCTAAGCAATTTGTTGAAGCCACTGGTGAAGATTTTAAGGATTTTCTTGGGGACAATCCGCTTCGCGATCTTTTTGCTGTAAAAGTAAAAGGAGAGTATCAAGCACTCGACAGTCTCAATTTGATTAAAAGTGAGATAGAAAAGATACGCGGTGTATTTGAGGTTGAATATGAAGAAAGCCTCATAGAAAGTATTAATCAAAATCTAACAAAGATTGGATTCATCTTATTAGGTATTGCAATTTTTGCATTGCTTGTAGTAATCATTCTTATCAACAATACAATCAAGCTCGCATTGTTCTCTCAGCGATTCTTGATTCGAAGTATGCAGTTAGTGGGTGCTACTAGCTCATTCATTCAACGTCCGTTTTTATATCGTTCTATGTTGTATGGTTTTTTCGCCGGACTTATTGCTTGCGGAATAATCTATGGATTTACTCAGTATATGAATGGCGCAATTGAAGGCCTTGATGAATTACAAGATGCCAATGGATTCCTACTACTTTTTTCTGTAATAGTAATAATGGGAATTATAGTTGGATACTTAAGCTCACTTAGAGCAATTAAGAAATATTTAAAAATGTCATTAGACGAACTGTATTAGAATGTCTGAAAAAAGGAAATTAGCTTTTTCTAAAGCAAACTATTTGATCATGATTGCCGGTATAATAGTACTTGCAATTGGATTCATTATTATGACTTTAGACTCCGAACCATATGGATTTGGATTTCTAGGATTGACACTAGGTCCAATTGTAGTGATGCTAGGCTTTGCAATCGAGTTTGTAGCAATTTTTTACAAACCAAAGTCAAAGTCAGATACTGAATGAGTTGGTTAGAAGCCCTAATCCTAGGGATTATTCAGGGACTT
>CAZWLS010000472.1:0-2008 GCA_964634415.1 uncultured Roseivirgaceae bacterium | reverse complement strand
AGGAAAATTGGACTTCGTCTACAAAAAACCATTTACAAAACAATTCAGTGAACAATTTTGTTGTTCAATACTGTGACTATGCAGGTGACAGTCCTCGTGAAGAATCGCACACAGAAGATCATCAAGAGCACCAAGGTCATGGCAAAAAATAATAACCGATAATATTACAACAATTTAACTAACTCGTCGAGAAGAAAATGTCCCATCGACGACTAATAAAAATACATCCTATTGAAATTCGTTTGTAATCAGTCCAAAGAAAATTTTTATCTCATATTTATCATGTCTAACATTACAAGGCGTAACTTTTTTCAGTTTACTGGAGGCATTGCTACTAGCTTTTTTATACATCAAATTTTACCTGTTTCAGCTAAAGGCAATACTACTAACAATACTTATTTAGAAGGTAATGAAATTAACTTACAAGTTGATCAAAGTAAGATTTTGATAGGCGATCGCCAAGGTAAAGGAACTATACTTAATAAAAGTTTACCTGCCCCAATTCTCCGCTTCCAAGAAGGGCAAACTGCTGTTATAAATGTTACGAATAATTTGAAGGAAGATACATCGATTCATTGGCACGGTATCATTTTACCTGCCAATATGGATGGAGTACCTGGAGTTAGCTTTAGAGGTATTAAACCAGGGGAAACCTTTACTTACAAGTTTGATCTTAATCAAAGTGGTACTTACTGGTATCATAGCCACAGCAATATGCAAGAACCATTGGGAATGTATGGAGCGATTATTGTTGATCCTCTTGAACCTGATCCCTTTGAGTACGATCGAGATTATGCCATCGTATTATCAGATTGGAGTTTTGAACATCCTCATGATATTCTCGCTAATCTGAAGAAAATGCCTACCTACTATAACTATCAAAGACGAACCGTTGCTAGTTTAGGAGAAGACTGGGATTGGAAACAGATGCGTATGGATTCATCGGATATTGCTGATGTTACAGCAGCGACTTATACCTATTTGATGAATGGTAAAACTAGCGATAAAAATTGGACGGGTATATTTAAACCCGGTGAAAAAATTCGACTCCGTTTTATTAATGGCTCAGCAATGACTTTTTTTGATGTCCGTATTCCAGGGTTAAAAATGACTGTGGTCCAAGCTGATGGACAAAATGTTCAACCTGTACCCGTCGATGAATTTAGAATTGGGGTAGCCGAAACCTACGATGTAATAGTTGAACCTACCACTGAACAAGCTTATACTATCTTTGCCGAAACAATGGATCGAAGTAGTTATGCTCGTGGAACATTGGCAGTAAAAGATGGCTTACAAGCGGCAATTCCCCCTCGTCGAGAACGCCCTTTACGTACTATGGCGGATATGGGAATGGATCATGGTAGTCACGGTGGTCATGGAGACCATAGTAATAATACTAAATCATTAGAGAAAAATAATCATGATGGTCATAATATGCAGAACATGAATCAAAATAATTCTCATGATGGTCATGATATGTCAGGCATGAAAGATAAATTAGACTTTAGTTGGAAACCTCATGGAGATATAGATCATGGTATCGGTAATGCTTCCACACCTATGATGGTTAAAAATCGTCTTAATGAACCAGGTATTGGTTTAGAAGATGCTAAACATAGGGTCTTAGTTTATACTGACCTCAAAGGGATTAATAAAATTAATAGGCGTAAAGTCGATCGCGAAATAGAGCTACATTTAACGGGTAATATGGAACGTTATATGTGGTCATTTGATGGTAAAAAATACTCTGAAGATAAAGAAATTAAATTTTATTACGGTGAAAGATTAAGACTAACATTCGTCAACGATACCATGATGGAACATCCTCTACATTTACACGGAATGTGGATGGAATTAGTTAACGGTAACGGGGACTACCAACCCCGTAAGCACACTATCATTGTCAAACCTGCGGAGAAACTCTCTACTGAGATTGATGTAGATGCTAGAGGAAAATGGGCTTTTCACTGCCATTTAATGTATCACATGGATGTTGGTATGTTCCGTA
>CAZWLS010000471.1:0-2012 GCA_964634415.1 uncultured Roseivirgaceae bacterium | reverse complement strand
TGGTAGGATCTGTCAGTAATGATATGTAAGGGATTTTAGCTTCTGATAGCAAAGCAAGCTTAGCTGACGTTTTAGCCATCTGCATAAGCGAGTACCCTGCTTCCATCATGCGCGCTCCTCCTGATTTTGAAATCATCAAGAAAGGAATCTTCTTTTTTAACGAATAGTCAATAGCTCTTGCAATCTTTTCTCCTACTACAGATCCCATCGAACCTCCAATAAATGAGAAATCCATACATGCAACTACGATATCTATCCCATTCATTTTACCAGTGGCACTTCTAACAGCATCTTTCAGGTCTGTTTTCTTTTGCGTTGCACTGATTCGGTCAGGATATTTTTTTGTGTCTTGAAATTTAAGTGGGTCACCTGAAACCAGGTCTTCGTCCAATTCTTTAAACTTATTATTGTCAAATAATATTTCGAAATACTCTTTTGACCCAATCCTAACGTGGTAATCATCATCCGGACATACGTATGAGTTGTTTTTCAACTCGCGCATATGAATAATAGAACCACTTGGAGTTTTATACCAGAGACCATCTGGTACTTCCTTCTTATCCTCTGTCTTAGTAAGTATCCCCTTGTCTTGTCGCTTAAACCACGCCATTCGAATTCTTTCTCAGTGAACGAGCAAAGCTAAATGATAATTGCCAAATCAATGACTGATTTTATCGGCTTTAACTTTACTCCAAACTTTATAAATAATTAGTTTATTTCTTCATAGTCTACGTACTCGCCACCGCTAAAACCACTATTCTTTCTAGAACTTCGGTTAGGAACGTTGTCGATATTAAGGTCACTACCAGCAGCTTTCCTTGTTGTCCTAGATTGATTGAACTGATTTCCTCCGGCATATCTACTGGCATTTCTTTTGAAAAGAAATGAAGTAACCTTATTGAAAACATAACCAATAAGAACAAGTACGATGATGATTTTTAATAGCATATCCTATAAAACCTATCGACTCAAGAAACGGTTTCTTTCTGCATAAATTTCCATGAAATAATCGTCCATCAGGTCATCAATAAAATAGATAGCCTCTCCGGTAGATTTCATCTCAGGCCCTAATTCTTTATTCACATTTGGAAACTTATGGAATGAGAATACCGGCTCTTTGATTGCATATCCATGCTTGTAAGGTTTGAAATCAAAGTCTGTAACTTTTTTCTCACCAAGCATCACTTTCGTTGCATAATTTACGTATGGCTCTCGGTAAGCTTTACAAATAAATGGTACAGTACGAGATGCTCTTGGGTTGGCTTCAATGATGTAAACCTTATCATCTTTTACTGCAAATTGAATATTTATTAGTCCAACCGTGCGAAGAGCAATTGCAATTTTCTTGGTGTAATCTTCTATTTGTCTAATAACAAAATCTCCAAGATTGTATGGAGGCAATACTGCGTAAGAATCTCCCGAGTGGATACCCGCAGGCTCTATATGCTGCATGATTCCTATTATGTAAACATTCTCACCATCACATATCGCATCAGCTTCAGCTTCAATAGCACCTTCGAGGAAATGATCCAATAGTATTTCCCCATCTGGTTTGTCTTTCAAGATATCAACGACATGTTGCTCTAGCTCCGTCTCATTAATCACAATCTTCATACTTTGTCCCCCTAGCACATAACTAGGACGAACTAATAGTGGAAATCCGAGTTCTTTGGAAAGTTCTACAGCATCTTCAGCATTTTCGATTGTTCCATAAAGTGGATATGGAATTTCTTGTTCTTTTAAAAGATCAGAGAATCTTCCACGGGCTTCTGCAAGGTCTAAAGCTTCAAAACTTGTTCCTATAATTTTGATTCCGTAACGCTCTAATTTCTCGGCAAGCTTTAAGGCAGTCTGACCACCAAGCTGAACAATCACACCTTCTGGCTTTTCATGAAGGATGATGTCGTAAATATGTTCCCAGAAAACCGGCTCAAAGTAAAGCTTATCTGCAACATCAAAATCGGTAGATACCGTCTCCGGGTTGCAGTTGATCATGATCGTTTCATAACCAC
>CAZWLS010000470.1:0-2036 GCA_964634415.1 uncultured Roseivirgaceae bacterium | reverse complement strand
ATATAGAATCCGTTCGTTTAATATCTGAATGCTCAATGAACGTATCGATATGCCTGTTTACATAATAGCTATCGGTAGGAATCATTGTTTTTTTGTCCTTACCACTGTAGTAGTCAAGCTGCACAGAATTGTGATGCTTAATGGCTGATTTAACAATCTGATTTGACATCATTCAATAAATATTTCTTAAGCGATAAAGCTAAGCAAGATGACGTTCAGAACCATGTGAAATATTATCTGATTGTTCCTTTAAAGCAATTCTACGAAATCAGCGAAAACACTTTTATGCTTTTCTAGGTCCATATTTGCAGACAGTGCAACACGTGCTATATAGTCTTTGTCTCCTTCTTTTGTTGTACCCTGCGTAGATGTTGCAGGGATTGTCCAATAACAGCCCTTTAATTGTCCATAGCTTACACAGTATTTGCTTTCTTCTGGTATTTCTTTAATCATGAGATTAATCAATTTGAGATTTAGCTCACGTTTATACGCTTCTTTTTCATCTGGAGTATCACCTTTGGTAGGAAGGTCCAATGAACATACTGAGGGTGTAAATCCTTTATTGGCAAGTTCCTCCGTTACAAAGTTGATTTTTGCATCCGGAAGATGCTCCTCAATAAATTTTACAAATGAGCGAGTATTTTGGTAAGCACCTTCAATACGTTGAATCATGGATGGCATTTGCCTTGCCAAAATATCATATTGGAGTTCAGTTGCCTCATTATCACATATTAAAAGGTGTTGTTCAATTCTTTGAATCAAATTTTCAGCTCTACCATTGGCAACACAGTATCCGGCTGTACATAAGCCACCGCTTGGGAATTTAGATCCACTAGCGAAAGATATTGTTCTAACAGAAGCTAGTATGTCGGTTGCGCCTAAGAAATGTACATTCGGGCAGAATGTTTGATCCAAAATGAAAACTGGGTCAATTGCTGTGCTTCCATTTGGAGTCGAGCGCTTTTTACTTAGTGCTACTCTTAATTTCTCAAGATCAGGAACCTCTACTCTCGGGTTAGTTGGGATTTCAGCAATTATTAATGGCACTGCGTCTTTGGCTGCCATATCATTCAATATCATATCGATACTTTGCACCATGTCATTTCCTGCATCAACAGGAAAGTCGACAATTTCTACATCAGACAAACATGCTGCAACTCGTCGTGCTTGGTCATTTGTTCCTCCATAGCAATTTGGAGGAACAATTATTCTTATTTCTTTTCCCGCGTGGTTATCTCTTGCATCATGCACCAGGCCCATAAGGATTGCATACTGAATGGAGAGACCACTTGATGCTACCAAACCATTTGTATTCGTCCCAGTAATTGACTTGATAGTCTCTAGGACATTGATTTTATTTTGCTCTTTATTAGAATGAGATGAAGTGATATCCCTCCCTAAAATAGTTTCTAATACACTAAGACAGTTCGCGGGAGTCATTGCGATTGTCTCTCTTCTTCGGACGTGTTGAATTTCGGGTATATAATCATCATTGTCTCCGTTTATGATGATCGTACTACCAGCTTGATCATGAACACTGATGTAAAAATCAATGCTCGAATCGAGCATTAAATTTGTAATATCATTATTGTCTGAAAGGTAAATGCTACTGCCATCGAATGATGTCACATCAGAAATATTTTGAATATGCTCAACTTCTAATTCATATTCATAAATGTGTTTTACAACCTCAAGATCAAAGTGTTTTGGTAACTCCTTACTGTGGAAAATTTTAGTTCTCTTTTTTTTAAACTGATTCTTACGAAGCACAGCTAATATTGGAACAGTTGCTGACGAGAAACTTATCACATTATCTGAGTGTAAATCATTTGATTTAGCAATTGTCCATTCCAGCACACATGAAAGAGGATGACCTAACCGTATGTAATCAAAAGCTGTGGGCAACTCTGAAAGCAGCTCCTTACTTATCTCACCGGTCTCGAATAAGGACTCAAACTGATCTAAAAATTCTGTTTTAGCTAATTCTTCATTATAGATATCTAATCTATGAGTAGTTAGCCTCACCCAATCTGCGG
>CAZWLS010000469.1:0-2044 GCA_964634415.1 uncultured Roseivirgaceae bacterium | reverse complement strand
GATGATACCAATGGGTACCTGGAGGATGGGTGGGGATTTTTTTTCCGGCTTTATTGCCCAATTTGAAATGAAATTTTGAAAAATCGACTTCATCACCTTCAAAATAGGGTGGTGATATCCCTGCGTCTTTACGCTTTTCCAGATCATCACGTGGAATCAACCTTAAATAGATGTTATCTGAATGAATTTGTTTTTCATCGCCTTCTTTTATGTGTTTTCCTGGACTGACATGTAACCCATGCGTGTGCATGTTAGTCGTATGAATGGAGTGAATTCCATTAATATGTTCTCCCAATCGCCAATCATCCCGTATTTCATTTTTGTCAGGGTCTTTATATCCCAGTTTTGTATTTGGTTTTGGCCCCGATAAGAAATACGCTTTATCAGGCCATACGGTGAAAATACTCTCCCCTCGATTCAAATCCAGGTGGTTAAATAATTTGACTTTAAGGGTTTCATCGCCTGTCATTCGAATGGTGGGGCCGGGAGTGCCACCATTGTAGCTGAATAAGGCCGCATACGGGTTTCCGTAACCAACGACAGTGCTTGGTTCCTGATGTTCTACCACATTTAAATGTAGATATTCTGATGGGAATCGTGAAGGCTCCCAAACCCAGGGCTCATCCCAGGTTTCCACGGCTTTCACAACATCGATTTGACTGGATGTATCCGTAGCATCGGATTCCTCATCAGCCTCATCAATCGAATCTTCAGCGATGCTATTAGCCCCTAACAAGAACGGTGCAGTGGTGCCAAGAGCGCCAATTTGCAGGAAATCTCTGCGTTTTAGGTCATTACCGGAAACTTTCTTTTGTGTCTTTTTAGGTTTTTTCATGGTCGATTCTGGTTATCCTTTGAAGATAATGGAAAGTGACCAATTATAGTAACCTCTAAACGGTATTTTTAAAATAAATTAAGTGTGGTTGGTTTAGATGAATCATGATTTGATGAGCGCGCCCTTAGATATCCCCCAGTAGCTTTTGATTGAAAGTATCCCTTTTTTCCCGGCTCAATTTGGCTTGCAGGTCACCCCGCAAGTGGACCAGAAAATTGCGTGGTTCGTATTGTTCGATCGAAGTGACAAAGTTGATGTTCACAAAGTAAGAACGATGGGTCCTGAAGAAGATGCCTGGGTCTAACACCTGTTCCAGATAGTCCATTGCGAGACGGATCAAATACTTTTTTTCGGTGGTAAACACTTCAACATATTGATCTGCTGAAATCACCATATACACTTCATTGACGGGGATGAAGATCGTAGAAAGACCATCGCGGTAAGCGAATCGAGCCAGATATTCCTTTTTAGCAGGAGTATGAGAAAGGGTTGCCACGAGCATTTGTAAATCTTGCTTTTCTGCTGTAGCAGCCACTTTATTCAACGTTTGATCAAATCGATCTTTACTAAAAGGTTTCAGGAGATAGTCTACTGCATTCAGTTCAAAGGCCTTGACGGCAAACTGGTCATAAGCAGTAATAAAGATGATTTGCGGAGGAGTAGTTTCCTTCAATTGTTCTACCAGCTCAATTCCACTTAGTTCTGGCATTTGAATGTCTAACAAGACAATGTCTGGTTGCCATTTTTGAATCGCTTCCAAAGCTTCCTGACCGTTTTGGGCCTCTGCGACCAATGACAGGTGATCATGATGCTTCAGGTGAACTTTAAGTAATTCCCGTGCATCTTCTTCATCGTCGGCAATTAATACAGTTTTTCTCATGCAGGGATTCTTATTTCTGCTTCTACACCATTTTCTACAGATTGAATATGAAAGCTAGATTGCCCCTCATACACATTGGTCAGTCGTTCCTGAATATTACTCAGTCCAATACCTTCCACCTGTTCACTTTTTAATGGTGGGCCTTCGTTGAAAACGGATAATATTAACTGTCCCTTTTCTTTTTTAGCGCCGATGTTGATGCGTTTGTAATTTTGTTTCTGTGAAATACCGTGTTTGATGCTGAGGCTAATAGGTAAAGAACGGAGCTTGCTAAACTTACTTGTGCAAGATTTGCACGAGAATCGAATGTTTCGTAAACTTGTATGAAG
>CAZWLS010000468.1:0-2083 GCA_964634415.1 uncultured Roseivirgaceae bacterium | reverse complement strand
TATTTGTTCATCCGCTTGTACCAGATAAATGGCAGATAATCAATGCGATATTCCAAGCAGGTGGAATGGTAGGATTCTATTACTTAGCTGGATGGCCAGGTCTTCTATATCTTGCTCTATCTACTGCTTTAGCTACTGGACTACATCCTATTTCTGGCCATTTTGTCGCTGAACACTTCATTTATAAAGAGGGTCAGGAAACATATTCATACTATGGTTGGTGGAATAAATTTATTTGGAACGTTGGCTATCACAACGAGCATCATGATTTTCCAACTATTCCAGGTTCGAAACTTCCAGAGCTCAAGAAGATTGCAGGAGAGCACTACGATAATCTTTATTCTCATAAGAGTTATTCCAAAGTAATCTGGCAATTCTTGTTCGACAACAAGATTTCATTATTCTCAAGAGTTAAGCGTAACAATTAAAATGCTTGGTTACTTTAAAAGAAAGTATCAAAATCATTTAGATGAGGTTCTTTCCACAATAAAGCTAATTGATATCGAAGAGAGGTATGACTTATACTTCAGTCGATTCTTTGGCTTGTACTTTGCCAAAGTTGCCAAATGGCTGAAGCTTACTCCTACCAATGTTTCTATTATAAGTCTGATAATCGGTGTGGCCGGCGGTTGGCTATTTTATTATCAAAATATTCTTTGGGTTGTCGCACTGGCTGGGTTTATGATCACTTGGGCTGGAGTATTGGATAGTTCGGACGGGCAGCTGGCCCGAATGACTGGGCAATCTTCTGAGATCGGTAGACAAATTGATGGACTAATCGACAATCTTGTATTTATATCTTGTTATATCGGGGGTACAATTTATTTGATTCCTGAATATGGATATTGGGTATTGATACTAATGGCTGCTACAGGCATTGCTCATAGTTACAAGGCTGGTCTATATGAGTTTTATAAATCAGAATACCTGTATTTGGTGGGCAAGTCAGATGCGGGTCTTATTCCATTAACTAGAGATGAAATAAAACCAACAGGTGAAAAATTCTTTCACAAGATTATACACTATATAAATCTGGATTATACAGGGAAGCAGATAAAGTCTACAACAAGAACTGCGGACCAGAGACAAAAAATGAGAGAACTCTCAAGGGAGATGCCTGAAAAGTTCGATCCGCTTTATTCTAAGCTTAATATGAGAACATTATTCTGGTGGGCTTGGTTGGGCGGTAGCAATACCCACCGTAATGCGATGGTAATTTCAGCTTTGTTTGGAAGATTCGAAATATACCTGATTGCTAGCCTTATATGGACAATCGGATATATTCCTCTTAACCTTCTACAAAAGAAATTTGATGAAAAATTATTGAAAGAACTGTCTAACTAATTAGGCAGCCTTTTGTAAGACAACATCAATTGAATCCTGAACAGTATTCATTTCTCCAATAACGTCATCATCAATCATGATGTCAAATTTATCCTCAATATCAAGAACGATATCTACAATGTGTGCAGAGTTGATCATCAAATCATTGATCAGATGCTTATCTTCAGAAACTTCATTTTCCATGATGTTTTCAGGCAGATAAGGCTTAATGATGTTGATAAGGTCGGTTTTTACAGTTTCTCTATTCATCTTCTTTGTATTTCCTTAAAACGAGCGCGCAATTTAAGTCACCAAAACCAAAATTGGCTTTGATTACAGTGTTTACTTCCTTGCTTTGGCAACTCGTTGGAATACAACCCCCAAAAATTTCTGATAAAATTTCAGGATGAATATTTTCTACGTTCAAATTGGGGTGAACAAAGTCTTTGTGAAGCTGAAGGACGCTAGCAACTAATTCTACCGATCCTGCACCTGCAACGGCATGACCGATCATGGATTTCGGCGTATTGATCATCGGAAAATCTTTTCCGGATCTTCCCAATGCTGCCACCCAATTTCTTATTTCCGCTGGATCACCCTTTGTGGATGTCAGGTGTCCGTTGATTAGGTCAATTTCCTTTGGATCAATGCCTGCAACTTTGATCGCTCGCTTGATGCAATCTTGAACAGCCTCAGGGTTTGCTGCTGTCATGGTACCTCCGGCCCTTTGACCGCCAGAGTTAACATGGCCACCTAAGAT
>CAZWLS010000467.1:0-2090 GCA_964634415.1 uncultured Roseivirgaceae bacterium | reverse complement strand
CTTACAGCAAATGAAGGATATCAGAAGTGGCTTGTGGGAGGCCATTCCCCAATTCAAAATAAATCATACATAATGGAGAAGAGATTTGAAAGGCAACCTCCAGTATGGGTTCTGAAGGTTTTGAGCTTCATCATCAAATCAGATTTCTTAGAAGAGATCGAAGGAGATTTGACGGAACAATTCCAAGATAATTTGGAAACGTATGGAAATAGGAGAGCTGAATTGCTATTTGTAAAGGACGCATGCAGATTTTGCCGACCCATTTTAATGAAACAGTTAGGAGGCGATCGCAACCTTAATTTTTATGGAATATTTAAACATAATCTGAAGGTCGGGTTCAGAAATGTTTTTAAAAAGGAGTCTTACACGCTCATCAATGTTGTTGGGTTGGCGGTAGCTTTTGCATCTTTTATAGTCATCAATGCATACATAAATTTTGAAAAAAGTTACGATCGTTTCCATTCTGATTATGAGGATATCTTCAGGATTGATTACCAATTGATTCATGAAGGAAATACCATTTCTTACACCGCCTCAACGCCTCCTGCCATTGCACCTTTCATAAAAGAACAAATTCCAGGTGTCCGGGAATACACACGAGTACTAAAATATCCTGACCTTGTATTCAAAATGGGCTCTTCGATCTTTAGAGAGCAGCAAGTGCTAATGGTTGACCCTTCTTTCTTTGAAGTTTTTGACTTCAAGGTGCTTGAAGGAGATCCCTCTTTGGGATTAAAGAATCGGGGAGCTATGATGATTTCTCAAAGTGTTAAGATCAAATACTTTGGAGAGAAAAATGCAATCGGAGAAGTCATAGACATTGATGGGTATGATGATTATTTTGTCGTAGGAGTATTTGAGGATCCACCTCAAAATAGCCATTTGCAATTCGAGATTTTACTCTCCTTTGAAACAGCAAGGTGGTGGTACGAAGAAGAAACAGATAATGATTGGACATCAAGAGAATTTCACAGTTATGTGAAGTTAGATCCTTCAGTGAACGAAACTCAGTTTTCTTCCTTGCTTAAGCAGATCAACACACAAAGCCCGATTGCTCAAAAGGATATGCTAAGAAAAGTAGAACGAATCTACAGTCTCACTAAAGTCAAGGATATACACTTATATTCTGCTCTAGATGAAGAACTGGACGCTAAGAGTAAAGGTGATGCGACAATCCTTGAATTCCTGTTTAGTGTTTCCTTAGCAATTGTATTTATTGCCTGGTTTAATTACATCAATCAATCTACTTCCAGGCTGTTTGTAAGATCAAAAGAAATAGGATTAAGAAAAGTGATTGGAGCATCTAGAGGAACCCTGATTTCTCAATACTTTTTAGAATCTGTTTTAGTACACATATTCAGCCTGATCCTTGCATGTCTGGTAGTGGTAGTAGTTCATGTTCTTCTTGCCAAATATGGTTCCTATTACTTTGATTTACAGTCTATTATTAACACTCATTTTGTTGGTGATGCAGCAATGATTTTTCTAGGTGGGTTTGTGTTCTCTTCGACAATACCCGCCATTTACTTTGTATCCTTCAGACATACCGATGCATTGAGAGGTCATTTGAAATCAGGTAAAAAAGGCCAGCACGTTCGTCGAATCTTTATTGCTTTTCAATTAATAGCATCAAGTATGCTTATCACTACAACAATTGTGATCACGTTGCAACAACAGCATCTAAGATCTAGAGAGCTTGGATTTGACATATATAATGTGTTAGTGGTAAAAGGTCCTACTGCTTCAGATGACAATAAGCATTTGTTTTATGATATGCTTGCTAATAACTCCAACATAAGAAGCATTTCTTCAGGTGAGGAGATACCTGGTAGCGCAGAGATAGAAGGTGTTCCAATCTCGAGAATAGACTTGGATGAATTGCTTTATCATTCCATTGCTACTTTAAGTATTGATGATGAGTACCTAAACACACTTGGTATTCCTTTGATTGCCGGAAGAAGTTTCAACCCTGAACTGGAAACGGATATTGGGGCAGTGATTATCAATCGTGCGGCTATGGATTTGTTAGAGTTTGAAACTGCTACGCAGGCTGTTGATTCATATATCCAATCGGGAGGTGGAGACAAATT
>CAZWLS010000466.1:0-2099 GCA_964634415.1 uncultured Roseivirgaceae bacterium | reverse complement strand
CATCATAGTCTGGTTGAGCATGCAAAGAGATTGTTGCTAATGTTGATAATAGTAAGATTAGTTTTCTCATATTTCGTTGATTTGATTTTTCAAGAATACGAGATAGATGTGCGAGTAACCGTCAAATTTCAGGTCTAGAAGTTCGATCTGATCAATCCGAACTCATTCCTAGCTTGTTTTGGTGTCAAGCTGCTTTTTGTACGCCGCTGGTGTGGATCCAACAATGTTGCGGAAAGATTCAAAAAATACTGATTTTGACTTAAATCCAGACTCATGACCAATTCCTTCGAGGCTTAATTCTGGCCGAGTTGCAATTAATTCCTTGGCTTCTTTAATTCGGTACGCTTTAATGTAATTCGTATACCCATGAGTGTAGACCTCATTTAATACCTGGGAAACTTCATGCCTGCTGAGACCTATGCTTGATGCAATATCTTCTAGTTTTAACTCCTGCTTTTTGTAGAGCTTTTCGGTCCGCATCAAGCCATCGATTTTTTCAAGAATTAATTCTCCATCATTGATCTTTTCTACCGGAGATTTTGGAGTGATGGACTTTCTAGCTGATAGTGTTCGAAAAGCTAGAACATAGAATAGCGTAGAGAAAATAAACGAACCCCAGATATAGGTAAAGCCTATATGTAAGGCAAGTTGATAGGTAAGCGTAATGAATACGATGCCAATTAAAATAACCATGAAGTATGTTCTGTCACCAATTGACTTCCAATGTGAATTACCCAAAACCGCATAAGATTGAAGTAATCCAAGAACAATAAAAATTGCCCACACCAGGTAGATTCCTTGAATGATCATTGTGTTCCAGATTTCTGGATTTGATCGATAGGGGAATATCCAACCAACAATTGAAATTGCTAGTAAAAGGATGGTAAGTAAGATTAAATCTAGTTTCTGATATTCCTTATGCTTATTGCGATAAGCCCTAGCATAGAGAAAAAATAACGGACCTATAAATATGCAAGCTGAAAGCCCGAGTTGTAAGATGAATCGGTCCGTCTCTGGAAAAAAGTAATAGTGAATTGATTTACCTATTCGAATGCAAAGCATCAGAATCATTCCTGCGAAATAGATATCCGAAGGAATTCTTTTTTTTCTGAATAGGAGATATGTGCTTACAAAAACACCATTGATAACACCGAGACTGGCAAAGAGAAAAAGAACATTCATAGCTTAACCTTCTAGCCATTTGAATGCTTGGCTAGAAGACAAAATTAAAGCTATGAATTGAATGATTAAGCTAGAGAAAGTGGCATTTGCCTCAATCTTTTGCCTGTAATTCTAAATACGGCATTTGCAATTGCCGCAGCAATTGGTCCAAGAGGAGGTTCTCCAACAGCACCTGGTGTTCCAGTGCCGTTGATGATTTCCACATTAATTTCTTTAGGCGAATGCCTCATCAATGCCATTTTATATGGCCCATATATCGTTGGACGAAGTTGGCCTTTTTCAACATACATTCTTTCAAACATAGATGCGCTCATTCCCATGATGATACTTCCTTCACATTGAGCTTTTACCTGGTCAGGATTAACTGCAAAGCCTGGATCCATCACGCAAGTAACTTTTTCCACTTTTATTTCATTGTTTTCAACAAGCACTTCTACTACGTGAGCACATGGAGTTCCTGCGTCAGTTGAAGCCGCAAATCCCATTGCTCGATTACCATTAACCGTATCTACGTATCCACCTTTCTCTCTTGCTACTTCTATCACTTTTCTCAACCGATCGCCTTCCGGGTCAGATTGAATGTGATTTAAGCGCATTTGAATAGGATCAACATTTGCTTTAAGGGCCAATTCATCAACAAAACTTTCAATAGCAAACGTGTTAGCTAACAGACCAAGGCTACGCCACCAACTAGTAGCAAATGGGAGTTCTACATGCCATGAGACAGCTCGTATATTTTCAATGTTTTTATATTGAATTTGTCCGCCTCTTATCGCACCGATATCAGTGCCTAAAACTGAATGTGCGAATCCTGGCACAAGAACAGAATCGATGGCTACGTCCCCAGAGGCAAAGTCGTGTTGTATGCCTTTAATTTCACCGTTTTCACTTAGTTGTGCTTTCATTACATGGTGAGT
>CAZWLS010000465.1:0-2102 GCA_964634415.1 uncultured Roseivirgaceae bacterium | reverse complement strand
ATAGTTGCTTATCATAACCTGCAAGTTCACTTTCAATTTGTTTTGCTTCTGGCATTAGGCTTAAAACATACTCTACGTTCGTATAGCCTACTTTCAACTGCGCCATCACTCCAAATCCTATCACAGCAAGGGCAGTACTTAGTAAAATTCTAACTTTCATAATCAATTAACTTTTCGTTTTATGGTTTGGACTTGCGTCCCATCGGTTTTATAAGATTCAATTTTTGTGCTCAATTATTGTCAACGCTCTGATTTTCTACCAATCCTAGATCTTCCAGCACGAAATCGGTATAATCATGGATTGGATCTGTATAAATCATCACTAAATCTCCGGACTTATCAAATACTATTTGAAGTCTGCTGTTCTTTGCAACACGTTCAACAGCCTCGAAGACTTGGTCTTGAACAGGCTTCACCAGTTCTTTCTTTTTTAGGAAGTAAAGACCATCAAATCCGAAAATTGATTGTTGATATTCCTTTACCTCGTTCCATTTTCTTTCAATCTCGGCATTTCGATCCTCCCACATTTCTTTGGTTAGTAAAACTTCTTCTGCCTTTAACTCTACTTCAAGAGCCTCTACCTGTTGATAAAGGTCTTGTATTTCTTTTTCCCACCCTTTAGCACGTTTCTCAATTTCTGCTTGCGCCTCTTTATATTCTGGCATCTTTTCCAAAATATATTGGGTGTCTACGTATCCAAATTTTTGCGCAAATGTAACCGAGCTTAAAAACAGTCCAAAAAGTAGTAGAGTTAACTTTTTCATAATTATTCATTTAGAAGACCTTATCGAATCTGTTGGCCAATTGAGAAGTGGAATTGAGGCCCTGCATTTTCAAATGAACCTGGTACTCTATCGAATCCATATGCCCAGTCGATACCCATAAGACCAAAGGCTGGCATAAATACTCTAAGGCCAATACCTGCTGCCTTTTTGATATTATATGGATTAAATTCTGCAAACCTATCCCAGTTGTTACCTCCTTCAACGAACGTTAGCGCATAAATTGTGGCAGACTGCGCCAATGATATAGGGTACCTGATTTCCATCACATACTTGTTGAATATAGTTCCACCCTCAATATTGTTCTCGAAATCTTGTGGAGTTATTGAGTTGTCGGGATATCCGCGAAGGCCTACCACGTCGGTACCTAGTAAGAAGTTTTGTCCTGTTAGACCCGATCCACCCAATTGGAATCTTTCGAATGGTCCTACGCCAGTCTTGCTAGTATAGGTTCCTAAGTAACCAAAGTGTGCTCTTGCAGCAAGAACAAGTTTGCCAGTTAATGACATGTAGTATTGAGTGTCAAAATTCCATTTGTGATACTCTAGCCATTTAAATCGGTCTCTTGCGCTAGCATTTTCATAATCTAGATCTCTCCACAATGAATATGGGGGAGTGAAAGAAGCGCTGAGTGATATACTAGATCCATTTTGAGGATACATCGGTTGGTTGATAGAATTTCTTGCAAATGTGGTGTTGAAAGTAAAACTGTTTGCATCTCCAGTGTCAAATCCAAGGGATCTACTTCTAAATTGGAAAAGGTCATATCTCTGATAGGAGATACCTGTGCTTAGTGTAAAGTAATCATCTGGCCATTTAACTCTTCTTCCAAGAGATGCTGAAATTCCAGTTACTTTAAGCCATCCTAATGTTTCATTTACTCTTGGATCAATGGATCTCTGAATGGACTTACTAAAGCTCAATCCAAATGAATTTGGATTCCTTCCACCTAGCCAAGGTTCAACAAAGCTCAAAGAGTAACTTTGAAAGCTTCTTCCATTAGCTTGAAATCTTAGCGATAGGCTTTGACCATCACCTACAGGTAAACCTCTCCAGTGTTCAGGTTTCGTAATATTTCTTACGGAGAAGTTGTTGAATGTTACTCCAAACGTACCAACAAATCCAAAGGCTCCTCCCCATCCTCCGGAGAGTTCAATCTGGTCGTTAGAACGTTCTACTAGCTGCCACTCGATATCAACAGTTTCGTTGATAGGATCTGGAATGGGCACTGGATTTACTTGTTCTGGATCAAAGTAGCCAAGCTGCGATAGCTCTCTTTGCGTTCTAATGAGCTCCGCTCTACTGAATTTATCACGAGGG
>CAZWLS010000464.1:0-2104 GCA_964634415.1 uncultured Roseivirgaceae bacterium | reverse complement strand
ATGATATTGAAAATTGGTGGAACAGCAGTTATGAAGAGATGATTGCTCTTTTACCTCCTCCTGTCGACTTTGAGGTCGAGGCAGTTGATGGTGCAAGTATTAAAGGTAAATATTTCGAAGTTTCAGACGCTGCGCCATGCCTTTTCATATTCGCGCATGGATGGGCAAGAAGTTGGGAAAATATGTTGAAATACTACCCCATAGTTGATGATTGCGATTGCAATATCATAATGTATGATCACAGAGCACACGGTACAAGTGGTGGGAAATATCCAACCGGAGGAATATTAGAGTCTAAAGATCTATTAAAAGTCACCGAGTGGGCTTCTACAGAGAAAAACTATGGTTGGGATCAAATTGCTTGGGTAGGTAGCTCATGGGGAGCAGGAGCTTCATTGATAGCAGGAGCAGATGAGAGAAACGTTGCGTTTATTTTCGCGGACTCGCCGTATCAGGATTGGTATAGCGCAATTTTTGAAAGAGCAATTGAGGACTATGGATCATGGATCAATGGAGTAGCTCCTGCAGTTATGCTTTGGGTAGATTTGAGAGCAAATATTAATTACAAAGAGGCCAGTCCAATAGAAAAAGCAAAAATGATCCAGGAACCTGTTTTTCTTATTCATTCAAAATCGGATCCCAAGACTAATTCTCAACAATCTGCAAACATTGCGAAAAACTTAAATGATTCTTCAGTTTTTCACCATACTGAATGGGGTAACGTTCATGTTATGGATGTTATTAGTAATAAAACAGAAGTTAAAAACCTGTTGAATCAATTTATCGACATAAACAATATAAGCGCTTTTAAAGGAGATACTACTCTAAGAAAGATTACCATTGAATAACTCCCATACAGATGTTGTTATTAAGAAGAGTAAGACAGAAACTTATGAAAAAGAACCGATTTACTGCTTATCTACTTTATGCTGTTGGTGAAATAATCTTAGTGGTAATAGGAATATTAATAGCTGTTCTTCTTAATAATCAAAACAATGAATCTAAACTTCAAAAAATTGAAGAGCTTTCTTTGATACGACTCTCAGAAGATTTAAAGGATGACATTAAACGTTATGAATTTTTGACTAGAAGACTTGAAGGTAGAATAACCAAATGCGATTCTACCTTGAATTTATTTGAAGAACAGAAAACAGTTGATGATAGACTTGGGATCATCTCAATCCATTTAATTAATTTCTTTCTAATAGAGGGTAACACCACCACATATGATGAAATGAAAAATACTGGACGGCTTTATTCCATGAAAGACAAAGTCCTAAGAGCGCAAATAATAGATTATTACAAGGATTTAAGTAAGTGGAGCACTTATGTTGCAAGGAACAATCAACAGTTAAGAAATATGACAATCCAACAAGGATTTAGTGATTATTGGGTTATTCAAAGAACTATCTGGGATGATAAGAATGTCAGTATCACAAAGTATCCATGGCTCCGCAATAACTATTCACGAGAAATAAAAGATATTGAAGCATTGATCATTAAAGCAAAGGATGTATTCAAATCAAACAAATTCAATATCGGACTGCTACAAGATGATGCAGAAGAGTTGTTGAAAAAACTTCCAGTTACAAAATCAGAGCAATAGACACCATGTCCGATGTCCAATATTCAGCAGCAGAAGAGAAGCTAAACATCATTTCTCATGCCTTTGGAGTTATAGCTAGTGGTATTGCATTAATACTAATGATAGCAATATCATCTACACCTATTGAAATTATTTCTTCTTTGGTTTTTGGTTTGAGCTTAATACTCCTCTACACCGCCTCAACACTATATCATTCAGCTAAAGATCCATTAAAACGCTCGAAGCTTCGAATTTTTGACCATGCAGCTATATTTATATTAATAGCAGGCACATACACACCGGTATGTATGTTGACACTTGCCAGCAGTATTGGAAATACATTACTAATGGTAATTTGGTCAATTGCAATATGCGGCGTAGCACTAAAACTGTTTTATACCGGCAAATATGATAGGCTCTCCACAATAATGTACATAGCCATGGGATGGGTCGCTGTTTTCGCTATTAATCCATTATTAAATACAATGAGTACAGAGGGTCTTCTATGGCTCTTGACTG
>CAZWLS010000463.1:0-2125 GCA_964634415.1 uncultured Roseivirgaceae bacterium | reverse complement strand
AAAGCCTAGTAAGTCCATTTCATCCAGTGCATCTTCGCGCTTGTCATAGTGAAGGGGAGGTAAAGACCATTGTTTAATAGGAACCTTAAATAGCCCATTTTTAGCACGGCTGACACCGGCACCCATGGAAAAGTGCACTTGCCATAGAATATCTTTTTTTGAGCCAAAAGCGCGTAGTGCTCCTACACGTATAAGTAGTTTAATTTGTTCTAATGAAATTTCTAAGCGATCTATGAAATCATTCAAGTCAAAAAATTCTCCATTTCTAAACCGCTCTGTTACTATCATATCAATTGTGGAATGATTTAGATCTTTGACCATTCCAAATCCTAGGTAGATTGTTTTTCCATAAATCACTGTTAATCCTTCGCTATGGTTTACACAAGGAGCTTCGATTTCAGCGCCACTCATACGAGCTTCATGCACATAAAATTCAGTGCGATAAAATCCACCTCCATTGTTAATTACTGCTACCATGTACTCCAGAGGATAATATGTCTTGAGGTATAGTGCCTGGTAGCTTTCTACAGCATAAGATGCAGAATGACCTTTTGCGAAGGCATACCCTGCAAAACTTTCAATCTGACGCCAAATGTCTGAAGAGAGCTCAAATGTGTGCCCCATATCCTTACAGTTTTGAAAAAACTTATCTCGCACTTTTAAAAATTCATTTCGTGACCGATACTTTCCAGACATTCCCCTTCTTAGCATATCAGCTTCTCCTAGATCCAGTTTAGCAAACAAGTGAGCTACTTTAATTACATCTTCCTGGTAAACCATCACTCCATATGTGTCTGGCATAATGTCCTGTAAGATGGGATGGGCATCTTTTCTGCGTTCAGGGTGGCGATATCGCAAAATATACTCACGCATCATACCAGACTTAGCAACTCCGGGTCGGATAATGGAGCTAGCAGCTACAAGCCCTAAATATTCATTTACCTGGAGTTTTTTCATCAGCATGCGCATGGCGGGAGATTCTATATAGAAACAGCCAATAGCATCTGCATTTTGTAGTTTATTATTCAGATTGGGATCGTCTTTAAAAGACTTGAAATTATGAATGTCTACTTCAGGATCATTAGGGCAATTGCGCTTAATTACATCCAGCGTATCCCGAATTTTTCCCAATCCTCTTTGACTAAGTATGTCAAATTTGAATAGCCCGACATCTTCAGCGATGATCATGTCAAAATGTGTGACGGGATACCCTTTTGGAGGAAGTGAGGTTGCGGTAAAATAGTGTATAGGCTTGTCGGCAATAAGAATACCTCCGGCGTGAATACTGAGGTGACTGGGAAAATTTGTGAGACGAGCACCATATCTGAGGATAAGTTGACCGATATGATCCAACTCTTTTTCATCAGCTTGTCCTAGTTTTTCAATTTCATGAGGAGGGAGTCCAAATACTTTACCCAATTCGCGAATGATTGCGCGATGCTGAAATGTACTGTAGGTCGCTAATAGCGAAACTTGACCTTTGGAACCAAATCGCTCAAAAATATATCGTGTGATATCGTCTCTATCTCTCCATGAAAAATCAATATCAAAGTCAGGAGGATTTTGTCTGAACAGGTTTATGAATCGCTCAAAATAAAGGTCTAACTCGATTGGATCTACATCCGTGATCCGCAATAGGTACGCTACCACGCTGTTCGCTCCACTTCCTCTACCAACGTGATAGTACCCTTGCGACCGGGCATACTCCAGGATATCCCAATTGATGAGAAAATAGGAAACAAACCCTTTCGACTTAATCATCTCAAGTTCCATATCTAATCGATCTAAGATTTTTTGGCCGGGATTATCTCCATATCTGTAAGGCAACCCTTTATGACAGAGATCGGTAATTAATTGAATGTCTTCATTTTCTGAATTAGCATATACTTTTAAATTTTGATGCTTTATGGGGTCGTTAAACTTGAATTCGATTGAACATTGCTCCAATAGATTCTTTGTATTCACAATGATTTCAGGATAGTCTTTGTAGGCTTCGAAAAGCTTTCCCACTGGTTCCATTATGTCTCTTGGATCACCTTCTTCTTCCTTTGGGAGCCTGCTTAGAAGGAGGTTTTTATCGATACTTCTCAGTAATCGATGCATGTTGAAATGAATCTTATTGTCG
>CAZWLS010000462.1:0-2133 GCA_964634415.1 uncultured Roseivirgaceae bacterium | reverse complement strand
GTAATAGTCATTATGAATTCTTCACGTTCCGCATAAAGATCCACTACCTGCTGAACAAGTTGAGTGCTTTTCTTCTTATTTTGTCTATCCACGGCCACTCCACCAATTGATGATAAAAACCAACCTACGACAGGAATTTTGAAGAGTTCTTTTTTAGCAAGAAAATTTGGTCGAAAACCAATGAGATTTCGAGCCGTCCAACCAACAAAGAAATCCCAATTACTGGTATGAGGAGCAACAATAATTACATACTTCTTTATGTCAGGCTTGACACCATTAACCTTCCACCCAGCAAGTTTGAATGCAAATGCCAGAATCTTTCCTATCATAAACCCTCCTCCTTTTTATATTTTTTCAATAAATCTCTTAGTGCGATGGCATCTTCTAAAGCTGTCTCATACTTGGAAATCTTATTTTCAACGAAAGATATGTAAAGTGAAAAAATCATGATCGCCTCCGAATTATCTCCATTGTAATGATCAATGTAATTCTTGTCCCCTACAAAGTATTTTGCATTTTCAACAAACCATGGAGTGATTCTATCCATCAAATATTCAACCTGAAACTCGCCTTGGGACTCTAGCTCTTTAGCTAAATTTTGATAGTAAAGAATATTTGTTTTTAACACATAATCATTGAGTAGATCCAGTTTACCTGAAGTGATTATGCTATTGATGGTTATGTTGCTAGGTGAGTAATTGTTCACACTAAAAAAAGACATCAGCTTAGCATTGATGCTGTCACTTCCAGACTGACTTGCAAGCATTTTTATTGCTTGCTGCATATGTACAAGCTTTTCTTTATTATCTGGTATTTGATAGGATTCGTACGTGTAGATGTCCGACTCAAGTTCCTCCAAAATAGCAGATATATTTCTGTTAAACTCGTTTTCTTGCTTGGTTTGTTCGGACTGACTGGAAATAATAAAAGCAAGAGAAACACCGACAATCACAGATACAAAATTGAGTATGTGATCTGTCCAGTTAATGCTACTCTTGCTCATGTTGATATTACTTATATGAGCCCATCGCAGAGAATTTCTCGATACGCTCATTTATTCGATCTTGAGGCTTCATAGCAGAAAGTGCCTTCAATTCCTTCAAGATTACTTTTTTCAATTCTGAAGAACTCTTGTTTAGATCGGTATGAGCTCCTCCAAGTGGTTCTTTGATGATTCCGTCGATCAATTTGTTCTTAAGCATGTCATCAGCTGTAAGCTTTAATGCTTCAGCTGCTTGCTCTTTATAGTCCCAACTTCGCCATAAAATAGAAGAACAAGATTCCGGAGAGATAACGGAATACCACGTATTCTCCATCATCATAATCTTATCCCCTACGGCAATGCCTAAAGCCCCACCTGACGCTCCCTCTCCAATAATGATACAGATTACTGGTACTTTCAGCATTGTCATCTCTTTGAGGTTTCTCGCGATAGCTTCGCCTTGACCTCTTTCCTCAGCCTCAAGTCCAGGAAATGCTCCAGGAGTATCGATTAGCGTAACGATAGGCTTATTAAACTTCTCAGCCATTTTCATCAAGCGGAGTGCTTTTCTGTAACCTTCTGGATTAGCCATACCAAAGTTTCTCATTTGGCGCTGCTTAGTAGATCTACCTTTTTGTTGACCAATAAACATGATGCTCTCACCTCCTACTGTCCCAAAGCCACCAACCATCGCTTTGTCATCTTTTACCGTACGGTCACCATGTAGTTCAATAAACTCATCTGTGATTTCGTAGATATAATCAAGCGTGTATGGTCTTTCTGGATGTCGAGAAAGTTGAACCCGTTGCCACCTGGTCAGATTACTAAAAGTATCTTTCTTTAGTTTCAATATTTTCTTTTCCAATTGTTCCACTGTTGCCGACACATCAACGTCGCTGGTTTTTGCCAACTCCTTCATATCAGTGAGCTTAGATTCTAGTTCGGCAATTGGTTTTTCAAAGTCTAATAACATAGGATTGAATTTGCAGTGACAAACTTACTGTGAAAGGATTAAACGATTTTAAAATATTCTTAAGAAAATAAGCATTCAGCTATTGTATAGAAAAATAGAAGCGTTTACTTTTGCATTCGCTTTTGTAGCACGGTCCGGTAGTTCAGTTGGTTAGAATGCCTGCCTGTCACGCAGGAGG
>CAZWLS010000461.1:0-2134 GCA_964634415.1 uncultured Roseivirgaceae bacterium | reverse complement strand
AAGTGTAGCCGGAGGAGAGGTTACTGAAGTTGCAGGTTGGGGAAATATGCTAAGCGTGTTTAGCAGTGCATTCTTTGTACTCTTTAGTGTTTGGTCAATCACACACCTTGCTAAGCGAGTACTTAAAGTAAAAAATGGTGAGGAGTCACTAGCAGATACAATCGCCATTATGGGGACAGGGTTGGTTGGAGCATTAGCCTGTACTTTCTCCGATTCCTTCTGGTTTTCTGCTGTAGAGGCAGAGGTATATGGAATGTCTGCATTCTTTACATCTTTTGTGTTTTGGGCCATTTTAAAATGGGAAAACCTATCTGAAGAACAAGATCGAGCTCGATGGCTGATTCTAATTGCATATATGATGGGACTTTCAATTGGAGTTCACTTGTTAAACTTAGTTGCAATACCAGTTTTAGGATTGATCGTCTATTTCAAATATTATGAAAAGGTGAGCAAGAAAGGAATCATTTATACAATGATCATTTCTGCTGCTATCGTACTTATTGTGCTTGAAGGTGTAATACCAGGTCTTCCATCAATAGCAGGAAAAATTGAAATTTTCTTTGTTAACAGTTTAGGTCTTCCATTCGGATCAGGTGTGATTTTCTTCGGCTTACTTGTTATTGGAGGGCTAGCTTATGGAATACACTTCTCAATTAAGAACAACAAATACGTTCTAAACACTTCATTACTAGCACTCGCATTCATTCTTATCGGATACTCATCTTATGCTATTGCCGTCATAAGAAGTAATTACAACCCTCCGATAGACGAGAATAATCCGGAAGAAATCATCTCTTTCGTTTCGTATTTGAAAAGAGAGCAGTATGGAAGTCGACCACTATTCAAAGGGCCATATTATACGGCTGACTTAATTGCTAATAATCAGGGTGCTCCTGTTTATATGAGAGGGGAAGATGAATATGTCATCAAGGATTATAAAGTCACTCAAGAATGGGATCCGAAGCACACTACCATTTTACCGAGAATGTACAGTTCGGATGCCAATCACATTCGAAAATATCGACAAGTTACTGGACTGAAAGAAGGCCAAAAACCAAGTTGGGGAGATAACTTCTACTACCTTGTTGTCCATCAGCTAGGACATCAATATTTCAGATACTTCATGTGGAATTTTTCTGGAAGGGAAAGTGACATTCAAGGAGCTGGATGGGTTGGTATATTGGATGCTTTTGAAACTCTTCCAGAAATGCTTGAAACTAACAAAGGAAGAAATATCTATTTTGGATTACCCTTACTGCTCGGTCTTTTTGGCATGTTTATCCAATACAAAAAAGATGTTAAGCTCTTCTCTGCTACCGCTTTACTTTTCTTTATGACTGGTATTGCGATTGTATTGTATCTCAATACACCGCCGATTGAACCTAGGGAACGAGATTATATATATGCTGGATCATTTTACATCTTCACAATATGGGTAGGCTTTGGAGTACTAGCTCTTTACGATCTACTTAAGAACATATCTAAGGAGAAGAAAATAGCTGCTGTACTTGCATCCATATTAGGGCTTACAATCCCAGTACTTATGGCTAGTGAAAACTGGGATGATCATGACCGGTCAGATAGATACTTCTCTGTAGATGCAGCTAAAAACTACCTTTCTACAGTTGCTCCTAATGGTGTAATATTTACTGGTGGTGACAATGACACTTTCCCTCTTTGGTATGCGCAAGAAGTGGAAGGATTCAGAACGGATGTCCGAGTGCTAGTTTTTAGTTACTATAACACCGATTGGTATATTCAACAATCTGCAAGAAGTGCGTATGAATCAGCACCACTCCCTTATGGGCTAGATGTTAGATTGTATCAACAAGGTGGGATGAATGATTACCTTCCAGTTTTTGAAAGGGAAGAATTGAAAGGAAATGCGATAAATGCTGAAATCTTGCTTCAATTCATTGCCGATGAAAATCCTGGGCTTCAGATTCAAGCCAATAGCTATACCGTCTATAATTCAATTCCGGCAAAAACACTGTTCATTGATGTAGATCGATCAAAGGCTGAACAAATTGTGCCTGAAGACATGCATGATAACATCGTTGATAGAATGGTACTAAGAATCAAAGGCAGAGGTCTAGAAAAGAAAGATCTTGCGTTTCTTGACCTTTTAGTAAAT
>CAZWLS010000460.1:0-2155 GCA_964634415.1 uncultured Roseivirgaceae bacterium | reverse complement strand
CCTGAAAGCGGAAATTGAGCGACTTTCACAATCATGGGAAAGTGATAGCCAACGGGTGGCAATTGACTCAGTGACCTCTGAATTTGAGAAACTACTAAAAGTGGAAAAAGACGTAATGGGCCAATTGGTCACCTTTGAGAATTACGAAGATCCACTGACTAAACTACTTGCTGAAGATGCTATTGAAAGCCAGGTAATACCTATGACAGCAGGCATAATTGAAATGCTTAATAATGTTGCGCAAACTCAACAACAAGCACTAGAAACATCCGACTTGGAATTAGAAGCTGCCTCAACGCGACTTAGGTACTATACGATCGGGTTGGGAATAATGAGTGCTATATTGGGGCTATTGAGTGCCTACATCATGGCGAAGTCAATTACAAGGCCAATAAATTACATCAAAGACCTGCTGGTCAAGTTAGGTAATGGCGAATTAGTAGAAGATCAAGGCAGGTCGTTCAACAATGATGAAATTGGAGAAATGGCAGTTGCCATGGACGGACTAATCGATGGGTTGAGGTCTACGACTATATTTGCTGAAAACATTGGTAAAGGAGAATATGACTCCGAGTTTAAGCCTTTAAGTGAGAATGATGTACTTGGCAACGCGCTTATTGATATGAGAAACAACTTGGCGCGTGTTGCAGAAGAGGATAAGAAACGTAATTGGACTACTGAAGGGTTGGCTATGTTTGGCGATATCCTAAGAAAGAACAACGACAATATCGAAATGCTTTCTGACGATATCATAAGAAACCTTGTTAAATACCTGAATTCAAATCAAGGAGGGCTTTATATTATCAATGATGATCAGGGTGATGAAGCGTTCATGACTTTGACTGCATGTTATGCCTGGGATAAGAAAAAGTATATTGATCAAAAAGTATTTAAAGGTGAGGGTCTGGCAGGGCAGGTTTGGCTCGAGATGGATACAATTTATTTGACAGAAGTGCCGGATGATTATATCAAGATTACTTCAGGACTTGGCGATGCTAATCCAAGAAGTGTATTGATCGTTCCTTTGAAAGTGAATGAAGAGATTTATGGAGTAGTCGAAATCGCCTCTTTTAATGAGTACCAAGACCACGAGGTAGACTTCGTAGAGAAAATTGCAGAAAGTATAGCTTCAACGGTGTCGAGTGTTAAAATCAACGCGACCACACAGAAACTATTAGAAGAGTCTCAAGAGATGACCGAGCAAATGAGGTCTCAGGAGGAGGAAATGAGACAGAACATGGAAGAGCTTCAAGCTACACAAGAAGAGATGCAGCGTGGTCAGGCAGAAGCTGAAAATGCCATGGAAGCCATTAACGAAGGTGTGGCTACAGTTGAGTTCAACCCTGAAGGAGAGATTGTCAACGCTAATCAAGTATTCTTGGATATTGTTGGTTACTCTAAATCTGAATTAGTCGGTGAGCATCATAGAATACTATTGAGTAAAGAAGAAAAAGCTTCAGACACTTATAAACAATTTTGGAGAGAGCTTGCTAATGGTTTACCTAAGAAAGGTGAGTTCAAAAGGATAACGAAATCAGGCAAAACTATTTATTTGAGTAGTAGCTATACACCTGTTAGAAAAAGAGATGGGTCTGTTGGTAAGGTTATGCAATTTGCAGTTGATGTTACACATTTGAAGGAGAATATAGAAGTGTAGACTTCTACAGGAGTCTTATAAACTTATAACAAAGTGGCTATGATGTTGTCAAGTTCGGCAGTATTCATAGCCACTTTTTTTGCTCCTAATTTTAGTAATTCTTCGCTGTGACCGTCTAATACATGATTTCCTCCGCAGAATCCAATGACGTTCATTCCAGCGTTAAAAGCCGCAGTAACACCACTTTTACTGTCCTCAATGACTAAGCATTCTTTTGGGTTTACGTTGAGTACGTTAGCTGCGTGATGATAGATTTGAGGACTTGG
This sequence comes from uncultured Roseivirgaceae bacterium, assembly GCA_964634415.1. GTDB lineage: Bacteria > Bacteroidota > Bacteroidia > Cytophagales > Cyclobacteriaceae > Ekhidna. Next base: position 232 of record CAZWLS010000460.1, on the reverse strand, counting down.
CTTCGGCTTTTCTACCATCGACGAAGAAAAACAACGGTCACCGAAATGATGCGCTATGCCCGTAGTTTCAATACACTTTTGTACTTGCTTTAAATAGCTGTTGGAGACTACCGCTTTTTCCAATGTGATATTTTCCAAAACATCGGCCATCCCATTTATAGGCCTGATATTTTCATATATCAATTCTTCCATAGTATGAATTAATTCATCCACCGAGAAAGGTATATCAACC
>CAZWLS010000459.1:0-2170 GCA_964634415.1 uncultured Roseivirgaceae bacterium | reverse complement strand
TAAAGTGATTGTGACAATTACTGAAGGAATTCCTGTAAAAGATATGATGAATGCTAAGCCATATGCCAAATCTAGAGGTGCGGTTCTTGTTGGTCCTAACTGTCCTGGTGTAATCACTCCAGAGGAAGCTAAAGTTGGAATCATGCCAGGATTCGTATTCAGAAAAGGTAAGGTAGGAATCGTTTCAAAATCAGGAACGCTGACATATGAAGCTGCAGATCAAGTAGTAAAAGCTGGAATGGGAATCTCTACAGCTATTGGTATTGGTGGTGATCCAATTATAGGTACTTCTACTAAAGAAGCAGTTCAAATGCTGATGGAAGATCCTGAAACTGATGGGATTGTAATGATTGGAGAAATCGGTGGATCTTATGAAGCAGATGCAGCGCGTTGGATCCAAGAAAACGGAAACAAGAAACCTGTTGTAGGATTCATAGCAGGACAAACTGCTCCTCCAGGAAGAAGAATGGGTCATGCTGGTGCAATTATTGGCGGAAAGGATGATACTGCTGAAGCAAAAATGAGAATTATGGGTGAGTGTGGCCTGCATGTTGTTGATTCACCTGCCGATATTGGTGAAGTAATGAAAAAGGCACTTAGCTGATAAAAATTCAATATAAAATTTGAAGCCCTGGCGAAATTCGTCAGGGTTTTTTTGTGCATTTTTTCAATCAACTAAAAATTTAGTTTGAAAATAATTTGGATCTTTAAACTAATCATTTAGTTTTGAAACTAAGTTATTAGTTATATAAAAATATGAAGCCACTTACCCAAGCAGAAGAAGAGATCATGCAAATCCTTTGGCAGCTAGAAAAAGCGTTTGTTAAAGACATCGTCGAAGAGTACGAAGATCCCAAGCCAGCATACAATACCATCTCTACATTAATCAGAATAATGGAAAAGAAAGGGTTTGTTGGTTATGAAGCGTTCGGTAAGTCGCATCGATACTATCCGCTAATTGACAAAGAAGAATACAGTAGAAAATACCTCAACAGGTTTGTAGATAAATACTTCAGCGGATCATACAAAGATCTTGTTTCATTCTTTACCAAGGAAAAAGAAATGAGTGTGAAGGACTTAGAACGATTGTTGGACGAACTTAAAAAAGAGCAATAATGATAAGCTATATAGTTGAATTCGCTATTCTGCACTTGCTATTCTATTTCATCTATAAGGTGATGTTAGCAAGAGAAACCCAGTTAGAGTTCTTAAGATTTTTTCTTGTCGGATCCACGATATTAAGTCTTGTATTACCTGCTTTAGAAATCCCAACTAAGGCTTCAATACCAACGATCGACATGGATACCATCATACTTCCAATGGTCACTACTACAGGTAACGAAGTGCAATCTTTAGATATCCCATGGTATTTTGTTTTGATCGGAATAGTCAGTGCGCTATTCGCACTGAAGTTAATCGTAACTCTTTCTCAGATATATGGATGGTATAAGCAGAGTGAGATTGATTCACTCGAGAATATTGACATAAGAAAGGTGGCGGGACTTCAAAACAGTTTCACATTCCTCCAATGGATATTTATAGATCCTAAGAATTTTGAAAACCCTGCCGACATCATTAGGCATGAGCGCGGACATGCCAAAAGATTGCATTCATTAGACCTGCTATTTTTTCATATCCTATCTATTCCATTTTGGTGGGTTCCATCTGTATGGCTAATGATTAAAGAATTGAAAGAAGTACATGAATTTGAAGCAGATGATTATGCTTTGAAAATCAATGATACTACTTATACGAAGACCTTGGTGCAATGCACCTTGAAGGCGCATGGAATGGACCTGGCCAGTTCATTCGATGACGCTCCTATTTTTAACCGATTAAATTTTATTAAAAAGATGAAAAAGAAAATCAGTGTTTGGAAAGTTGCGAGCATCGCAGCAATGGTGGCCGTTTCGGGAGCAATGTTTGCTTGCGAAGAAGAACTTGAAGCCGAAATTGAGGAAATCATTGAAGAAAGCAATCAACAAATTGATTATTCAGATGATGTTCAAGCTGCTTTGGAGAAACTACAAAATGAAAATCCTGGTGAGAAGTATGCAGTGATCGAAACAAAGTTCGAGAACGAAGAAAGCATTAACAAGCTTAATGAATACGATCCAGATCAAATAGCAATGGTGTTCGTAGAAAAAAAGGATGGAGAAAAAAGCGTAAC
>CAZWLS010000458.1:0-2174 GCA_964634415.1 uncultured Roseivirgaceae bacterium | reverse complement strand
GTTACTCCCCGCGCTTCAGCTGTTCAATGATTAGAAACTCCTCGTCCATTGCCAATCATTGCGAGTTCCTCTCTTTTTCCTCATTTGATGTATGGAAAAACTCCAGTTTGATAGGTGCGTTCTTGCGTACCTATCTCATGCATATCTAATTCTAATGAGTATATCTTATCTGCTATTTCCTTGAATACTGGAGCTGATACGTCACTACCATAGATTTGGTATCCTTTCGGATTATCGATCACTACTATGCAGCTATATCTTGGAGCCTCTGCCGGAAAATAACCAGCGAATGACGTGTAGTATTCCTTCACGTATCTTCCATTCTTTACTTTTTTGGCGGTCCCTGTTTTTCCAGCGATTTTGTAGTGACTGTGATTAATATTCTTGGCTGTACCTCTTTCAACCACGCCTTCCATCATCAATTTCAACTGCGTAAGTGTTTCCTTAGAGGCGATGGATTTGTTGATTATTTCAGTGTCAAATTCTTCAACCATTCGATCAGCTTTCATCACGCCCTTCACAATCATTGGCTTCACCATTCTGCCATCATTGGCAACGGCATTGTAAAGTGTCAACATTTGAAGAGGAGTCATTTTTAACTCATAGCCATGTGACATCCACGGTAGGCTCACACCACTCCAGGTACTATCTGATGGATCTTTAATGTACGGCTTACCCTCACCAACCATCTGAAAATCAAGTGGTTGATGAAGATTCATCCGCTTCAAATAATTAATAAATTTCTCTGGTTCGTTTCCGAAGTTGTGAGACACAAGTTTTGCCACACCGATGTTTGAAGACTTTTCGAATATCTGCTGAACAGTAAGTTTTCCGAACCCACCTGGCTTATGATCTCGCATGGTTTTATCAAAGAATTCAAGCTTACCATCTCCCGTGTCTATTGAATCTGAAAGTTTAATGTCCGTTTCTTCAAGAAGTGCAATCATACTTGCCAACTTGAATGTTGATCCTGGCTCTCGTGACCCTTGACTTCCTACAGCGTAGTTGTATCTTTCATAATAATCCCCCGCGCTGTTTCTGCTAAGGTTTGAGATTGCCTTAATTTCTCCTGTGCTAACCTCCATTACAATTGCCACTCCATAGTCAGCTTCGTGCTTTTGAAGCTCGTTCAATAGCGCTGATTCGGTAACGTCTTGAAGGTCTACATTAATCGTAGTTTGAATATCTAATCCATCAACTGGACGCCTTTCCGTGCCGTCATAAATTGGCTTCCAACCTCCGCCGGCCATTTTTTGATATAATCCCTTACCGTTGATTCCGGCAAGCTGCTTATTGAAGCTATACTCAAGGCCAACTACTCCACGATCGTTATCATTTACACTTCCAATTGTTCGTATCCCTAAATGAGAAAATGGTAGAAAGCGCTTTTCTACCTTTTCAAACAATACTCCACCTTTTAACCGACCTTCTCGGAAGAGTGGCCAGTTCTCCATGAGTTTCTTATCTTGATAGCCAATTTCTTTTCTATTAAGGGTAATGTAGCGTCGCCCCTTTTTACGGGCCTTGTCGATCTTGGCTTTGTATTGAGTAGGAGTAAGATCCTTGTAATACCTTGAAAGTAGGAAGCTCAGTGAGTCAATATTGTTCTTATAAAGCCCATCTGTAGGTAAGTAAGGGTCAATTGCCAATCGATAAAATGGCAAAGATGTGGCAAGCAAGCTTCCATCATCCGCATAGATATTTCCTCGAGTAGCCTTCACATTCATAGCTTGAATGCCTAGCGTCTCCCCCATGCTTCTCCACTTATCGCCTTCGATGTATTGGATTTTGCCAATACGAAACACAACAAGTCCTGCTACCAAAAAGGTAAGGATAAATGCAATGCGTACGCGTAATACTATGTCTCGTTTGATGCTCATTTAACTGATCAACTTTTACATGTCATTTCGAGCATCGCGAGAAATCTTTACCTTCTTATCAAAAAAGTGAATATCTCTCCCGTCGGTCGAGATGACACATTGAACATGATGATATCGTATAAGATTAATCTTCAACTTCCCTAATCAATACTGGTGATTCTTTGCTCTCTTCTAAACCGAGCTCTTCGGCTCGTTTTGCCACTTCTGACTGCTTACTTTCATACATGAATTCAGCTTTCAGGGTCGTGTAATCTGCTCTCAGGTCTTCAACATCTGTCTCCAGATTGTTGATAT
>CAZWLS010000457.1:0-2178 GCA_964634415.1 uncultured Roseivirgaceae bacterium | reverse complement strand
TTATTGATGTTCTGCAACAATTCGGACAAACCCATTTTTTCTAGTCCATCATAAAGCGAATCAGATTCTGTTAGCGATTTATTAGTCATAGTGTTGATGATATAAAACTAACCCCGATATTGGTGACTGGACAATGTTTTTCACCACAATTCCAATACTTTGACCGATCTCTCTTAAAATGTCAGAGAAGTAATATGCAATTGATCCTGAGAAATAGAATGGATCGGTTCTATCGATATTGTCTCCGAAAAATGCTTCAAAGAAATCTGTGAAATTATCTGATATAAGCTTGTGAATCTCAGGTTGATTACGGTTTTCAAAAACAAACAAAGCGAATGATGCCAAAAAATGATTGGGCTTTGGTTGATTATATATCCGCTCAATAACTTCATGTGATGTTGTGTTGTACCTTTTTTGAAACAACGCTATTAATTCCTCAGAAAATCTACCTCTGAAGACCCCCTGCATTAATTTCTTCCCTAAATGAGCTCCACTGCCTTCATCACCTAGTACATAACCCAAGGAGGCGCCAACCTTGTTGACTGTTTCACCATCGTAGTAACACGCATTAGATCCTGTACCAAGAATACAAACATTGCCTTTTTCTTTTCCGCATAATGATCGCGCTACACCAACTAAGTCATTAAATGCCAGAGTGTTTGTTGCAAACTCATCATTTAAAGCTTTTCTAACTTCTGCTGCTTGCCCATCTGTATCTACACCTGCAGCGTAAAGATATAATGGCATTCCAGCCGTTATTTGATCCCCGAAAACTTCTTTCATACTAGCGATCAAATCGTTAATATCATGCGTATAGGCATTAAAACCCACCGTTTCAAATTGAGTTATTTCTTCCCCTATAACAAGTCTCCATTGAGTTCCTGTACCTCCAGCATCGCCTACGATAAAAGTATTTTTTGTCATAGCATGAATTGAATATGGTTAATGATTAGGCAGTAATCAACTGTGCATACACTTAGTTAAAATTTCTTCTAATTTCTGCACCAGATGCTCGTGTGAGAATTGATCTAGTAGCGACTTAGCATCTTTAGATGTCGGTAATCGATCGTTTTCAAAAACATCTTCAATAAAACCTCTAATTCCTCCCAGTTCAGAATAAGATAGAATTTCACCAACATCTTTATCATTCATCAAATCCCCGAGATCGCTCTTACGCTCACCCAATGCGAGAATAAGTCTATTAGCTGCAAGGTATTCGTAAAACTTAACAGGCAATATCCATTTAGAGTTGTCTGTCTTGTTTTGCAACAAAAGCAGAACGTTGCATTTTCGATATTCGTCCTGAATAGTTTCATGAGGTAGATAACCCAGGAAGGAAACTTTATGCTTGAGTTGGCTCAACCCATTGATTTCAGCTTTTATAGACTCTGAAATAATACCGCCTATTCTTACTCTTAGTTTATTAGCGAAAACCTGATTTTCCCTGCACATTTGATCAAGCAGGTGCCAAAGCTGACGAGGGTTTCGCATCTCATTTAGCATCCCAAAATATCCAAGTGTAAAATGCGATTCATGAGGCATTTCTTCGGACTCACCGCTTATTGTAATCCCATTATTTAACACATCAATTTTTCCAAGACAAGCGGCCATTCTTTTACTAGTGGCAACTGCACAATCAGATTCTTTAAGCACACTTTCTTCCATCCTTTTGTGCATATCCATCACAAATGATGAGGTATTTAGCTTCTTTAGCACATCCCATTTACTCCAGGGGTCTCTAAAGTCAGCGAGCCACCTAGCACTGGTAGATCGCTTGACTTTCCTTCCTATCAAATGTATGCTATGTGGAGGGCCAGTAGTCACTACCATATTGAAGCCTTCATTTTTGACCAACTCAATAGCTTTTTTTGAAGCCGGCCCCACCCAAAATCTTCTTGGATCCGGAACTAACAAATTACCACGCATCCAAATAACCAACTTGTCTTTGATTGTTTTGGCTGACTTTTCGAGAATTAACCCTTGCTGGATATTGCTGCGATCTTTATTGCCGGTTAGCTTATGAAAAAGATCAAATGGTTCCCAAATTGGAATTTTAATAACCGGTATATTCTTTACCCTGTCTTCGAGTTTCTCGTCCTTTAATTCGAATTGCGGATTTTCTGGTGTCAGAACTGTCGGCTCCCACCCTCTACTTTGCAATTGGAGGGCAAAATTCAT
>CAZWLS010000456.1:0-2183 GCA_964634415.1 uncultured Roseivirgaceae bacterium | reverse complement strand
ATCATCTAAGTATTTTGCAGGAACTGCGATTCACTGGTATGCGAGCACTTTCGAAGTATTCCCTAACGAACTTCAGAATGCGCATGCTAAGGCACCCGATAAGCACCTGATCCAAACTGAGGCTTGTGTAGATGCCGAAGTGCCTCACTGGCAAGATGATGCATGGTACTGGAGCAAAGAAGGAACTGACTGGGGCTGGGATTGGGCACCAGAAGAAGATAAGCACATGCATCCGAAGTATGTGCCAGTCTATCGCTACGCAAGAGATATTATTGGTTGTATGAACAACTGGGTTGACGGTTGGGTCGACTGGAATATGGTACTTGACCGTCAAGGAGGACCCAATTGGTTCGAAAACTGGTGTGTCGCTCCTGTAATTGTTGACCCAGATCAAGATGAAGTTTACTTCACCCCTATCTATTATACACTCGCTCATTTTAGCAAATTCATCAGACCAAAAGCTGTCATCATAGAAGCTTCTAAAACTGATGACGATCTGTTAGTTACGGCAGCTAAAAATCCAGATGGAAGTATTTCAGTAATCGTTTTCAATGAAGAAAAGGAAGGAAAGTACTTTGCTTTATCACATAACAATAAAACCAAAAACATATACATAAATCCACAAGCTATTCAAACCATTGTAATAGCTAACAACTAAACCCTAACCTTATGTCTAAAACAGCAGCAAAAGATAGAGTCCCGATATTACAAAAAGCAGCGTTTGGTTCAGGACACTTAATCAATAACTTAATTCCTGGAATCCTTGGTGTGTTTGTAGTATTCTTAAAAACTACCGCATTTAGCATGGATCCATTACTAGCAGGCTTTATTGTTGGTGTGCCACGTCTTTTCGATGCGATCACCGATCCTGTAATGGGATATGTTTCTGATAATACAAGTTCAAGATATGGACGAAGAAGACCATATATCTTTTTAGGAGCCATTTTCACAGGGATAATATTCGCCGTTCTTTGGCAAGTGAGCGAGAACAATACAGAGATGTTCAATTTCTGGTATCTGTTAGTCTTCTCTATTCTATTGATTTTTGGTAATACAATATTCTCTACACCACTAATTGCACTGGGGTATGAAATGACTTCTGATTACAATGAGCGAACCAGACTTATGAGCTTTGCAAATACCATAGGTCAAGTAGCTTGGATGTTGGTTCCATTTCTTTACATCCTTATTCCAGATCAAGCGTACTTCGATTCTCAGCCAGAAGCAATCAGGACTATAGCTATCGCAGCTGGTGTTGTAATAATTGTATTAGGAATACTACCATCCATCTTTTGTCGAGGCATTGATGCAAGTAATATGGAAGGTCGAGAAGAAATCACGCTTGCCAAATTATGGAGTAGCATGGGGAAAATCTTTAAAGGAATTGGCCAAGTATTCAAAAACAAGCCATTCGTAAAACTTTGCCTTGCTACTTTCCTTGTATTCAATGGATTTCAAATTGTTGCTGAGTTTGGTGTATTTATCATCAATTTTTACATGTTTGATGGAGATTGGGGAGCCTCCAAATGGTGGGTAGCGCTATTCCCAGCTGTCACAGCAGCATATACCGCATTCATCGCCATCCCTATCATCAATATTTTGGCCAACAAATACGGCAAAAAGAACGCATTCGTTATTGCAACCGCAATATCAATCGTGGGATATTTACTCAAATGGTGGGGATTCAATCCTGATAACCCAATGATGATATTCCTCCCTATTCCTTTGATGGCATTTGGTATGGGTTGCCTATTCACTTTGATGATGAGCATGACTGCAGACGTTTGTGACCTTGATGAATTGGAAAATGGAATGCCAAGAAAAGAAGGAACATTTGGTGCGATTTACTGGTGGATGATCAAAGTAGGACAAGGTCTGGCACTTGTATTTTCTGGGCTAATCCTGAAATTATTAGGCTACGATTCTTCTGCTGCCACACAAACAACAGAAGCACTTACTGGAATGCGGATAACAGATATTGCCCTACCAGCACTTACAGCTGGACTTGCAATATGGGTTATGTGGAAATATAGCTTATCTGAAGAAAGAGCATTAGAAATAAAGGAAATACTAGTAAAACGAAGAGGTGAACTATAAATAGAAAAAACTATGTCACTACGAGGAGAACGATTTTTAGCACTTACATCAGTTAACTGTGTAAACATAAATAAAGAAAAGTATCT
>CAZWLS010000455.1:0-2187 GCA_964634415.1 uncultured Roseivirgaceae bacterium | reverse complement strand
GTTTCTTGAAGAGGTAGAGATTAGACCATACCCAACAGAAAGCATGTTTAAAGAAGCGCTGATAAGCATGGAATTGCCTCATCAACGTGAATATGCAAATATCTATCAATGGTTGAATAGTCAAGTAATGTCAGAAGCATATTTAAACCTTCCGGCGTCTCCGAATGCAAACCACCAATATTACATGCAGCTACAAAGACAGGCCTATATAAACCGCTATTCTCCGCCGCAGAATCAATTGCTTAATCCTTTCGCTTGGGCAAACTTTATCAATTCACTCAAGCGAAAGAAAAATTAATCATTAGCTTTTCTGTAGGTCTTTAGCTACTTCCTGAACTTTATTCCAAACCCTAAACGTATTGAGATAACAAATTTTCTCAATGTCAATATCTGTATACCCTCTTTTTAATAATTCTTTAATCAAATTAGGATACGTAGAGACGTCTTTTAGCCCTTTTGGCAAACTATCTCCTACTCCATCATAATCGGAGCCGAAGGCTACATAGTCTACACCAACAAGGCTTACAACATGATCAATATGATCAGCTACTTTTTGAACATCCTCATAAACATCATTCTCTATTGCATACTGATTCGCATAGGCTGTATAAGTAGAATCATCCGAGCTTAAATCATTCTCAGCTAAGTAGTTTGTAAGGTCCTCTCTCATTTTTTCAAACTTATCCTGAGATTCTTTAGACAAGAAAGTAGATCCAAAGTTGATGTGAATTACACCACCATTTTCTGCCATAGCCTTAATTAATGTGTCAGGCATATTTCTCTCAAAATCGGGTGTGAATTTTCTAGCAGAAGAGTGCGAGGCGATGACAGGTGCCTTAGTAAGTCTTAATGCATCAAATGCAGCACTATCAGTGACATGTGAAATATCTACCATAATTCCCCATTTATTCATCTCCTCAATCACTTGTTCTCCAAATGGACTAACTCCATTCCACGTATATGCAGTATCGTATGAAGAATCACATATCTGATTATCCTTTGAGTGTGTCAACGTGATATATCTGATACCTCTATCAAAAAAGTACTTTACATTATCTATATCATCCTCAATTGGAGCACCGTTTTCCATACCCATTGGCAAAGAAACTAGCCCTTTTTGGAAATTAGTTTTTATCTCTTGTGGAGAATTTGCCATCGCGAACATATCAGGAAAAGCTTCAGGGACTCTTGAAACCATAGTGATAAGTGAGTCTGCAAATTCTTTAGCTCCACCTGTTTCCTGATATCTTGAAGGGACATAGATAGACATGAACGGAGCATCTAAACCACCCCTCTTCGTTTTTGGATAATCGAAATTTCCGGTTGTTTCAATAGAAACATCCTCAACGGTCTTTGTAATCATGAAACCTTTCACATTCATTCTATAGGGAAGATCTACGTGACCATCTACCATAATGAAAGTTTTCGCTAAAGAATCAGCAACTGCAGTTAGCTCTTCATCCGATAATCCAACAAAGCTTTTAGGCTCTCTTTCAGATGGAGTACAGCTGATCAATGCTGCGATAATGAGTGATAATGAGAATAGTTTTCTTGATAAAAAATACCTGTTGTCTTTCAAATTGATTGATTTACCGAACACACGAAATTGGTCTGCTATTTGAAATGCCAGTTCCCTATAAAATAGAAATGTTAACTTATTATTTAGAAGAAGATTCCAACTTTATAGTTTTACAATTTGATGTCTGGCATTTCATTCAATATTTCAAATCTAGGGGACATCTATATTAGAATACGCTTATCACGGAAAACAAAAGGACAGCAAAATTTTCGCATCGCAGCTTTTTCGCTACCGATCGTGAGCTCGTGGCTCGATTTTTCGCACCTTTTCGTAATAAGGTGTTTTCAATAGGTTATTGTTACTTTGGTGTCAAAGCCTGTCTAAACGAAGGGGTGTTTACAGGCTTTACAGTATTCAAACTAGCGCTTCAGGTTCCTGCCTTCGAAGCAAGTTGACATTCATTGACATTCATTTAAAACAATCATGTATTCGTAAAACCAGTAAATATATCTAGGAAGAAATTTCACAATGTTATATTTGTTAATACTTTTAAAAACAAACTTGTTGAAAAAAGAGTTTGACAAAGACCTCTTCAAGGTTCTTCATACAGTGCTTTTACAGGTGGTGCAAACATTGCGTCGGTGGAAAACCTACCATGAGGTGAAATC
>CAZWLS010000454.1:0-2195 GCA_964634415.1 uncultured Roseivirgaceae bacterium | reverse complement strand
TTTTTCTGGAGTCGTCCCATAAAAGCCCCCTAAAGAGCCGAATGTAACTTGAAACAACACACCCATGCTTTTTAGTTCAATCAGCCAATCTATGCTGCCTTCTAAAAACTGATAACGTTCAGGGTGTGCTAACACAGGTGTATAACCTGCTGATAGCAGATCAAACATGGCAGACTCAAAAAAAACAGGTTTGTTTAGAAATGAGGATTCAACCAAAACGTGCTTACCTCCAAATGAAAGTATGACACCACCGTCTTTCACTTTCTTATGAAAAGCATCGTCAACGTAATATTCAGCGGCTGCTTCTAATTCGATTTGAAGATTCAGTCTGCTAACCTCATCTTGCAGTTTGCTCAATCCTCCAAGAATGATCTCAGGGGTATTTGGATAGTTAGGGTGGATATGAGGAGTGGTAATTATCTTTTTGAATCCCAGATCTATCAGTCGCTTCAGCATATTTATACTCTGACCCATCGACTTTGATCCGTCATCAACATTGGGAATAAGGTGAGAGTGTAAATCAAGACTTAGTTTAGCATACTTCTTATTGAAGAATCCCATCTTAGAATAAGTTCTTAATTGAAGAAGTCACCTTCTTAACTTTTGATTCATCATCCGTATAATAACCATAGCCATAGCCGTAGCCATAACCATAACCCGGCGTAGAATCTATTGAGTTAAGGATTGTTGTTAAGTTGGAAAACTGATTGCTGGACTTGAGATCATTTAGAACTTTGACAAAATTTCTTTTTGAATAATCTGCTCGTACTATATAGAGCTGAATATCGCAATACTTCATAACGAGCCGACCATCTGTCACCAAACCAACAGGTGGTGTATCTAGGATCACAACATCAAATTTCTTATTCAACTCATCAATCATCTTTTGAAATGAGTTTTGGAGCAAGAGTTCCGACGGATTTGGAGGTGTAGGTCCCGCAGCCACAAAATGCAAGCCTTCAACTGGTGTCTCTTGAATACTATTTTTAACATTGCTTTTACCCGCCAAAATGGTGCTTACGCCATCGGTTTTGCTCACACCACCTAAAGCGAGGTGAACCTTAGGTTTTCTCATGTCAATATCAACCACGCACACCTTCTGTCCGGTCATTGCCATAATGGCTCCAAGATTTGCAGCAACAAAAGTTTTTCCTTCTCCGGAAATAGTAGATGTGACACTAATTGTTGATTTGCTATTGGTATTTACAAAATCAAGATTAGTTCGGATTGTCCTAAGTGCCTCACTCAATGAACTCTTAGAGTCTTTCCTTACAACTAATGAAGTCTGACTTAGCGCTTCCTTTTTATACTCCGGGATTGCACCTAAAACTGGCACTTTAGCAAGCTTCTCTAGTTCTCTTACACCCGCAATCTTATTGTGGATCAAATATCTTATTAAGAGAAAAACTACGCTGAGTATAAGTCCAACCATAAATCCTGCAGCAACGATCAATGTTTTCTGAGGCTTAATTGGATTATTTGGAACTGTCGCTGGAGAAAGAACAACATTTTTGGTTACTGTTCCAGCTCTGGTGATTTCCAATTCCATCTTAGATGTCTGCAAGGAAAGCATAAATTCTTCTTGCAAATCATAAAGCCTTCTATTCTTACCATATTCGGTACCCATTGATGGTAGCTGAGAAAGATTATTCTCGAGTATATTTCTCCTTCTATCAATTTGAATTAACCTATCATCAAGTGTTGTTTCATAGGACTGAAGCAATTCTGAGAGCAATCGCTTATTCTTATCAAGCTTATTATCTATTTGCTCAATTATGTATGAAGTTTCATTGTAAGACGCCAGCTTAAGTTCTCGTTCTTGCTGCAACTCTGAGTATTCCGCAATAGACTCACCTAAGGATTTTGGAAGCTGTTCAAGCAGCAATGGGTTTATCGCAATTGCATTTTTCTCATTGACCTGTTTCTGAATTAAGTCCAGGTCGTTAATATTTCGCCTGATTCCATATCTCTGCGAATCCAAAACTGCAAGCTGCTCAATGGTACGATTTAGATCTTCCCCCAAATCTGTCGTTCTGTTTTCGATGGTAAATTCTTCAAAATAATCTTCGTATTCGGAAAGTCTTTCTTCAGTAGCAAGAATCTGTTCGTCGAGAAAATCAATCTTCTGTTCTATCGCCACATTTTTCACCTCTTTGGTGTATACCAGGTATAAAGAGTCTATAAGATTAACAAGA
>CAZWLS010000453.1:0-2202 GCA_964634415.1 uncultured Roseivirgaceae bacterium | reverse complement strand
GTCCAACACATCATGCAACCACAGAATTGTGGACCTATGATTTTCCGTTGGATGAGGAGTCTAGAGCTGACCTGATTAAGGATTTGTCAGTCATTCAGCCTTTAAACGAACAAGCAAAATCAAACCTGACTGGAAACGCCCGTGATCTTTGGATTACAGGAATTAGGACTATCAAACTTCAAAGTGAGGTGCTCGAGTCATTGAAAAATATGGCAGAATTAGCAGCTGATCAAGAGCTTATCAATGCTATTGAAGAAGCACGAAACTCAACGGATGAATTGGTAAATTGGTTGGAAGATCAGGTGAATAGCAAGGATGGTCCTTCTGGCATCGGTAAAGAAAACTACTCCTGGTATTTACAAAACGTGCATTTAGTGCCATTGACTTGGGAAGATGAGGTGATGATACTCAAAAGAGAACTAGCACGGGCTTGGTCCGCATTGAAATTGGAAGAGCATAGAAACAGGAACCTACCTCAGATTGAAGCAGTAACGTCTGCCGATGAATATGATCAACTTGCTGATGAATCTGCTACAAGCTTGATTAATTTTTTGGATCAGCAGGAGATTGTTACTGTAAAGGACTATTTCGAGCCGGCATTAAGAGAACATCTTGGGCAGTTTGTGCCACAGGAAACTCGGAATTTCTTTTGGATTACAGCTCATCACGACCCACGTCCACTGTTTTCTCATTTTTATCATTGGTTTGAACTGGCAAGAATGGATACAGAACCAAATGCAAGTCCTATTCGGAAGGGCCCGTTACTGTATAACATTTTTGATAGTAGGAATGAAGGCACAGCAACGGCTGTAGAAGAAATGTTCATGGATGCTGGCTTGTATGACGATAATCCAAGGGTTCGCGAGATCGTTTATATCATGATTGCTCAGCGAGCCGCAAGAGGGTTAGGATCGCTTTATGCACAAGCGAATGAGATGACTATGGAAGAAGCTGGTAAGATACATTCTGAGTATACACCTCGAGGATGGATGAAGACTGAGAAAGAACTTTTGATTTTCGAACAACATCTTTACTTAAGACAACCGGGATATGGCACCAGCTATATCACAGGCAAATACTTATTGGAGGATGCGATGATGGGCTATGCCCATAAAAAAGAAAAGCAGAACAAACCATTTGTTCTGCTTGAATTCTTTGATACGCTCAATGCAATTGGAAACATCCCAATTTCATTGGCAAAAGAAGAAATGCTTAATTAAGCGTTCTCTCCCTCTTTCTCAGTTACTTCACTAGCTTCTTCAGTTTCTGGAAGTGCAGCTTCTGCTTGTACGTCTTCTGTATTTTCTTCAGGAGTCTCTACTTCATGACGAGTTACTATTAGTTTGAACTCTTTGTTCATTGTGAACTCATACATTGCTTCTTCCATAAGTTCGTAAGCAGTGTTTGATTTCAATAGGATTTCCATAAGATCTTGAGCAACAACTGTCATTTTGATATCATTTTGTGCTCTACGCTTGTATGCTTCAAGTTTGAATGCATGTCCGCCGCGTTCTTTAGGATTTAGATCTCTAAATTCATGAGAAATAAATTGGTACTCTTGAGGGCCGTTTGCAGCATCTCTCATTAGTTTAATAAGTACCGGTTTGTACTTATTCCAAAGTAGAATGTACAATTTGTTATTTGTTGGATAAGAAGGCATGGTCAGTCGGTTTAAGTTTCATTTACATGAAATGAAGAATCATCTTTGATAATTGGAACACCCCACATGACGGATTTTAACTGTCATGCCTCCATTCATTCAAAACAAAGATACGAGATTTAATTCATACCATTTATTGACCAAACTTTCCCTTAAGCATAGCGAGCTTTGCTTGAAGATCGCCATCGGGTAATTTTTCCTCTTTTGGACGATATTCTTGTTGCTTTTTAGGCCTTGCTTTTTTCTCACTTCTCTTCACCTGAGGAGCATCACTTTTCATAGACAAAGAGATACGTTTTCGAGGTACATCAACCTCCAAAACCTTCACATTTACCTTTTGTCCAAGTTTTACTACTTGCGTCGGATCTGAAACAAAAGAGTTTGAGAGGTGGCTAATATGTACGAGTCCATCTTGATGTACACCGACATCTACAAATGCACCAAACTTGGTAATGTTCGTAACTACACCTGGCAGTTTCATTCCTTCTTTCAAGTCTGTGATCTCATTTACACCATCTTGGAATTGAACGACTTCAAATTGA
>CAZWLS010000452.1:0-2218 GCA_964634415.1 uncultured Roseivirgaceae bacterium | reverse complement strand
ACCATTGAAAACAACTCGAGCAACACGGTTCAGCTTAAAGCACGTCATTGGGACATTACTGATGCGGCACATCCAAAACATGAAGTAGATGGAGAAGGCGTCGTTGGGAAACAACCAATACTTGAACCTGGAGAGATACATCAGTACGTATCTGGCTGCAATCTTAAATCCGGCATAGGTAAGATGGGTGGATATTACATCATGGAGCGAATCCTTGATGGCCGACTATTCAATGTCGAGATTCCAGAATTTTTGATGGTAGTACCATTCAAACTAAACTAGCACTTGGTCAAGCTCTTTCTTTTCAGATTGAAGCATTATCTGATCTATAGATTTAATGCAGTAGGTCCACACGCACTTCACTCCCCCTTCCTATTTGATCTCTTCAATAAAGCAATCAAGCCCGCTTCAAAATTCAGACTTGATAACGTTGAAAAACTCAGGGTTGAGTTGAAAAAGGATCATCAAGTGATCGACTTGTACGATCTAAAAAGTAAACACAGCTATCGCAAAACCATTAGCTCTATTGCTAAGACATCACTCAGCACACCAAAATTTTCTTCTTTCCTTTTTCAGCTGATCAACTACTTAAAAGTGACGAGGATTGTGGAGACAGGCACGTCTTTGGGAATCAATAGCTTGTATTTAGCCGGTCCTCAGCTCGTCAAAAATGTAAGTACCATTGAAGCCTCACCAATAATTGCTTCCATTGCCAAAAAGCAATTTGGCAAAGTACTTCAGCATAAAATTCAAATAAAAACAGGCACTATTCAGAACGAATTCGAAGCGTTGGTGGTGAAAGAACAGCCAGAACTATGTTTTTTGGATGCAGATCATCAATCTGAGGCTGTAAAGTACTGTGTTGATACGTTGATGAAATTATGTCCTGACATCAAGTGTATCATCATCCATGACATCTATTGGTCTGAAGATATGCTGTTGGGATGGAATGAAATTAAGGATAATGATCAGTTTGCATTAACCGTTGATCTTTTTCAAGCAGGACTTATTTTCCCAAGCTTAGATATGCCGAAGCAACATTTCACGTTACGTTTTTAATAATTACGCATTTTTCTACTTTTGCGAGCATAATTCAAACACATGGAAGAACAGAATTCACCAGAAGAGCAGCCATCATACATGGAACCAAAGAAGAACAGAACTCCACTGTTCCTCATTGTAACATTCCTATTGCTGGCAGCAGTTATCTTTTTCTACTATCAAAACCAGCAACTTGAAGAAGAGAAAGAAAGGCAGTTTCAAGAGATCTTGACAACTCAAGCCAAATTAGACTCCATTGGAGATGAGCTTGACATTCGTATCCAAACCATCAAAGATCTTGGTGGTGAGGTTGATACACTTGAAGCAATTAAAGCACAATTAGAGGCTGACAAGAAGCAATTGCTGGTTGATGCACAATATCAAAGGGGGCGAATTACCAAGCTAAATAACCGTGTAGCTGGCTATAAGGAGCTATTGGTTTTAAAGGATGAAGAGATAGAGCAATTGAAGGTCCTTAACGAACAGCTTTCGGAGGAGAATTCTTCACTAAAGGTTGAAAAAGATCAGCTAAATCAGACTGTTCAACAGCTTGAAGAGAATAAAAAAGAATTGGCCAGTAAAGTGGCAATGGCTTCAAGGCTTGAAATTGAGGGCATGAACGTCATCGCGATCAACGACAAAGGTCGAGAGCGTGATGGAGGTGAATATCGTAACAGGCACATTGAACAATTGAAAATTCAATTTACCGTAGTAGAAAACGAGATTGCTCCAATTGAAGGAAAAGACCTTTTATTGCGAGTGATTGCCCCAGATGGCAATGTTTTGTTTGATGTAACCAGAGGCTCTGGATCGTTTACATTTGAAAACAGGGAGCTATTCTATACGGCCACTCAAGAGATTTTGTATGATAGAAATAGTCAACTGGTAACATTCTTATATGACAAAGGAAGTGATTACGCAGTGGGGCAGCACAAAGTAGAAGTCTACACGGATGATTACTTAATGGGTAGCGGCACTTTTATGGTGAAGTAGTTTCTAGTTGCGAGTTTCTAGTTGCGAGTTTCTAGTTGCGAGTTGTGAGTTACTAGTTGCGAGCTTTTGGATTCTCATTTTACTTAGATGTAAGTATTGATTATTCTCAATAATTACTTACTTTTGCACCTCATTTTTTAACAACAGTTCTTAATTTATTTACAATTATGAAGAATTACGAGAC
>CAZWLS010000451.1:0-2222 GCA_964634415.1 uncultured Roseivirgaceae bacterium | reverse complement strand
ATGCCCAATATTCGTCGGACAAATGAAGAGAGGCAAGGGGTGTGATTAATGGAATGTATTGACTAGGATCTTCTTCTGTATTTAAGATGCCGCTGATTTTTTCATTCAGCGCTTCAATATTGGCAGACTTGTTCACTTTTAGCAATACACTTAAGTCGAAATTATCAGGGCTTGTTAGCTTGGTTGGAGACTGAGCGAGGTAATAAGAATATGGAAGTATTAAGTCCGTTCTAATCGAAGTATTTTTTGGTATATCGGTATACACTCCAGTAACTCGATAGGTGGTGTATTTTTTGGAATCGAGTAATTGAATTTCGGAGCCTACAGCCTCTCCACGAATGTCGAGCTTGTAAGCAAGTTTTTCAGAGATTAGTACTTCGTTTGGCGCATCAAATGAGCCTGGTTCCCCCTCTATGAATTTGAGATTTAAAAAATCAACAAGAGACTTCTCGGCACTCAAAAAGGGTTGCTCTATAGTTCCTTCTGGAAGCTTCATGGTGGCTTTGTCATCAGTAAATCTTGCCACCGCACCTACTTCTGGGAGTTCGTCTACAATTTGTTGTATGGTGACATGTGAACATCCTGGAAAGTTGATCATGTTGTCAAAAAGATTCACCTGAGTAGTCATCCGGTAGAGAGATTCAGAATCAGGGAGGTGTTTGTTATAACTCAGTTGATCTGAAGTATACAAGTATGCAAACCAACTGAAGACAATCCCAATACTTAATCCTAAGAGATTGATTGCAGAATAGGCTTTGGTTTTCCAGATAAATCGCCAACCAATTTTAACGTGGCTTTTAACGAGTGTAAGTAGTCTGTCCATTTTATCGTAAGGTTTGAGATTTGATAGTTTAAAGCTTAGCAGTGTTTCCTTTATGAATTGTCGTTTTGCAAAAGCACTTCCTTTTGTTTCAGAGCGCCATTGATATGACTCATGAAGGTCGCCCTGAATTTCCTCTAGCAGATCTTTTCTGCAGATTCTTTCAAGTAGCTTATCAGCCCATTTTGGTGGAGATGAACTCATGAGGGGATCAGAGATTGAAAATTGAATCCAGGAATAGCCTGCCAGAGATTGTTACGTTTCTCTTTTAGCTCATAAGCAATTTTGAACCCTTCTTGCGTCGCTCGGTAAAGACGTTTTCTTCGTCCACCTCGCTCAGCTGTTGGTTCACCCATTTCTGATTTCACTAAACCTTTCTTTTCCAATCGCTTTAATACGACATGAATGGCGGGTAGAGATATCGTTTGTTCGAACTGTTCTTCGTACGTTTTTGCAATTTCCACCCCATAAGTATGATCCTGAGATAGGAGGATAAGTAAAACGATTTCTTCGAGTACGCCTAGTTGAAGGTTCATATCATTAATATTTGTTTATCAAATACGAATATGATAAACTTTTGTTTAACTAATGATATTTAGATGCAAATAATAGTTTCAGAAAATTGAAACAATATTTACTTACCCAACATTAAAAGCAGGTTTATTTGAGATAATTAGGACTCTTTTTTCTTCTTTAAGGCATCTATTCCCCAAGTAATCATGAGCAGTATAAATGCAATACCTCCAACTATTTTAATCCAACCAGCATTAGAGAGGTGAAAAAGACGGACTACTGCTGCAGCCGCAACCATTGCTGCAAGTATTAGTTGAGTGGTTTTCATTTTAATATTTCTTCTAGAGCCTCGATGCAGTGTTCATTTTCTTCTGGTCTTCCGACCGAAATTCGAATGCAATGACTAATTGGATCATATAGCGGTCGAACAAGCACTCCATGTTTCATCAGTGCGTCAAAGACTTGCATGACTTCATCCCGATCTTTCCATACTGTCATAACAAAATTCCCAAAAGATCGAACATATCTGACACCTAAACGGTCAAACTCTTTATAGAAATAATGTAATCCGTTGGTGTTGTTGTCTACCGTTTCTTTAAGGAAATCATCGTCATTGAGGGCTCCTATGCCTGCTGCTTGAGCTAATGCTGTTGGCTCGAATGTCAACTTTGCTTTTGCCATCGCATCTATAATTTTCTCATGTCCTATACCAAAGCCTAATCGAACACCCGCGATACCATATGCTTTGCTAAAGGTTCTCAGCGTCAAAATGTTTGGATAATCCATTTATCGCTTGGGAACACAGAAAGCTGATCGCCTTTTGCTTTGAAGATCAATTTTGAAATGCGTTTTTTCTCCTTTGGTGCTGTCATCACGGTCATGGCTTTGG
>CAZWLS010000450.1:1626-2226 GCA_964634415.1 uncultured Roseivirgaceae bacterium | reverse complement strand
AACTTCACAAACTTGGCTATCCTCAGGCTTTATGATGCTCTTCCCTGCAATGCTCATTCTTTTTGTTTTCTGGTTCACATTAAAGTTTGTTAATAATTCTCCACGTAAAAAACTTAGTATTATTTCCTACCTTTGTGCCACAGAAATCATCCCTGTTATTATTTTGCTTGGATGGTTCTTAAAATAATCACAAAAAGCTAAGATTTAAATGAGTGCGACTAATGATCTTTTAGTAACGGATAAAGAGCGTTTGAAAAGTGTAAAGAGTATTTTAGTATCTCAACCAGAGCCATCTAATCCGAATTCTCCATATCATAAATTAGCGGAAAAGTACAATTTGAAAATTGATTTTCGCAAATTCATAGATATCGATCCTGTTGACATCAAGGAGTTTAGAAAACAAAAAGTGAATATTTTAGATCACACTGCAGTGATTTTTACTAGTAGAAATGCAGTAGATCATTTTTTTAGGCTTGCTACTGAAAGTAAGATCGAGATTCCTACTGACATGAAGTACTTCTGTATTTCTGAGACTACAGCAAATTACCTACAGAAGTATATTGTAATCAGAAAAAGAAAAATTTTCACAGGAGAGAGAAC
>CAZWLS010000450.1:0-1616 GCA_964634415.1 uncultured Roseivirgaceae bacterium | reverse complement strand
AGGTGTTATTAAAAAACATAAAAGCGAGAAATTTATTTTTCCTTGTTCTGATATCCGAACGGATCATATTCCTGATTTTTTAAATGAGAATGGATACGAATGGTCTGAGGCTACAATTTATAGAACAGTAGCGGCTGATTTATCTGACTTGGATGATGTTACCTATGATATCATTGCTTTTTTCAGTCCCTCAGGAATTGAATCATTATTTCAGAATTTCCCTGAGTTTAAGCAAAACAATACTCGTATTGCAGCATTTGGCCCAACTACCTCAAAGGCTGTTAAAGATGCAAGCTTAATCTTGGACATTCAAGCGCCTCTTCCAAATGCACCTTCTATGACGGGTGCGATTGAAGTTTATATAAAAGAAGCAAATAACATTTCTTAGAAATAAGGGTATATAGTTTGTAAGAGTTATACTTACACTAAGAAATCAACTTTTTAGTGACCTCACTAAATGTTCTTTGAGCGTCCTAAGATTTCTGCAAGGCCTTTAAAAAAAAGAATATGAAGGGTAGCATAAGAATCGCATCTTTTGGACTACTGTTTTTTATTTCGTTCTTAGGATATGGACAAAATGATTTCTTTTTTAATCATTACATGTTCAATCCGTCTTATTTCAATCCGGCATGGGTTGGCACAGATAATCAGGCCTTTGTTGCAGCGCATCATAGAAGTCAATGGGCAGGATATAATGCAACTTCTGACCCAGAGGGAGCTCCTACCACTCAACTGCTTTCGTTAGTCGTTCCAGTCAAATCAACGTTTTCTGGCTTTGGGGTCTCCGTTTCCAATGATCAGACGGGTCCTCTAAATTCAGTACAAGCTAGAATTTCAGTTTCTGCCATGAAGGAATTCAGTTTCGGTAAAATTTCAGTTGGATTAATGCCATCGCTAAACGCTGCTTCCATAAATACGAGATACAGATTTGTAGATCAAGGAGATAGTTTTATTCCTTCAGGAAGTGAATCGCAGCTAAAGCCAAATCTACATGCTGGCGTCTATTTTCAGTCAAGAAATGAGTATTTCATAGGTGCGTCCGTTGAAAATATATTGCAACCTACTTTCGACTTTGGCACTCAAGCCAGTAATAAAATTCCTGCTAATTATATTTTAATGGGAGGAACTTCGTTTGGTATCTTAAGGGATTTGGTTTTGAAACCAACAATTTTGATAAGGTCGGACCTAAATACATATACCTATGATATCAGTGCAATTGCGATGTATCAAGATAAAATGTGGGGAGGTCTTGCTTTCAGAAGAGCTGAATCATTAAGTATTCTTTTAGGATATTCCTTTTTGGAAGGGAATAAACTAAAAGCAGGCTATTCTTTTGACTATGTCGTGAAAGACCAAGACGCTAAAGAGCCAACCTCTCATGAGGTGTTTATACGTTATGATTTGCCCGACTTAGTATTCGGTGGACGTAAGGCTGTGAAAACTCCTAGGTTCACTTTTTAGTCAAATAAGTAAATGCCTTCATCCAAAATTGAAAGCAAAACTTGTCCCAAATAGATTTATGATTATATATTTAGGCAGAATATCGTGCAATAATTCTTGTTAAAGTTTGTTTATTTTACATACTTGCATGTTCAATAAAGGTGTTATGAATAAAA
>CAZWLS010000449.1:0-2243 GCA_964634415.1 uncultured Roseivirgaceae bacterium | reverse complement strand
AAAAAGAAAAAATCACCTTTCTCGCTTCATAAGCTTTTCAAAAAACTCAACTAGCGCCAGCTTTCCTTCTTCTCTAATCTCCATCTTCTCAAGTAGCGCAAAAGCCTCATCATAGTACTCATTCATCTTCTGCTGTGTCAGCTCAAAGATGCCAAGTTCCCCATAAATATTTTTTATGGCATTCACTTTTTCGCTTATATCAAAGTCACTAGCAGCAATCCATTTATCCATTTCAGCTCTTTGAGAACCATTGGCTAATTCTAATGCCTTTATCAGTAAATAGGTCTTCTTATTTGACACAATATCACCACCAACCTGCTTTCCAAATTTTGCCTGGTCTCCATAGACATCCAAAAGATCATCCATTAATTGAAAACCAATTCCCGCCTTTTCTCCGATAGTGTTGAGTTGAGTCATTTGTTCTCCATCCATGCCTGCAAGCAATCCTCCATACTCCAAACTAAAGCCTAGCAGAACGGCCGTTTTGAGTCTGATCATCTCGATATACTGATCTTCGGTAACCGTTTCATACTCCTCATAATTCATGTCCAGTTGTTGTCCTTCGCATACTTCAACTGCACACTTATTGAATTTCCTAACAGCTTCCGCTAGAGAATCATGTGGACCTTCTAGCAATTGATCATAGGCTTTCACCATCATCGTATCGCCACTTAGAATGGCCACTGTCTGGTTCCATTTTTCATGAACGGTAGGCTGACCTCTTCGTAGCGGAGCCTCATCCATGATATCATCGTGCATCAGTGTAAAGTTGTGAAAAACCTCTACAGTAAGTGCTGGTGAGATAATGGATTCATAATCATCTTTTTTTAACCCATAACCAAGCAATACGAGCATCGGTCGTAATCGCTTTCCTCCCAACGATAAAAGGTATCTAATAGGATCATATAAGTTATCAGGCTGATCGCCAAGTGGCAAATTAGCGAGGGCTTCTTCTAGCTTTTGGAGTTTCTCTTTCATTCGGTTGCAAGATAAAACCCCTAATCCAATCAGATGTTTTATTCTTCTAACTCCGACTTATTCATCACATCATTTTGATGATCTATAGACTCCTGGTGTATGGCGTTTAGGTAGCGAATCATAAATTTCTTGGAAAGCCCTTGCAATGCTCCGTTCGCTGAAGCTTTCTCAATAATTTCTTCCCATCGGTTTGTTTGTAGAATGGTAACTCCTTTTTCTTTTTTGACTAAGCCAATCTCCTCAGCTACTTTCATACGGTCTCCAAGTAATTTTAAAAGATCATCATCGATAAGATCGATTTGACTCCTCAGCCTAGAAAGTTTATTCGATAATTCTACATCGGGGATGTTCGGTCTTCTGATAACCAAACTGTCTAACAGATCACCCAATGCATCGGGTGTGACTTGCTGCGCTTTATCGCTCAATGCATTGGCTGGATCTATATGAGATTCAATCATCAAACCATCAAAGTCCATATCAAGAGCCTGCTGCGAAACTGAAAGAAGTAGATCTCTATTTCCACTTATATGACTAGGATCACAAACCAATGGGAGATCAGGGAATCTGCGTTTCATCTCCACAGGAAGTTGCCATTTAGGCTCATTGCGATATATGCTTTTTCCGTGTTGGGCAAATCCTCTGTGGATCATTCCTAATTTAGAAATCCCGGCTTGATTCAGACGTTCAAGTGCTCCGGTCCATAATTCTACATCTGCGTTAATTGGGTTTTTTACCAAAACTGTAGCATCTGTACCCTTTAATGCATCTGCAATTTCTTGAACAGAAAATGGATTTACCGTGGTTCGAGCACCTATCCATAAGATATCAACATCGTGCTTTAGCGACTCAAATACGTGATTGAAATTGGCAACTTCAACAGCAATGGGTAATCCTGTTTCCTTTCTTGCTCTTACTAGCCATGGCAAAGCTTCTGCTCCCATTCCTTCAAAGCTATTAGGTCGTGTTCTTGGCTTCCAAATCCCTG
The DNA here is from genome assembly GCA_964634415.1 of uncultured Roseivirgaceae bacterium. Taxonomy (GTDB): domain Bacteria; phylum Bacteroidota; class Bacteroidia; order Cytophagales; family Cyclobacteriaceae; genus Ekhidna. Next base: position 280 of record CAZWLS010000449.1, on the reverse strand, counting down.
CTCGAAGTACATTGACCTTATCATACTCTGCTACTTGCTTGCACGTTGCAAGCACCTGCTCTTCTGATTCGGCGCTACAGGGTCCGGAGATTACTACCGGTTTGTTTTGTGTAAATAATTCGATTGGATTCGTTTTCATGCCTGCTTTTTCTTTATTCGTTTGATTACCTCTTGCCACATTTCTTGAGAGCTGCACAATGAAAGTCTTACAAATGATTTTCCTTCACTGCCAAAAACGCTTCCCGGTGGTATAAAGATCCTGTATTTTTCTAATAGATAG
>CAZWLS010000448.1:0-2259 GCA_964634415.1 uncultured Roseivirgaceae bacterium | reverse complement strand
ATTAAGGTTATAAAATATCAAGCGGTCACTTTTTTAGAGCCATTTCTAGACCAGGGCATGGGCTTAGGAGCTACTGGAGCCGGCGATAAGGTATTTAATTGTGCATCAAACTGCGAAAGTCATTTGCCGGGTGTAGAAAGCGAACCGTACATCAATTTTAGCCGAGCTTTCGAAGAATCCTATTCTAAATACATACAAGGTGAAATTTTTTCCGACAACACAAGATCACTTCAATTCTATGAAGACGTAGGCGAAAATTTCACTTCTAGTGCTCCTGATCACTATGGTAGAGGTCCAATGATCACTGACGAAGTCATTGACCTATATATTCAGAGGGCGGCTAATGCTTGGGCGCCGGCTTGCATAAGGCTTGAAAAACAGGAAGGCGAAACACAAGTCTTGAAAGAAATTAAGAACTCTGCGGGAATCGATATATTTTTAGATAAGGTAGCGAACATTTCTAGCGAAATAAATAAAAATGATGACATTTGGAATGTCTTTTCTGCATACAATGACTCCCTTAACGCGAATACTGATACCGTTTACATATTTTTCGGCCCCAAGATTCGTAACCAAGATGCCAATAGCCGTATCTTTGCTCTATCATTCACAGCTTATAAGAACAACTCTATATTTAGCGACTATGCTGAAAACATGTTCTCTTACATATACATTGGTCCACATTTCTTGCCCCACAACCTAGCTCATGAGCTAGGACACATACTGACAAGGGAGACTCATGAAGAGGATAGCAATAATCCTGACGAGCTTGGAAAACCATATTTTATCTTCCCTGCGGTTGAAACACCTTTAGAGTACGACCGCCAGGTCAATACTGTGCGACGACTTCCAAGAAGGGTCTTATCTGTAGTACAAGACGATCCGCATCCCTTTTTATTTGATGAGAACTGATAAAAAATCACATTTAAATTGGTAATTTCAATGGTTAAGAGAGTCATTTTCTTGATGTTCATCTTACTACTGCTTCCTCTGTATAATATTTCTGTACATGCACAGTCAGGTCAAATTGCTGATGACATAGATTTATTGAAAACCCGTACCCTAGGTGATTTTGAAGCAAATTTAGACACTCAAAATGCTCTAACAAGATTTAAAAACTCACCATCTCAGTACATGTCAGAAATACAATCTAGCATTATTCTCCCGGATGATATCGATCTCTTGACCTACCCCGAAGTGGTTAAACAGACAGGCATTCATATCCTTTTAGATTTAGCCTTAGCTTTGGCAAAAGATGGGTATGGAAAAGACGAAGCCATCGAAATTTTCGAGCAGCTTTATTACGATACAGCAGAGGATTATTCTATTTTGTATAACGAAAAAACCAATTCTCCACCAACTGACCCTGATGATTTGAGGGATCTAGAAATAGCAATAGATTCTCCCTGGCAATTGCATATCCAATCACTTGAATCTTTAGCAAGATTAAGTGATGCTTCTGTTTTACAAAGTGCCATCAATCGACATGCCTATGAACCTTATCTGATGCGTGTTTACCTTGAAGGATACAGTAAATCTTTAACTGGTAGTTTTCCTCCACCCAGTTTTTCTTTAGCAATGGATATTTCCTGGCAATTGAAGGGTCTACCAATTCAGCCCCTGAATACAGCATACGATTCTGTATTTGCAGACATTCCTTTGTTGCAACCGCCTTTCTTCTGGGATGGCTCTCGTTATATCTTAGAAAGTGAAATGAATGTCGGTCATGGGTATTGGGCTGAGACAGATACTTCTGGTATCCAGATAATAACAGGAATTCCTATAGACACCCTTACTTTCAGCTTCTCTGATGGTTGGCAGCTATTTTCCGGACCTAGCTGTAATATGGCTGCTACTTCGATATCAGATCCAAATGATGTTATGGTCTCCGGAACACTTTTCGGCTTCGACAACGGCTATGTAGCTGTAGACTCTCTTCATCAAGGCAATGGATATTGGGTGATGACAAGCGGAGCAGGTGAAGTAACGCTCGACTGTAATTCAACTAATGCAGGTAAAACTGGAACTCCGGCAATAGTATACCAACCGAATTCTAATGGTACATTTGTCGAAATTAATATCCAAGATGCCAATCTTGGCAACCAAACACTCTATTTAGGTGGTGTAATACAAGATGACAACGTGTCATTTAGTCTTCCGCCCATTCCACCAGAAGGCTTCTTCGATGCACGCTTTGAAGGAGATAAACGTTTAATTGAATCAACATCTGGAACCATTAAAATTCAATCAAGCCAATAT
>CAZWLS010000447.1:0-2259 GCA_964634415.1 uncultured Roseivirgaceae bacterium | reverse complement strand
AGCGGGCATGTGGTAAATCCTCTGCAAGACTCTTTGTTTACTATCTATACAAGTCTAGGTCCTATACAATCCAAGCAAAGAGCTTCAAATGTTACTGAGAAGATAGAAATCTTAATTCGAGATGATTTGTTTTTTCCTGATTCCTTATATGTGGAAGAACATGATGGAACTCTCGATGTGATGTATAGAAATTTAATATTGACGAGTATTTCTGATTGGGATGCTCTTTGGATGCAGGGAGAAACAAAGAGATCATTAGCTCGCGCATACAAGGAAAAAATATCTGAATTTATTCAAGAGTCTCGAAATAAAAGCAATATTGAAAATGTAGCAGCAAGGATTGGGCTTGTTTTTCTGATTTTGGGTGGTGTGGTGTTGGTACTCCACTTTTTAAGGCGTTTAGTAAATGGCATACAAGGTTGGATGGTAGTTAATAAGAGTAAGTACTTTACTGGCTTCAAAATCAGGAATTTTGAAATTTTGACTCCATCTCTTCATTTGGATATTGCCGTTCGAATTATGTCCATTTTGAAATGGGCGATTTATGCCTTGGTATTTTACCTTTCATTGCCTCTTATATTTGGTCTATTTCCATTTACCAGGGGGTGGGCTCAGAATTTGATCGACTGGATACTTAGTCCCGCACAAAATGCTTGGTATGGGTTTTGGAATTACCTGCCCAACTTATTCACAATTGCGGTTATATATCTGATTACCGTATACTTAGTGAAGTTTATGAGGTTTATCGCCACTGAAGTGGAGAGTGGTACACTCAAGCTACCTGGTTTTTATTCAGATTGGGCAATACCCACATATAGATTGGGTAAAGTGCTAGTCTATTCATTTATGCTTGTTGTCGTTTATCCATACCTACCAGGATCGGAATCAGATATTTTTAAAGGAGTTTCGATATTTCTAGCATTGATGGTTGCTTTTGGTTCAACTTCTGCAGTCGCTAATGGCGTTGCTGGTCTGGTAATTACCTATATGCGTCCATTTCGAATTGGTGACCATGTTAAAATCGGAGAGGTGGCAGGTGTAGTTGTTGAAAAAACATTGTTAGTTACAAGAGTAAGAACTATCAAAAATGAGGATATAACTGTACCCAATTCATCAATATTGACCGGGCATACGGTTAACTATACAAGTAGTAGTAAAGCGCTTGGTTTGATACTAAATACTTCTGTTACCATTGGGTATGAAGTTCCATGGACAAAAGTGCATGAGTTACTAATTGAAGCTGCTGTTGCTACTGATGGTGTGAATGTCAGTAAAGAACCATTTGTTTTACAGACAAGTCTTAATGAAAGGCATGTTTCATATCAATTGAACGCGTATACGGATTCACCAGAAATGATGCCCAGTACTTATTCAAAATTACACGCCAATATTCAAGACAAATTCAAAAAAGAAGGTATCGATCTTTTCTTGACAAAATAAAAGTTTGCTGTAGCTATTCCTTGAGTTTGAAGTAATCAAGATTGCTTTGAAGTTTTTCTGCTATTTCGTTAAGTAGCTGAGATTTTTCCTGATAGCTATTCATTCCGGCAGAGAGCTCTGATGAGGACGCTGCGATTTGCTCTGTACCTGCAGAAGTTTCTTCGGATACGACTACAATAGATTCGATGATATTTACAACCTCCCTTATTTTATCGGATTGTTCACCGCTTGATTTTAAGATTTTTTCGGATTGTATAAGCGTCTGCGAGGATGCTTCGGTAATTTCGTTCAATACATCAGAAATCATACTGGAAGATTCGGCACCTTTTTCTATTGCTGCAGTCATTTCGCTCATCATCTTTGCCGTATTTTCAGTATCATTAGTAACTCCTGTAATTATTTCTTCAATTTCTCCTGCAGACTTTCTTGAATCTTCAGCCAATTTTCTTATTTCTTCTGCAACTACGGCAAATCCTCTCCCGGCATCTCCTGCTTGAGCAGCTTCAATGGCCGCATTTAATGCTAAAAGGTTGGTTTGAGATGCGATTTCTGTAATAGCAGATAAAACACGCTTTATTTCAGTTGATCGCTCCGTGAGCTTATTCATAGAATCATTGGTGGCGGATGAAAAACTTATGATGTCGTTGATACTTTGAGAAACATTAGATACTATTTGTGCACCTGATTTACTCTTATCAACACCTCGTTTTGCAGCATCGTTAATGGAAGATGATTTCTTGCCCATGTCTAATGAGCTATCCAAGATGTTTTCAATTAGAGCAGAGGATTCATCTATTTTACTTACTTGAACATGCGCTC
>CAZWLS010000446.1:0-2273 GCA_964634415.1 uncultured Roseivirgaceae bacterium | reverse complement strand
GGTCAATCATATCAGACATCATGAAAATCTCCGATCCCGTCACTTAGCTTTTTTCTTCACTGTATTATTAGCATCATTAGGTTTCCTTTTGTCTCAACTGAAGGATTTCGAGATTGGGAAACTGACTCATGAAATGTTTATGGTAATCTTATTGCTTGTCTTGGTATTGTCTTTTTTTGGTAGCCTTATGCTAATTATAGTGAAGAAGCAAGGTTTTGCGATGGCTTTACATGAATCAAAAATCTACTGGATTAGATCATTTATTCTTTCGGAGTTTGATTTAACTCACGATATTATTTGCGGGAAATATTCTACCTCCAACCCAATTAGGTCTTCACCGCTATTTAGTGTTCAAAAGACCTCAGAAAATATTTTGACAGGCTGTTCTTTTATTTTAAACATCACAATACTCTTCCTTTATTTAAGTTCAATTGGAATGCCATATTTCAATTTTTCCAGGAATCTATATTTCCTTCTAATCTATATTATCGTCTTTTCATTTCAGATCTACCTTTTTTACAAGAACCTCTATTATTTCAAAAGCCCATATCGGACCAACCCTGATGAATTAAGCAATCCACTCAACTAATAATCCGACCTTAGACCATAAACGCTCGATTATTATTTGGATTCAGCCAGATATAAAATATAATTGCTAAGGACATTATGTCTGAAATTGTTAGAGCTTCTTATAAGTTAATCACTTGTACAACTATCGCTAATAAACCACTATGGTAGAATTGTATTGGTATGTCGCTACCATCTCTAGCGGATTGCTAGGGTTAATCATCCTATTCAATATTATTGGATTCGATATCGATGAGATCGATGTTGGTCTTGATTTTTTCTCATTCAATTCCTTAGTAGGCTTCTTTTGTGTTGGCGGCTGGACTGGCTACTTGGCAAATGATTTTACCGTTTTTGATCAGTGGATTGTATTGGCGCTTGCTGTTCTTGCCGGCTTAGTGACTTATGTCGGCAGCATTTATATACTGAAGCGTCTCAAAAACTGGGAGTCAAGTGGAAACATTCAGCTTTCCAATGCCATTGGAAAAGTTGGAAAAGTGTATTTAGGAATTCCACCGAAAGGAGAAGGTGAAGGGCAAGTAGAAGTGATGATCCAGGAAAGATTAAAGATTGTAAGAGCTATATCACATGCAGATAAAATTGATACCGGATCGAAGGTGATTGTCTTTGACTTGGTAGATAATAAATTAGTCGTTGAACCTTATAATGAAGAAAGTTAAATGGAGTTTATAACCAGTGTATTTGGTGTCATAATTCTTGTTATGGCGCTGCTGTTGCTCATTTTCATCGCACGATACAAGCGATGTCCTTCCAACAAAATTTTGGTAGTTTATGGAAAAGTTAGCGGCTCAAAAAGTGCGAGGTGTGTACACGGAGGAGGCGCCTTTATTCTACCGATCATTCAGGATTATTCATTTCTGAATCTGAGTCCTATCCCAATAGACATAGATCTTCAAGGGGCTTTATCAAAGCAGAATATTCGTATCAATACACCAAGTACCTTTACCGTCGGTGTTTCTACAGAACAAGGCATCATGCTTAACGCTGCTGAGAGGCTTTTGGGTCTTGAAGATGAAGAAGTAAAAACACAAGCATTAGATATCATCATTGGTCAGTTGAGATTGGTGATTGCTACTCTTTCAATTGAAGAAATCAATAAAGATCGAGAACAGTTTCTTCAGTTGATTAATAAGCACGTAGCATCCGAGCTTAATAAAATTGGTTTGGAGCTGATCAACGTAAACATCAAAGATATTACAGATGAGTCAGGCTATATCGAGGCAATTGGTCAGAAGGCTGCTGCTGAAGCTGTGAACAAAGCAAGGGTAGAGGTGGCAGAACAGGAAGCATCTGGAGCGATGGGAGAGGCGAAAGCTAGCAAGGAGAAAGATGTGCAGGTTGCGAATGAAGTAGCCGAATCGGAGCAAGGGGTAAAAGATGCGGAAGCATCTAAGAGGGTAGCGATTGCCGGGTTGGAGACTCAAGCAAGTTTAGGAGAGGCAAAAGCAGAAAGAGAGAAGGCCGTACAGATTGCGAATGAAAACGCCTTGAGTGAAGAGGGTAGAAAGAAAGCAGAAGCTCAAAAGCGTATATCCGTTGCAGAGTACGAGGCCGAGGCGATCCAGGGAGAGAATAAGTCAAGAGCGATTGAAGCGGAAGCTCAAGCTGAGCTTCCGCTTCAATCGCTCTTGACTTATTCTCTCCCTGGATCGCCTCGGAAGAGCGTCGTGTAGGGAAAGAGTGTA
>CAZWLS010000445.1:0-2310 GCA_964634415.1 uncultured Roseivirgaceae bacterium | reverse complement strand
ATTTTGAAGGAAACAAAGAAATCTAATTTTATTGTTCGAAAATTCGGAAATCTCAACCTCCATAATTGAAAAAATGTGCTACTATTGCATTCTTATGATTCTATTCGTGGAGATTGTTAATAATACGCCCTCAAGAATAAGAGGGTAACCCCAAGGCAGGGTATCTCAACTATCCGTATTTCTCTTTACAATTTCAAGGCAGTGCTGTTTTGAGGCATTTGCCGTCACATTTTAATTTCATTTTAGAAATGACGAAAGAATCATTCTCTATATCCAGAGTTTATAAACTCTTTGTTTCTGCACTAAAAGGTGAAGAAACAGAATTTACAACGGGAAGCATTAATCGAGCGATCATTTTGCTTTCGATTCCAATGATTGCTGAAATGGTTGGTGAATCATTATTTGCAGTTGTTGATATGATTTTTGTTTCTCGAATAAGCGTTAATGCAATAGCTACTGTTGCTTTGACAGAAACACCCTTAATGATAATTTACTCATTAGCAGTAGGTTTGAGCATGGCTGCCACGGCTATAGTGGCAAGACGAGTGGGTGAGAAGCGATTGAGTAGGGCCGCAGATGCTAGTTTTCAGGCGATTGTTCTATCCATCGGCGTTGGCATCTTTTTTGGCGTTTTCGGTTTCATTTTTGCTGATGATATTCTTCGTTTGATGGGCGGAGAATCAGATCTGATTGAAGAGGGAGTCGGCTACACCAAAATAATGTATGCTGGCAATCTCAGTATAATCCTGATATTTCTAATCAATGGCATCTTTAGAGGTGCAGGCAATGCTTCCATTGCAATGAAATCGCTTCTACTGGCTAATTGTTTGAATATGGTCTTGGACCCATTGTTCATTTTCGGTCTCGGTCCGATTCCTGCCATGGGAGTGGAGGGGGCTGCTGTTGCTACAACCACAGGTCGTACTATTGGAGTCATTTATCAGTTGGCACATATATTCAATGGAAGCTCATTGATTAAGCTCACGATCAAAAACTTCGTGATTCGGATTAAAACCTTAATCGAAATAATCAAGATAGGGTCCGCAGGAATCGGTCAGTTTTTGGTTGAAACCTTAAGTTGGCTCTTTCTTGTTCGAATCATAGCCGAATTCGGCACTGATTCAGTCGCTGGATATCAATTGGCATTTAGGGTAATTGTTTTCACGCTGCTTCCTTCTTGGGGAATGGCAAATGCTGCAGCCACGTTGGTTGGGCAAAATCTTGGGGCTAAAAGTCCGGAGAGAGCTGAAACTTCAGTCTGGAGAACAGCTAAGTGGAACACCATTTTCTTAATAATAGTGGCAACCATTTTTTCAATTTTCTCAGATCAAGTGCTAGCCGTGTTTAACCAGTCGGGTGTTGTGTTGGAGACAGCTATAAGTGCACTCAGAATTATATGTTTTGGATATATATTCTTTGCCTACGGAATGGTAATCGGACAAGCGTTTAATGGGTCTGGAGATACTATGACACCTCTTTGGATCAATCTTGTTGTATTCTGGTTAATCCAGATTCCAATGGCTTACGTTTTGTCTATTGTCTATGACTGGGGGCCAAATGGTGCATTTTTTTGTATTGCTTTTTGTCACAGTCTTTATGCTGTAATTGCAATTGTACTGTTCAGGCGAGGCAAGTGGAAAACCAAACAAGTTTGAAAGCCATGAGGAAAATTATCTACTACGTTGCAACATCCTTAGATGGATATATTGCTGGCAAAAATGATGATATCAGCATGTTTGAAGTGGAAGGAGAATTTGTTGATCAGTATTCCTATGATTTGGAATCATTTGATACAGTAATCATGGGGAGAAATACTTATGAATTTGGATATCAATTTGGTATGAAACCAGGTGATACCGCTTACCCAAATATGGATCACTATGTATTTTCTAATGGATTGCCTGCTAAGAAGCTAGGGGAAAAAGTTGAAGTGGTGCCATTAGAAATAGAACGTGTCAATCAACTAAAGAAGGATATCGGTAGCGACATTTATCTATGCGGTGGAGGGATGTTTGCAGGATGGTTAATGCAGAATGGACTTATCGATGAAATTCGTTTGAAAATCAATCCAATCATTCTTGGTGAAGGAATACGATTGTTTGGTAATTATACAATAACGAGCAAATTGAAAATGCTGTACAATCAATCCTATCCGGATGGTCATCAGATAGTTAGCTATCAAGCACTTAATGGCTGAAATTATAGAGTTCCAGGTTTGATCCCCAGGTGGTGAAGACCTGGAATTCTCTTTTTGCGCTGGAATAAATCAAGCTTATTTCATATTTTGAATTTAGCGGATTACCGGTAACA
>CAZWLS010000444.1:0-2324 GCA_964634415.1 uncultured Roseivirgaceae bacterium | reverse complement strand
AAAAAATCACGGCACTTCTTTCGCTATTCAAGCTAGCTGGAACTGTTATTGTCTTATTGAAAGACACGAAATCATAGATTGGTGTTTGACCTTTTAGAAGTAAAAAAAGGCAAAGAAAAAATGTCGAAATAGTAGCGCGCATATTTGAATACTAAAATGCTAATTTTATAAAATCTCAACTCATTATTGACCCAATTTAGTATAAGTATGCAAACGCGATGTGAATGGTGTGCCAACTCTTTTGAAGAATATGTAAAATATCATGATGAAGAATGGGGTGTTCCTGTTCATGATGAAAGAAGGCATTTTGAATTTTTGGTACTTGAAAGTGCCCAGGCGGGACTTAGTTGGGCCACAATACTTAAAAAGCGCGAAGGATATAGAAATGCATTTGCAGATTTCGATTTTCTTCAGGTAGCCGAGTATGGAGCAGGCATGGTTGAAGAATTATTGCTGGATTCTTCTATTATTAGAAACAGAATGAAGATTGAAGCTACAATCAACAATGCAAATAGATTTATTGAAGTACAAAAAGAGTTTGGATCTTTTGATAATTATTGTTGGCAATTTGTTGGAGGAAATCCAATTATTAATACTTGGGAAAAAATGTCTGAAGTTCCCGTTACAACCAAAGAATCGGATAACTTTTCAAAAGACCTTAAAAAAAGAGGATTCAAATTTCTAGGATCGACAACGATCTATGCACACATGCAAGCTATAGGTATGGTAAATGACCATACTATTGACTGCTTCAGATATAAGGAGCTAAGCTAAGTAATGATGAAAGCGTAACTTTACCCCCCAAATTGCATAGCGGATGATAGAGAAACTGGAGGAAATCAAACATCGTTTTGAAGAAGTAGGTCAACTGATCGTACAGCCGGACATTGTAACGGATATGGAGAAGTTTGGCAAGCTCAATAAAGAATACAAAGACCTCGAGAAGATAGTTGTTAAATATAAAGAGTATACAGATGCCACCAGCAATCTAGCAAGTGCGAAAGAAGTCTTGAGCAATGAAAAAGACCCTGAGTTTCGTGATATGGCCAAGGCTGAAATTGACGAGCTTGAACCTCAAATTGAATCTTTAGAGGAGGACCTAAAAATCTTACTTATTCCTAAAGATCCGAATGATAGTAAAAATGTAATCTTGGAGATACGAGCAGGTACCGGAGGAGACGAAGCATCAATTTTTGCAGGCGACTTATTTCGAATGTATAAGTCATATTCAGAAGATCAGAAGTGGAATTTTTCTGTATTGAATTTTAATGAGGGAACTGCCGGAGGGTATAAGGAAATTGTGGCGTCAGTTGAAGGTGAAGATGTATATGCTAAACTTAAGTTTGAATCAGGTGTCCACAGAGTCCAGCGCGTTCCTGCGACAGAGTCTCAAGGAAGAGTTCACACTTCAGCAGCTACGGTTGCTGTATTGCCAGAAGCAGAGGAAGTTGATGTAGAGTTAAATATGGGCGACATTAGAAAAGATACGTTTCGAGCATCAGGTGCGGGTGGTCAGCACATCAACAAAACGGAATCTGCAGTTAGACTTACACATGCACCATCTGGCTTGGTTGTAGAATGTCAAGATGGAAGGTCTCAACATGCCAATTATGATAAAGCATTGAAAGTTTTAAGATCCAGACTTTATGAAATGGAACTTAAAAAACATAATGCTGAAATAAGTAGCCAACGGAAAAGTATGGTAGGGTCTGGTGATCGATCCGACAAAATTAGGACCTATAATTATCCACAAGGTCGTGTAACAGATCATCGTATTAGTTTATCGGTATTTAATCTTCCCAATGTAATGAATGGTGACATTGAGGAGTTTGTTGAGCAACTCAGAATTGCAGAAAATGCTGAGATGATGAAAGAAGAAGCGGAATAGGCCGTTAAACTCCAAATGAGAAATTCGCTATTAATCATATTGGCCATCGTAATCTGGATGGGGTGTTCTACCCAAAGTGAAGATGTTTCTTTTGATCCTTCTTTGTCGCTTGTTTTTAGCAATGACTCTGTTGCGTTCGACACATTACTTTCTGAGAGGAGAAGTAGTACTCAGCGCCTTACGGTTTATAACCCCAACGATGAAGCGGTTCAGTTTTCAGAGATTGCTTTAGGCAAAGATGATGCTTCGGATTACAGTGTAATAATTAATGGAAGAGCATCCAACTCCTTGTCTAACGAACGATTGGCTGGTGGAGATAGTCTTTTAATTCTCGTGGAGGTCAACATCGCTCAACGAAATCAAAACTTGCCGTATCTAGTAAAAGACTCAATCATTTTCAAATAGAATACAAACGAAGAACATGTCAAATTAATCA
>CAZWLS010000443.1:0-2340 GCA_964634415.1 uncultured Roseivirgaceae bacterium | reverse complement strand
ACACTCTTTCCCTACAAGCCTTGCCTTCGGACAAGACAGTCTCAAAACTGTGCAATTGGATGATGTCACGGTTTACTCGACAAGGGCAAATGAAAAAACACCTACTACCTATACTACAGTTGATAAGAAGGAGTTGGGGGAAAGAAATCTTGGTCAAGATTTACCAATACTATTAAACTTCACACCATCTCTTGTTACAACTTCGGATGCTGGTGCAGGAATCGGATACACAGGGTTACGCATTCGCGGAAGCGACGCTACTAGAATCAATGTTACGATCAATGGCATCCCTGTAAATGACTCAGAGTCGCATGGAGTTTTTTGGGTAAACATGCCTGATCTTTCATCTTCCTTGAATAGCGTACAAATTCAAAGGGGTGTTGGAACGTCATCAAATGGTGCAGCCGCATTCGGCGCAACTGTTAGCTTGAAAACAAATAATGTTTCTAAAGATGCCTTTTTTCAAACGGACAACTCTGTAGGCAGCTTCAATACTTGGAAAAACAATGTGACTTACAATACAGGTCTAATGAATGACGTGTATAATTTCGAAGCTCGCCTTTCGCGTATTATTTCAGATGGGTTTATTGACAGATCAGCAGCTGATCTAAAATCCTATTATTTATCTGGTGGCAGATATGGCGAAAAAACCATGATAAAAGCTGTAATCTTTGGAGGGCAAGAAATTACGCAACAAGCATGGTACGGTACTCCGGAAGCAAGATTGACTGGCAATGCTGATGATATTCAAGAATTAATTGATTTTGGAGGTGAATATTCCACGCAAGCTCAATTAAATAATTTGAGAAATTCTGGAAGATCTTTCAACTACTATCTCTATGATAACGAAGTTGATAATTATCGTCAAGATCATTACCAATTACACATTGGACACAGTATATCAGAGACACTCAATTTTTCTGGAGCACTTCACTACACCAGAGGTAGAGGGTTCTTTGAGCAGTTTAGAGAAGATGATGATTTAGTAGACTATGGATTGTCAAACGTTGTAATTGGTACAGAAACCATAACAAACTCAGACATTGTAAGAAGACGTTGGCTAGATAATCACTTCTACGGTACTACTTACTCATTGAACTACAACCAGGATGAATGGGATGTGACTTTTGGTGGAGCATGGAACAAATACGATGGTGATCATTTCGGAGAAATCATTTGGGCACAATTTGCTGGTGATGTCGATATCAGAGATAGATATTATGAAGGCAATGGAGTGAAAACAGACTTCAATACTTTCCTAAAAGTGAATTATCAACTGAATGATAAGTTAAACTTATTTGGAGATGCTCAAATCCGAACTATCAACTACCAGACTGACGGCTTAGATAGCGACAGAGAGGCCTACGATGTAGATACGGATTTCACATTCTTCAATCCTAAATTCGGATTAACATACGCGCTTAACAACTCAACAAATGTTTATGCGTCCTATGCAATTGGTAACAGAGAACCCGTGAGATCAGATTTTATTGATGCTAACGATGGAACAGAACCTGAACATGAAACATTGAAAAATATCGAAATTGGAATTAGATCTAATGGTTCCAAATTTTCATATGAAGCTAACTTCTATCACATGAATTATGAAAATCAATTGGTTGTGACAGGAGCTGTCAATGATGTAGGAGCACCCATAAGAGTGAATGTTCCAAAAAGCTTTAGAATGGGTATTGAATTGGCAGGAGCCTATAAGCTGACAGATGATTTGGTTTGGTCTGCAAACCTTACACTCAGCAGAAATAAAATTGATCGCTTCTCGGAAATTGTGTTTGCAAGCTTTAGTGAAATCGAACACAAAGATTCTGATATTTCGTTCTCACCAAACGTAATTAGCGCTAGTGATATCAGCTATTCTCCGATAGATGGGTTTACACTCCAACTTTTGACTAAATACGTAGGGAAGCAGTTCTTAGACAACACTTCCAATGATAACAGAGCAATAGATTCGTACTTAACCAATGATATTAGAATTGCTTATGATTTCTCTTTTGGAGATGTTAAGAATCTTGGCATTTCATTGTTGGTTAACAATGTACTTGATGAAGAGTATTCTTCGAATGGATATACCTGGGGATACTACTATGGAGATGATCAATTATATCAACAAAACAATTACTACCCGCAAGCAGGGAGAAACTTTCTTCTTGGTTTGAGTTTAAGATTCTAGAAAAGAATAAAGTAGCTAAGAAGCCACCTAATTATAGGTGGCTTTTTCATTTTATAGCCGCTAAAATACCTTCGGCATTCCCCATTAGTTGAGTGATTTTCCTCACTCTACCATTCGATAGTTTAATGGCGATGTATTCATTTTTCAAACCA
>CAZWLS010000442.1:0-2343 GCA_964634415.1 uncultured Roseivirgaceae bacterium | reverse complement strand
ATGGCAGATGCTGAGTTCAATCAAGTTGATAGAGCAGATGCTTACTACCTACTTGCAGTTTCTGCAGCAAGACAAAACAATGCTGCTAGTGTTGGATCTAATCTTAAGAAAGCAGTTGATGCTGAGCCTTCTTACAAGGACATGGCATTGAATGATCTTGAGTTTGTGAACTTCGCTGACGCAGTAAACGAGGCTGTTAAGTAATTAACACCTTTTAAAAATATAAAGCCCTACCATACGGTAGGGCTTTTTTTATGTCTAATCAAAAGGCGTAAAAACAAGAATTAATTCTCAATTAATCACGTATTCATCATTAATTTAGCACACCTAAAAACATAATCTAACTATGAGAGAAATTCAATTCAGAGAAGCGCTTGGCGAAGCAATGAGTGAAGAGATGAGAAGAGATGAAAACATCTTTCTTATGGGTGAGGAAGTAGCTGAATACAACGGCGCTTACAAGGTAAGTCAAGGCATGTTGGATGAGTTTGGTGCTAAGCGAGTAATTGACACCCCTATTGCCGAGTTAGGGTTTGCCGGAATTGGAGTTGGAGCTGCAGTAAACGGTTTACGACCAATCATTGAATTCATGACTTTCAATTTCTCTCTGGTCGCAATAGATCAGGTTATTAATAGTGCTGCTAAAATGCTTTCAATGTCAGGTGGACAATACAACGTTCCAATAGTATTTAGAGGGCCTACTGGTAATGCTGGTCAACTTAGTCAGCAGCACTCTCAAAATTTTGAAAATTGGTATGCAAATACTGCAGGTCTAAAAGTAGTAGTTCCTTCCAATCCATATGATGCTAAAGGCCTCCTAAAATCAGCGATTAGAGATGATAACCCAGTTATCTTCATGGAGTCAGAGCTTATGTATGGAGATCGTGGTGAAGTACCAGAAGAGGAATACTTGCTCGAAATAGGACAAGCTAACGTAGTTAGAGAAGGGTCTGATGTAACACTGCTTTCTTTTGGCAAAATGATGAAGGTAGCAAATCAAGCTGCTGATGAATTAGCAAAAGAAGGGACACAAGCAGAAGTTATTGATCTTAGATCAGTAAGACCAATTGACTATCATACCATTGTTGAATCGGTTAAAAAAACTAATCGTTTGGTAATTGTAGAAGAGGCATGGCCCCTTGCGTCAATTTCCTCAGAGATCAGCCATCACGTTCAACGAAATGCTTTCGACTGGCTGGATGCTCCAATACATAGAATAACCAATAAGGATGTTTCTTTGCCATACGCTCCAACATTAATCGACGAAGTACTTCCAAATGTTTCTAGAACAATAGAAGCAATAAAGGCAGTCACTTATCGCTAGATAATGCAGTGCTTAAATTGTAAAGAAGAATTTGAGGGGAAGTTCTGTCCAAATTGTGGACAAAAAGCGAATACCACAAATCTTTCATTTGGCACATTAGTCACAGACGTCGTCAATGGATTTACAACTATAGATAGAGGCATATTTTTCAATATCTACCATTTAACAGTCGCTCCTGGGCGAATGATAAATGAATATCTAGATGGCAAAAGAAAAGGTGTATTTAATCCAATAAGCTATGCAATATTAATTGTGTCTGTTTATTTGTTAGTAGAGTCATTTGTTGACTGGCCTTCAAAAAACGCCGACAATGTTGAAAAAGCTACGTATTCTTTCGGATTAGCAATTGGAAGGAACATACGTGATTATTTTAAGTTTGTATGGCTATTCAGTATTGTCCCGATGAGTCTTGTATCTAGGGCATTCTTTTCCAAAAGAAATACGGTTGAACATATGGCAGTTCATTCATTCTCAATTGGACATGCAACTATTGCTGCGATCATTGGCCTTTTTTTTAAAGTTCCTATAGTCACAAATGTATTCGTACTGATTGTAATGATAATTGTCACATTTTCTGCTTACCGAAAATATGAACACATTGCTATAAGCTTTGCTTCTACATTATTTATTGTGATAATTGGAGCAATAACACCAGTACTAATTGCTGCGTTAATGGTGTTAATACAAAATAACGGTTAAAACCATTATTGTTATTTCATTCCTCCTAGCATATTCGCTAGCGCTCGCTTCCCTCCTGACTTATTCATCATCTTCATCATCTTTCTCATCTGCTCAAATTGTTTAAGCAGTTGATTTACTTCCTGAATAGATGTCCCACTACCCTTCGCTATTCTTTGTTTTCTGTTACCATTAAGTATTTCAGGTTGTGTACGTTCTTTTGGGGTCATTGACTTGATAATTGCCTCTATTGGTTTAAGTGAATCATCATCTATGTCAATATCCTTGATAGCCTTTCCCATACCTGGAATCATGCCAAGCAAGTCTTTCATACTTCCCAT
>CAZWLS010000441.1:0-2347 GCA_964634415.1 uncultured Roseivirgaceae bacterium | reverse complement strand
TCTTTGCTGTGCAATAATCCTATCGGGATGTGGGCTTTTCGGCGGAGATCAAGGCGACAAAGGTGAGCTAATTGGAGCTCCCGACAGACAGGGATGGGAAATGACCAGACCTTACGGTATGGTTTCAGTTCCATCTGGAACTTTTCATATGGGTCAAGCAGACGAAGATGTTGCTGCGACTCAAATAAATTTCAACAAACAAGTTACTATCGGAGCTTTCTTTATGGATGATACTGAAATCACCAATAATGAATACCGACAGTTTACCCAGAATCTTCAGGAAAGCTCAGAAATTGATTTGCCTACTGGTTACTCAATAGCTGACTTAATGCCTGATACCACTGTGTGGACAAGAGACTACACCCACCACATGGGCGATCCATTAGTTGTATACTATTGGTCTCACCCAGCTTTTGATGACTATCCAGTGGTTGGTGTTGATTGGAATTCCGCAAAATATTTCTCTGAGTGGAGAACCCAGTACTTGAATGATTACCGAGCGAGTGTGGGTCTTCCAATTATGCCGAACTTTAGACTACCATCAGAAGCTGAATGGGAATATGCTTCAAGAGGCGGAAGAGATATGGCAAAATATCCTTGGGGGAATCCTTACATAAGAAATGCTAAAGGTTGTCTGTTGGCAAACTTTAAGCCAGGACGTGGAAATTATTTTGATGATGGTTATGCATATACATCTCCAATAGGTACATACTTCGCCAATGAATATGGATTATATGACATGGCTGGTAATGTGGCTGAGTGGTGTGAAGATGCTTACAATCCATCTGCAATGCCATTAACCTGGGACTTGAATCCTACGTATTTTGATGATAACGTGCCTTTCAAAGTTATCAGAGGAGGATCATGGAAAGATATTGCTTACTATCTTGAAACTGGTACTCGTTCATATGAGCACCAGGACACCACAAGAGCATCTATAGGATTTAGATGCGCAATGACGTATCTTGGAAGATCATCAGGGTACGAATTTTAATAAATCAATAACGAATAAATTACTAACCTAAATATTATTACAATGAGCAAAAAAGGCGGATTTCAGGAGCTTCTCTATTCCACTATAATGCCGAAAATTTATGGAATAGGAGCTGCAGTTGTAATCGTGGGAGCGATGTTTAAAATTCTGCACATGCCGGGTGCAGCCCTAATGCTTGGGGTTGGTCTCACCACAGAGGCAGTTATTTTCTTTCTTAGTGCTTTCGAACCGAAGCACGCAGAGCCAGATTGGGCAAAGGTTTATCCGGAGTTAGCAGACGATTATGATGGTCCTGCTGCTGCGCCTAGAAAAGCAGTGCCGCAAGCGACTGGTGCTTCAGCACAAATGGATAAAATGCTAGCTGATGCCAAAGTAGGCCCAGATTTAATTAAAAGCTTAGGTGATGGTATGCGCAATATGGCTGACTCTGCTAAGAAGATGTCAAACCTTAGTGACGCTGCTGTTGCTACTAACGAGTATGCTGGTAATGTCAAGTCTGCATCTAAGTCTCTTTCTGAGATGAATAAGTCATACGCTTCTGCAATGGAGGCAATGTCTGGAATGGCAGACGCGACAAAGGATACTAAAGAATATCACAGTCAAGTACAAAATGTAACAAAAAGCCTTGGTGCTCTAAATGCTGTGTATGAAATGGAGTTGAAAGATGCTCAAAGTCATACCAAAGCATTGAACAAATTCTACTCTAATGTAAGTGGTGCGCTTGAAAGCATGGCTGAAGCAGGAAAAGAAACTTCTGCATTCCAGTCAGAACTTAACAAGCTTACTTCGAACATTTCTGCTCTTAATAAAGTATACGGTAACATGCTTACCGCAATGAGAGGTAATCAACAATAAACCCTTAAAACGAATTAATTATGGCAGGAGGAAAAGAAACACCACGGCAGAAAATGATCGGCATGATGTATTTAGTGCTAACAGCGTTGTTGGCTCTAAATGTAAGCTCCACAGTTCTGGACAAATTCGCCTTTATCAATGAAAGTTTGGAGCGAGCGAATTCTGAAACATCAGAAAGAAATGCTCGAACTATATCTGGTATGAAATCTGCCGCAAAAGACAAGGGGAATAGAGCTGATGATTTAAAAGTAGTTTCTGATGCTGAAGCGCTTCGCGCCGAAACACAGAAGATTATGTCAGAACTGGATGACTACAAAGAAACATTTGTGGAAATCACAGGTGGATATATGGAAGGTCATGATGGAGATAAGAGGTTTATCAATGGTAAAACTGACTATGATAAAGTTGGTAATTACATGATGCCTGTTGAAGAAGGTGGCGACGGAAATGGAGCAAGAATGAAGGAATTATTGAATGGCTATGCTACTTACATCCAAG
>CAZWLS010000440.1:0-2363 GCA_964634415.1 uncultured Roseivirgaceae bacterium | reverse complement strand
TTCCCCGTTCCAATCAAAGCTTTTGCAAACTTCCACCTCTTACCCACCAAAGGTTGGTTCGAGAATGGTCAAGTCCAGTGTGGCCGTTGAATCGCATCCTGAAGCATTAGTAAATACTGCTTCATAAATTCCAGATTCAGTATAAGTAATCCCATTCCATTCATAAAGATTACATACCTCTACTATTTCCTCGCTGGTGGTTGGTTCACAATATTGATCGGCTCCTACATCTATCCCAACAGAAGCACTTCTTATATCCCCATCAATATCATTGGTCACATCACTCAGAAATGTACCAAATCGGTAGTCAGAACCATCAATGATGTGGAAATCGTCATCACTGACAAAAGTCGGATTAAAGCTTTGAGAGTTTTGATCATACACACCTTCATTCTGCCAATTTTCCAGTGTGGTATAGTCTGTTATAGTATTCATACCCTCATAAGTGATGAAAGGTTTTGACCCAGTAGCATCATCAAAATAATACAGGTTGTAATCTAGGGTCAGATTCAGATTGTCATCCTCATTTAGAATCAGCATAAAAATTTCCACTTGACCCCTACCTACAAAAATATTATTGATGATCCTGTGACTTACATCTTCTGTGGCATCACCGTTTTCTTCAAAGTAGAAAATCTCATCCCGCTCTTTCTGAGAAACTACAGTGTTATGGATGAAATCAAGATTGATTTGCCTATCTAAATAAATGATATCACCAAAGAAGTTATTGATCACTTTGATATCTACAGTACGACTCGCATAAAAAGCTTCTCCGTCTATTGATCGAACAATATTCTGTGCTATAAGGGCTAAAGTATCCCTACTCAAATCAATCCCATATTCTACATTTTCAATGATATTTCCATTTATTGCTGCCCTATTCGTTTCATCTAACAGAATCGCAAAACCAGATAGTATTGGGTTGTTACCATCAATATTGTTTGCGGAAATGGCAAGATTTTCTATTTTATTTAATTCGATACAACTCCTAAATGGACCAGTGAATTCATTGTTTTCTATTGAAAGATCAGTTCCTGTTTCTGTATTGTTAATAACTTCTCTAGCTGTTTGAAAACTATTTCCTAAAATATTAACATCATGGTGATCTCCTAAAGCAATATGGACCCCCGCACCACTGAATGAACAGCCATCCACTGTTAACTCATTTACACTATCCGCAAAAAGAGCACTGGATATATAAAAATCATTATCATCAAAGACAGCGTCTTCACTTTCATTTTTGAGGTAGATATTATTGAGTATAACCTTATCCGCATTGGTAACTGAAATCCCCTTAGTATCATTTGAATCAAATCGAACTTTTCCATCGGAGATATCATCCATTTCTAAGGTAAGATTTTGGATGGTAATATTATGAGTTTCTTCTATCAGAATACCTGCATTACAGGCTTCAATGCCCGTTAATGGATGCAAGATAGTAGTGGTTTTGTCTTCGCCATTAAATGTTACAGAAAAGTCTCCTGTGTTGACAGAACTTAAATTAAGTGTATCATTGTAAGTACCTGCCTCTACATAATATTCAATATCCCCAATGATAGTGGCATATCGCAGGTTTAATGCTGCTTTTGTAAAATTAGGATAATCTGCTTCTGTAGATGATCCAATGATGAAATTTCCTTCTAAGAACAGAGGTGTACTGGTCAATTCAAGTGTAGCAATAATATCACATCCGTCCTGATTGGTGATTGTTTGTTCATATGTACCAGATCCTGAATAGATAATCCCGTTCCAATCATAGAAGCCTTCAGCTGTGATTGCGCCACTACCAGCTGTTGGTTCAAGGATGGTCAGGTTCAAGATAACCACACTATCGCAACCATTAGAGGCTACAAACTCCCCAGTATATTCACCTGATTCAATAAGTATATTGCCATCAAATTCGTAAGACACACAGGCCTCTACTGATGCAGAAGCTTCTATTGCTTCACAATATTGATCAGCGCCTACATCCACAAAACCTTCAACACGTGTTTCACCATCTATATCAGTGGTATACTCTGAAAGGTATGTCCCAAATCGAAAGTCTCCATTGTCTATTCGGAAATCCGAACCATCAACAAATTCAGGGTTCTGCAAAACAGAATTCTGATCAAGATTGACGAGAGTTTTCCATTCTGATAAAGAAAAATCTCCAAAAACGGTGATGCCATTCACAGCAGTGCTCGTAGAAAGACCATCAATCGCCACTTCTACATTAGAATCAAATAGGTTATGATCCATCTGAAAGTTTGTGTGATTACCTAATAGCTGAATAGCGATGTCATTTGTGCCAGGTCCTGGTAAAGTGAAGATATTGTTCCACAAGGATAAATTAGTGGACCCACCATAAATCCAAGCAGCCA
>CAZWLS010000439.1:0-2386 GCA_964634415.1 uncultured Roseivirgaceae bacterium | reverse complement strand
TTCAAATGAACCATCCAAATGTTCAAAGTGATCTTTTCTATTCCGGAAATAATAGCAAAACGAAGAAAAAAATGTTTAATGATTATGGAATAGATGAAAATGATTTAGGTCCCCATTTTTCGAATTTATTGATGAAGATGGATCCGTATGTGCACCTTATTGAGATGTTTAGTGGTCCGGCAATGCAAAAGACCAGAATCGAGAATTATCACGATGATGATTCTCACCATAACGATTATTTCTTTTATCTGTCGCAAGGATTTCATATATCACCTTCTGCAGGTCAAGATAACCACTACAAAACCTGGGGAATGGCTACTGATATACGAACGGGCGTATATGCTAAAAGCAGGAGCAAAACAGATATTTTTGATGCTTTTAGGGGGCAGCGAACTTTTGCAACCGAGGATGCGAATGCAAGGGTGAAAATTTCTGTGAATGGCGTATTTATGGGAAGCAATTTGAATGCTAATGAAGATACATCTTTGAAATTAGAGGTGCTATTTGAAGATGCTGATGAGGGTGGAGAAGAAGTGGAATATACAATTTTTGGAGGCCTTATTGAGACGCAGGATAGCCGGAGCGCTACCAACCATAAGCAGCGAAACAATGATTTAGTTAAAGGAACACTTGTTACAGGTAATCGAAAGATGGTTTTAGAACAGGTGACTTCCGGCAATCCTGAATTTTACTATGTGCTTATCGAACAAGAGGATGGAGATCGAATTTACTCTGCTCCAGTATGGGTTAATCATCCCAAGGAGAATGTTCAACAGGACCAAGCAAGTATTGACGAAGTAAAACAAGTATTTGTATGGACGAAAAGTAAAAGCTCGAAAGTGTTTCATAAAGAAGGATGCCCTTCAACTAGAATGATCAAAGACAGCAATAGAATGAGCGGCGTAGACGCTCCTAAAGGCAGAAGATTGCACAATTGTCCAATCAAAGATGAAACTGAACATTGAATTGCTAGCAGATGAAGCTTTTTTTAATTGTCTACGGTAATGAAGACTGGTTAATCAAGCTAAATGCTTTCCTTCTTGAGATTCTTTGTATAAAGCAATTTTTCGGTGCATTACTTTAAACCAGATAGGAGGAAATAAAGACATGATCATCATACCTGGATACCCAGTCGGCATTTGAGGACTTTCGTCAAAATGTCTCAAAACCTGGTAAGGCCTGCTTGCCATAAAATGGTGATCTGAGTGTCTTGATAATTCCAACAGAACTAGACGACCTAGTGGGTGATTTGAATTCCAAGAATGGATAGGCAAAGTCCTTTCATACCGTCCATCTTTCATTTTTCGCTGCAAACCATAATGCTCGATGTAGTTCACCGTCTCTAGTTGTAAAAATCCTACTGCGGCACCTGCTATAAAAAGCAGCATAACCTGTATTCCAAAAAAGTATCCAATCATAGCGATAAGGGCTAATTGAAATATTTGGAACCGAATCATCTCATTGTGAATGCTGATAAACGATTTTTTTATCTTAACTAATCTTTCACTTTCTAATTTCCATGCAGAGATCCAACATCCAGATATTGTTCTTAGATAAAATGAATAAATAGATTCTCCATATCGACTGGAAGCTGGGTCTTCTACTGTAGCAACATTCTTATGATGGCCTCTATTGTGTTCTATGATGAAGTGCATGTATAATGAGGACAATAGCAACAGCTTACTCATGATTTTCTCATGTTTCGTGTTTCTGTGGCCGAGCTCATGTGCATTGTTTATGGCCAATCCACATGCAACTCCATATGCCAGTGTCATTCCTACCAATTCATAGGTTTGCAGTCCGCCCTGACTTATTTGCATAATAAAGTAACCAAGTATAAAATACTGCGTAGGTACAAGTCCGTAAAGTAAGAAGTCATACGTTCTATCTTCTCGTGCAATCTCTTCTTGCGTCTTATCCATATTCTTGAGAGATCCGCTTGTAAACAACTCAAAGAATGGGATCAGACCAAACGCATAAATGATCGCAATAAAACTATACCATCCTCCCAAGTATAAAGAAGTCAGAACCGCAAAGGGTATGCTATATGCTGAAAGGTACTTTAACCATCTAATCTTCATTCTTCTGCTATTTATGAAATCGAAGATAAGAAGAGATTATGATCTGTTTTAATCGGGTTCCGTCTAAAAAGCCATTTTATTTAACGTGCTGCGTTAATGCTTTTAACTCCTGCACATAGCTTCTTAACCATTCTAGAGATAGATTGGCCTCATTTATTCTAAGTAAAAAATTGTCACTTACTAAGCTGAGCAGCGCATTTGAAAAAAGCTGTTTTTCCTCCAGATTAAAGGCTTTGCTAATAGATGCGACTAATGGAGCTTCGACCAATGCATATGCTTTTTCATGATGTGTTTTATACGTAGGG
>CAZWLS010000438.1:0-2396 GCA_964634415.1 uncultured Roseivirgaceae bacterium | reverse complement strand
TTCCTGAATTATCTAAGGCACTTAAATCAGCTGTAGCAGTTCCACCATCTTCTAAGGCTACAGTTAACACATTGGTTCCTGCATTGAAGGTAGTGTTCGTATCGTCTAGTTGCTGATCGTCTGTACTTCCTGCAGCTAATTCTGATAAAGCTCCTTCTACATCTGTTGCTGTGAAGTTTCCGCCTGCATCGGCAATGCTTACTTCTGCAGCAGTCTGATCGTCTGTGCTAACTCCGCTGATATCAATGGTCTGGTTTCCACCTCCATCGGTCAACGTCAGGTTGGTTCCGTCAAAAGCAATGCCTGTATTGTATTCGTTTGTAGGGTCTGGATCTGCGTCGTCTACATTTAATGTAATGCTATTCCCATTTTCAATACTTATGTTACCCGCAGTACCATCGGTGCTAACCGTTTGGTCATCCGTACTTCCTGCCGCTACTTCATCAAGAGCTGATTGTATATCGGTTGCTGTTAATCCTGAGGTGCTATTGTCATAAGTCACCTCGGCTGCTGTTTGATCATCGGTATCTACCGCTGCGGCTAAATCTGCCAAAGAGACAAAAACGGTATTGCCATCCGAATCAATAATTTCTAACTGACCCGTACCGCCATTAACTTGAAAAGTAACATTGGTCGTATTAGTATCCACCACTGCTGCGATGGATGCCAAAGGAATGCTTACGGTGTTCGCATCACTATCCGTTAAAATAAGATTAATACCGTCTTCCGTTAAACTTGCATTGGTGGTATTGCTATCATTACCAGATGTAAATTCCCAACTATCGCCATCCCAATAAAAGATAGCTCCGGTTGATGTATTTACATAAATATCTCCGGTATCAGCTCCAGTAGGAGTCGTTGCTCCTGGTGCTGAGACATCTGTTCCACTTAAAACTTCACAATTACATTGATCTTGCAATGTAACTGTGGTTTGGGAAAAAGCCACACCGGTGATGAATAGAAAAAGTAGCGTATTAAGAATCTTTTTCATTGGAGTGAGTTTGTGTAACATTGTAGGTTAGCATTTAATCTGATCCGATTTGATTGGATCATAAAATCTATTTTGTTTATAATTATTCTGCTGAAAATGAATTGATTTTGGCCGAATTCACTTCAACACTTTACAAAATTAGCTTTACATGAAGGGGAGTAAAATAATTGTTGTGTACAGGTAATTTACCAAGGTATAGGGCTAAAAACATGAGGTGACTTTTAAATGGAAATGTGCTTTTTGTCGATGAAATCAATAAATTCAACGGAACCGAGCGCCTGTAAATCCAACGGATTTGAATTAAACCCAATTAGTTGATTTGAACGCGATAGGTAATTTTTCGATTCGTAATGACCGAAGTTGGACGTTGTGCATTAATAAAAACAGTGGCCGTATCGCTCTTTCCTAAAGCGGGGCAAATTGAAACGGTAGAATCTGTGATGGTGTAATCAAAATTTATTCCTGAAAATATAGATCCACCGGAATAAGTGTATGTTACTAGACCCAAGGCAGCATCATCAATAACAACTGTACCCGAAGCCGGTTGTACCACGCTGTCTATGAAAAAATCCTCCCCATCAGGTTCTGAATCATTATCAAATAAACTCAGTTGAATGGAAATAGAGGTTGTTGGAAGTACCTCGTAGGTATCATCCACAGCATCTGGAGGATTGATATTTTCTACAATTTCTGCATCCGTAGTAGTCATATCATAATGATTGGTCCCTGGGATAGTACTTGGTTGGGCAACAACCGTTGCAATGAGTCTTGAAAATCCATCTACAGGATCATAAAAATTGGGATATCTTACTTCAATTATGTACGTTTCATTCTCTCCCAGCGGTAATCCAAAGTGCACTTGTTCTGGACTTTGTGTTCCATGACCATACACACCATTTACTTGACGAAGACCACTAACTATGTTTCCTGCACAATCCTTAATTATTACGTTGGTCCCAATTGCTACGCGACCTGAGAAGCCTCCGGTAGTCCCATCAGCATTTCGATCTTCTGTCACATCAATGATAAGGTGATTGTCTCTATTTGCTGCGGGTAAATTATTGATCCATAATTGATTTCCCGAACTGTGATTGATATTCATGTATATATCTAAATCACCATCATCATCTATATCTACCATGGTTGTCCCTTCTCCATTTCGGGTGTTGAAGGTCTCAGCATCTAATGCAAACGTCATGGCGGTTCCACTGCCTATTACACCAGGTGCAGGAGTTGGACTATTTAATTGATTAATAAATAAATAGCTCCTACTATCTCCAACTAATAAAATATCAATATCACCCGATATTTTCTTTTCTCGCCTATACGAACCACATATTTCCATTATAAATTTATTATCTTCTTTAGAATTCATTTTATTAACAATTTTATCCAATACTACTTT
>CAZWLS010000437.1:0-2434 GCA_964634415.1 uncultured Roseivirgaceae bacterium | reverse complement strand
ACTTTACAAGTACAATAATATATTAGGATATTTATATTATCAAATTATATTCACAAAAAAATATAAAAAATTAATTGAAAAGTTCAATAATTATTCTTTTTCTCGTCTTAAGCATTAATGTTATTGCTCAGGTCTCATTTGAGGGCAATGGTGAAACGGTTGATTCACTCAATACACCAAATGGTCAGAATTACCTTACAATTGATCCAAGCAAGAAATTAATTGCATTTACAGAGGAGAAAGGGGGAATTCCGATCTCAGATTCTCCAATTTTTAATGAACAAAGCCGCCCAATCGGTTTGAATAGCTGGAACGTTTTTACATTTCAAGATTGGCTTGGTCAAAAAGGGATGACAAGTCCGATTGGATTTACTTCTGAAGGACTTTACTACAATGAAGTGACCTTTGATAAGGGGATGTATTATGGAAAGGTGAAAGTTTCTTCTGATGGAGTAATTCGTGATGTCGATATTCCTTTTTTGAAGAACAAGTCGCCCATTCAAAGTGGATGTATTTCCAAAGATGGTCAGTACATGATTCTTAGTCTAGAAGCAAATAATACGCGAGGAGTAGAGGATTTATATATTGTCAAAAGAAAATCTGATGGAAGTTGGGATAGGGCAAAGAACTTAGGATTTCAATTAAATACAGAGTTTCAGGAGGTAACACCGTTTTTGGCTGAGGACAATCGAACACTATTTTTTGCAACCAACAGGCCTGGGGGGCAAGGGAGTTTTGATCTTTATTACACAGTTCGACAGGATGATTCGTGGAGAAACTGGAGTGAGCCTGTGAATTTAGGGCCTCAGGTAAATTCAGTGGGCGCCGAGACCTCTTTTGTTTATCAAGATGGAGCAGAGTGGGCATATTATATCAGCTCGCAGGATAGTGATGGCTACGGAGATGTTATGAAAGTGAAGTTCAAAGAAGATATAGAGGAAGATACGCTAACGACAATTGAGACCGAAGTTATAGAGGCCGTTACAAATGAAACTGAAGATGACAATTCAATAATGATTAAAGTCGTTGATGCAAAAACAGGAGAGTCGCTGCCTTCAGAGATGATTCTTGGAGATCAAAAGAAAATTGGTGCCAATGGCCTTTTTAAGATTGACACATTGAATAATAAAGAAGTGGAATTTAAGTCTCCAGGCTATCTTCCTAAGGTTATTTTGTTGGATGATCAATTGCTGCCTGGCGAAAATGAAGTTGCTTTATCGTCTGTTGCAAAAGGGAGTGTGATAACACTTGATCATGTGCTTTTCCATCGAGGCACAGCCAATATGATTGACGGATCAGAAAAAGAGCTAAACTTAGTTGTGGAGGTATTAAATGACAATCCGAAGATTACAATCTTATTGAAAGGTCATACAGATAATACGGGTGATCCAATAAAAAATTTACAGCTATCTGAGGCAAGAGTTAAATCAGTTAAAGCTTATATCATTTCTCAAGGCATTAGTGCTTTCAGGGTAAGAGGTAAAGGATACGGAGGCAATGAGCCGGTTGCAAGTAATGCTGCCGAAGAGACACGAAAGTTAAATAGAAGGGTGGAGTTTGAAGTCCTTGCAGACTAGTTAATTGATTTTTCGAACCCTACCTTTTCAATTCCAATATCTGTCATCCATTGTTTAACTAGCTTGAATCCAAAAAGCTCGTAGAGTTTGATCGCGGGAAGGTTGTCAGCTCCAGTCTCTACTATAAATAAATTGGCGTTATGACTATCAAAAAGGAATTCTAGAAGTTTGCTTCCAATTCCTCTCCTGAAGAATGACGGATGGACAACGAGGCTTTGTATATGCGTGAAAGTTTCTTCAACCTTAATTTCCATTGCAGCTGCTAGTTTGTTTTCATCAATAAATCCATAGAAAGTGGTTTCCGCATTTATAAATGAATCTAAATCCCGTTGCAAAGGTGGGAAGTCTTTGGCTTTGAGTAGTTCTGCTTCAACTGCATATGAAGCTTGAAATACTTCGCGAATTTTTAGAGCTTGCTCTCTCTTTGTATGATCAAGTTTTGATACCATTTTTTATTCGGAGCTTAATTCGGTATCTATCGCATTGATCAGGCTATTTATCTCACGTTTTACTTGCTGATAAATTTGAAGCGAGAATTCGTGCTCGAATTGAGCTAGATCCAATCTTGTTACCAATTCATCATCTTTTAGCCATCTTGTTGAATTGACTTTAGGTATTGGATGTGTCGAGCTTCTAATTGGAAATGATTTGTAATATGTAGTCACAATCCATTCAAAATCATCATATAACTGGTTTGCAGCATATTCAGACTCATATTTTACCAGAATTTCGTAGTAGAAGTCATATAGTCTTTGCGAGTTGATTCTAATACTGTCGTTCATGATTAAGTCTACACCCTTAGATTTTAATGTTTCGAATGCACTGGTTTGTGGCAAAAACAAGTAATCACGAAAAAT
>CAZWLS010000436.1:0-2436 GCA_964634415.1 uncultured Roseivirgaceae bacterium | reverse complement strand
TATGAGAAAGATATTATTACTAACTATTGTTTTAACGAGCTGCATCGAAACAGATCTTCAGGCTCCAATTGCAGAATCTCTGCGTATCGTTCCTACAGGTGAGTCTTTTAGAGTTGGAGCTTCGTATGAACTCGAATCTGAGTTTTTAAATTCTGACGGGATGATAGAAAAAGTAGATGTTCTATGGACAACATCGGATCCAAGCGTATTCAGCATCACTGGTAGTACTGGTTCTGGGGTCTCCGAAGGCACTGCTATAATAACAGCAAGCGCCAGAGGTTTAGAAGCATCGGAAGAGATAGTAATTGAGTCTTCCAAAGGTTCTCTTACCATAACTATGTATGTAAGTCAACTGCAAGTAGGCAATGAGTTTTTAATGGGAGCCAACTACATCGACTCTGATGGGAACTCAGGTAATACAGCAATAACGTGGACTAGTTCTGACGAAACTATCGCTTCAATAAATTCTAGCGGCTTGGTTAATGCATTATCTGCAGGAACTACGAATATACAAGCCAGTGCATCTGGTTTTTCAGATGCAGTGACTCTTACGGTGGTTGAAGGTACTGTAATGGTAGATCCAGAAGTGAGAATTACGCATTTCATTGAGGAAGTTAATGTTGGAGAAAATTTTCAATTTCAAGCAAGCTATTTTGATTCCAACGCAATGGTTGATGAAGATCAATCAATATCTTGGACAAGTAGCAATACATCTATTCTAACAATTGATAATACTGGATTGGCTACCGGGATTGCTCAGGGCGAAGCAACAATAGAGGCATCAGCAAATGGTATTGCAACTGAATTGACTGTGTCAGTGGTTGGAGAGGCTACCACAACAAGAACAGGATCATTACAAGGAACAGGCTATAGCATAAGTGGTAATTTCAGCATGACATATAACGAAGATGATGATTTAATCCTTACTGTTTCCAATTTCAATACTGATGGCCCCGGTCCATATTTTTATTTGACTAATCAGACAACTAGCATCGCAAACGGTCTCAATTTAGGACCTGCAGAGTCAAATGGGGCTTATACAATCAATGTATCTGAGATAGCAAGAGATGAGTCAGTAGAGATAGATCTATTCACTTATTCAGTACTTATGGTTTGGTGCGAGCCATTCGGAGTAAGACTTGGATTCGGCGAATTCGATAATTAAACCAGACCTTAGACAAACATAAAATGAGAATCAAATTTTTAATTCTTTCAGTGTTTACTTTCCTATCGTTCCAAGCTTTGGCAGGTGGTGGTTGGCCTCAAAAGAAAGGAAAAGGGTATTTCAAAGTTGGTCAGTTTGCCTTGATCGCTAGCAGATACTATAATCCAGAAGGGAATAAAATTCGAATTGAGCCTAAAATCTCTTTGTTTACCACATCTCTTTACGGTGAATATGGACTCACCGATAAATTGACAATTGTAGGATATGTTCCATTTTTTACTCGATCGATTCTAAATAATCTTCAAAGAAGAGATGGGGAGTTTGTTGAAGGCAATCAGCTTACTTCCTTTGGGGATACTGATATTGGAATAAAATATGGACTTATTACTGATAAACCAATTGTAGTTAGCGCTTCATTAATACTTGGCCTACCGTTTGGTAATCCAGGAGGACCAGAAACTAGCTCCCTTCAAACCGGCGACGGCGAGTTCAATCAAAAGCTAATAATCGAAGCTAGTAAATCACTCTACCCAATCCCTGCCTATGTGAGTGTATTAGTGGGTATAAACCATCGAACAGAAGGCTTTTCGGAAGAATTTCATTACGGAATTGAAGCAGGATACACGTATAAAAGCATTACAGCTATTGCAAAGTTGTCTGGAGTAGAATCTTTTATGAACGGACTTACTGGTGACAATTCTCAACAAAGTGTCTTCGGAAACAACATAGAATTTTTAATGTTCTCCCCTGAATTTAGCTATGAATTTAAGTCGAAGAAAGCTGGATTTACTGCAGGAACTAGCATTGCCCTATCTGGAAGACAAGTACTAGCAAGTCCGGCCTATACGGCAGGAGTTTATTTAAAAATCTAGGCCTCCCTTCTTAGCACTTCCATAGGTGATTGTTTGACAACACTTCTACTATTTAACAAACCAATTAATACGCTCATTCCTGTGACAGCAACAAATACAATCCCTATTTGAACAGGATTCGGGATGAAAGTGAATTCAAAGAGAAACTTGCCCAATAGCGTGCAAAACAAAGCAGCTAAAAATATTCCACTCACTGCGCCCAAACTTCCGAGGAAAAAATATTCTGCCAATGTAATCGTCCAAAGCTGTTTTTTAGATGCCCCGAGAGTTCTGAGTAATACGTTTTCTTGAACACGTTGAAATTTGCTGAGGATAATTGAGCTAATCATTACAATTATACCTGTACCAATACTGAAGAAAGCCATAAACTGTATTACAAAAGCTACTTTACCTAGCACA
>CAZWLS010000435.1:0-2460 GCA_964634415.1 uncultured Roseivirgaceae bacterium | reverse complement strand
GTTGCCACAACAATAGCCTCTCTTCAGGTGAAATTTCTCGGTAAAGACTACCAATCCTTGTTCATTTGTGTAAAAATCCTCTGATTCTGAACTTTGTTTCAATTGCTCCTACGCGGTTAAATTGTTAATCTTGCACCTTATATAAACAGCAAAATTATGTTAGAAAATAAGACAATGTCGAGCGAAGACCTAATCAAGCTTGAAGATAAACACGGAGCACACAACTACCACCCCCTCCCAGTTGTTCTAGCAAAAGGTGATGGAGTTCATGTTTGGGACGCTGAAGGCAAGCAATATTATGATTTTTTATCTGCCTACTCAGCGGTAAATCAAGGACATTGTCATCCTGCTATTGTTGGTGCAATGACCAAGCAAGCAGAGACATTGACACTAACATCAAGAGCATTTTATAACGATGTACTTGGGAAGTATGAAAAATTCATAACAGAGTACTTCGGATTTGATAAAGTATTACCAATGAATACTGGTGCCGAAGCTGTGGAGACAGCTATCAAACTTTGTAGAAAATGGGCTTATGAGAAAAATGGAATTGATGAAAACAAAGCGCAAATAATTGTTTGCGACAATAATTTTCATGGTAGAACTACTACCATAGTGTCTTTCTCAAATGACCCTGTTGCAAATAAAAATTTCGGCCCTTACACTCCAGGCTTTACTCGAATCCCATACAATGATCTTGGGGAATTAGAAAGGGCTCTTCAACAGGACAATGTTGCTGGATTCTTAGTAGAGCCAATTCAAGGAGAAGCTGGTGTGATGGTACCTGATGCAGGTTATTTAAAGGCTGCTAAAGAATTATGTAATAAACATGGAGTGCTTTTTATTGCGGACGAAGTACAAACAGGAATTGGTAGAACCGGAGCCTTGTTAAGAGTATGTGGAGACTGCTCATGTGCGGGGCATTGTGAAAAACAAGAAACGTATACACAGCCAGACATTCTGATTCTTGGTAAGGCACTATCTGGTGGAGCTTACCCTGTATCTGCGGTTTTAGCCAACGATTCCGTTATGGAAGTAATCAAACCGGGACAACATGGTTCAACCTTCGGTGGAAATCCTGTGGCAGGAGCGGTTGGGATTGCTGCATTGAACGTCATCCGCGATGAAAAACTTACACAAAATGCTAGAAGGCTTGGCGAGATTTTTAGAGATCGAATGAATCAGATGATAGAGAAATCAGACTTGGTTTCTCTAGTAAGAGGAAAGGGTCTTCTAAATGCCATCGTTATCAATGACGATGAAGAAAGCTCTACAGCATGGGATATATGTGTGAAGCTCAAGGACAATGGACTACTTGCGAAGCCTACCCACGGTAACATCATCCGATTTGCTCCTCCTCTTGTAATGACAGAAGAGCAGCTTCATGATTGCTGTGACATCATAGAAAAAACTATTGCTGATTTCGAGTAATAACCATTCATAAAGTTCTCTTTGTGATGCTATATGTAAATGGCTACCTTGATAGCCTAACCCTACAGTATCATGAAGAGAATATTTTTTTTCACCCTCTTTTTGGCCGGTGCGCTCTCTTGTTTTTCACAAGGCACCATGCTGCTTAGACAACCGACAGTAAGCCAAAATCAAATAGTTTTTGTTCATGCCAATGACCTATGGGTTGTTGATCGAGCTGGTGGTGACGCCAGAAGATTAACAACCTCAGTTGGTGCAGAATCATTTCCACATTTTTCGAGCGATGGAAAATGGGTTGCCTTTAGTGGCCAGTACGATGGAAATACAGATGTTTTTGTTATTTCCATCGAAGGCGGCGCACCTCAACGCTTGACTTACCACCCAGGAGCAGATCGAGTTCAGGGTTGGTCACCAGAAGGTGAAGTAATATTTGCATCCACCAGAAAAGGTTACCCTACTAGATTAAATAAATTTTATTCAATAGGGGTTGATGGCGGATTCCCGAAAGAAATACCTATTCCTAGAATCGCTTATGGAGAGATCTCTCCAGACGGCAAATATGCTGCTTACACGCCAATAACATCTTGGGATCCTGAATGGAGGAATTACAGAGGTGGTCAAGCCATGCCAATTTGGATATTAGATCTAAAAACGAATGAACTCCAAAGAACACCTCAACCTGATCAAGAGAGACATTTAGACCCAGTATGGTTCAATGGAGAGGTCTATTTTCTTTCAGAGCGAGACTACACTAGCAACATCTGGAAGTACAACTTGGAAACTAAAGCATATACGCAGGTAACATTTCACACTCAGTTTGACGTTAAAAGCCTGGATGCAACCGATGATTTAATCGTCTACGAACAAGGTGGATATCTTCATTCTATTAATCCAAGCAATGGTGAAAGTTCACAACTTCAAATCAACGTAAAAGGCGATTTAAATTGGGCACGTACTAGATGGGAAAATGTCTCTGGGAGCAGACTTCAAAATGCCTCACTTTCCCCTACTGGCAAGAGGGCATTGTTT
>CAZWLS010000434.1:0-2470 GCA_964634415.1 uncultured Roseivirgaceae bacterium | reverse complement strand
CATCCAGCATGTTGTTTACGAGTTGCAACATTTGACGTGCCACGTTTCGATTATCTTCTGCGTTAGAGCTATTCAAAATTATGCTTAGAGGATTCTTTAAATCATGAGCAATCATGCCAGTCATCGACTCTTTAAATGATCCAATTTCTCGTAAGGATTTTGCTTGATACTCTTTGGCTCGAACCTTGGATCTTGCAACAAAAAAACCGACAATAATTACAAGTACCAGCGCACTACCAAATACCAACATCTGCAGTCTCGATACTTTTTCTTTTTCATTCAACAATTGAATCTCAGTGTTTTTCGCCATCAAAGACTGCTGATTTACTAATTCAATCGAATCTTTTTCCTTCTGGAATTCAAATTCTGCTTCCAATCGCGTTATCCTTCTGGTATTGTCTTCATTGCGCAAGCTGTCAGCTGCGTTCTTAAATTTGACATGATAATTGAAGGCTTTTTTATAATTACCTCGTTCGCTTTCTACAACGGATAGTGTCGCCAATGCCTCCTTTTCAACACGCATAAGTCCAAACTTTTGCGCTGTACGAAGACCTTCTGTTAAATATTTTTCAGCATTTATCAAATCCCCCATCTCCCAATAGATTCTTCCTGCACCTACTAATGGAAAGGCTTTTTCGCTTTGAATACCTAGAGCTTCTCGAACCTCAATGGATTTAAACGTGTATTCTAATGATAAATCATATTGCTTCAAATCTTTATAAACTACACTGAGATTGTACAGAATGATTGAAAGCGCTCTTTTATCACCCAACTCTTGCAGGAGGCGAATAGATTTTTCGTAACTCTTCAGAGCTTCACTTGGCTCTCTACGCTCCTCATAAATCATCCCAATATTTGCAGCGGTATATGCTATACCTCGTTTATCTCTTAGCTGCTCATGGATGGCTATTGACCGATCGAAAAATTCTATTGCCTTATCAAGTTCTCCTAGATTCCAATAGATCAATCCAACATCGTTAAGAACTAGTCCTTGTCCCGGAATATCCTCAAGTTTCTGATAAATCTCCAACGCCTGTAATCCAAATTCTATGGCTTTTGTATAGTCTCCTTGAAGCCGTTTTACACCCGAAATAAATGATAGATTAAGCGCTATATCTGCATTACTTTCTGTTTCCTGAAAAATTTCTAAGGAATTAGAGAAGTAAGCGTATGCTGAGTCATATACACCAGTGAAGTCATAAATATTTCCAATACCTCGAAGGGCTTTTGCTCTGCCATTGTCATAGTTAACCTCTCCTGATTTAGAAACAATTTCTCTAAACTGAATCTTTGCACTATCATACTTTCCTTTTTGAATGGATAAAGTTGCAATGCTGATCATAGCGTTGATCTCTCCTTCCAGATACTTAGCTTCTCTAGCCAAGATCATGGCTTCTGCTGCATATTTGAAGGTATTGGCTGAGTCCGACTTAGCATATTCGTCGGCAATCTTTACGTAAAGATCCACCTGCTCTATCAAGGACAAATCCTCTTCGAGTACGACTTTGAGTGAATCTATCAGTTGCTCATTCTGCGAAAAAACCCAAAAAGAGCAAGCTAAAAAGTACAAAAGGGTGAGTGCTCTTCTCATGATAGCTGCGTGTTAATAAAGATAGCTCAATTCGAATTGCTATTAAAGCAATCATAACATTCATGTTCCACGATCAATCCTATTACGCACTCATCTTCGCAATTCAATATTTTACAAGTGACCCATTTTATAACATTTAAATAATATAGGTGTCGATTTAGCCGCATGAAATTTGCAGATACGGAGATTATGAGTGGATTTCATACTCTTAAAGCAACTAGTTCTAAAAGATCTTCAATGAAAACAAGAAAGTCTATCAAGGAGCTTTATGATGAGAATAGACTTCTTTATGCGAAACGAAAAACAGTTAATCCAAGGCAACATGACCCTGAAAAATTAAGGGAGTTCCTAGTCATGTTTTATGAAAAGAAAAGAAGGCAATTGAAGATGAGGTACTACATGCTTGTTCTCAGCGGTCTTCTTACCGTTGGTATTGTGATCGGAATTGTCAATGGGATAAACAGTCTTTTATAATATTGGCAGATGGGATTTGGAGTGATTAACCAAATGGTTCAAACTTTCCGTAGCAATAGGAAACTACTGAGTGGGCGTAAAAAATCAATGAAGCAGATTTATGAAGAGAACAACTTCTTTTATGTCAGAAAAAAAATCAACGAAAAAACAAAGAACTACGATCCTGAAAGCAAGCGGATATTTTTAGAGAAATTCCATGCAAAACAAAAAAAGGTCCGCGCCAGGCAGACCTTTTTAATAGTAGTATTTTTCAGCCTAATTGGCCTTATTGTATTGTTCTTTTACAGTTCAAACTTGATTCCCTGAGCCAATGGCAATTCAGTCGAATAATTAATAGTATTGGTTTGACGTCTCATGTAAGCTTTCCAAGCATCGGACCCAGACTCTCGGCCTCCACCTGTTTCT
>CAZWLS010000433.1:0-2520 GCA_964634415.1 uncultured Roseivirgaceae bacterium | reverse complement strand
GCGATGCGTGCGGTATTGGAGAGTGCTGGAGTACACGACGTACTTGCAAAATCGAAAGGTTCTTCAAATCCGCACAACGTGGTGAAAGCAACTTTCGATGCATTAAATAAAATGAGAGATCCGTTTGCTGTGGCACAGCAAAGAGGAGTGTCTTTAGATAAAGTTTTCAATGGCTAAGACAATGGCAAAAGTATTAATCACACAAAAGAGAAGTACGATCAATCGTCCTGAGAACCAGAAAAGAACAATTTCTGCTCTAGGTCTTGGTAAAATCAATAGATCCGTTGAAAAAGAATTGACACCTTCTATTAGCGGAATGATCAAAACGGTTAATCACTTAATAGAAGTTAAAGAGCTGTAAACATGAGACTTGAATCACTAAAGCCTGCAGAAGGCTCAACAAAGAATAGAAAGAGAATCGGTAGAGGTCAAGGCTCTGGAAGAGGTGGTACTTCTACAAAAGGACACAAGGGTGCTCAGTCTAGAGCTGGATACTCGAGGAAGACTGGATTTGAAGGTGGTCAAATGCCTTTACAGAGAAGAGTTCCTAAGTTCGGATTTAAGAACAATAATAAGATTGTTTCTAAAGCTATTAACCTTGACGACCTTCAGAAGTTGAGTGAAGCTAGGAAGTTGAAGGAAATCACTCCGGAAATTCTAAAAGAAAACGGTCTTGCACAAAAGAAGGATGTAGTGAAGGTTTTAGGAAGAGGAGAGTTGAAAGCATCACTTAAAGTAACAGCACATAAATTCTCAAAAACAGCTCAGGAAGCTATTGAGAAAGCTGGTGGATCAATTACCATAGTTGAATAATGAAGAAATTCATAGATACCATAAAAAACATTTTTTCCATTGAGGAACTGAGAACTAGAATCCTAAATACGATAGGATTCTTGGTTATATTCAGAATCGGTTCTTTCGTGGTACTACCTGGAGTAGATCCTTCAAGACTTACCGGACAAGCATCTGGTATTTTTGGCTTATTGGATACTTTCTTGGGCGGAGCATTCAGTAATGCATCTGTGTTTGCGCTTGGTATCATGCCTTACATATCTGCATCTATTGTGTTGCAGTTGATGACTGTGGCAGTACCGTATTTCCAAAAACTACAGAAAGAGGGAGATAGTGGTAGAAAGAAAATCAACCAATTGACAAGAGTATTGACAATTGCAATCTGTATGGCACAAGGTTTTAGCTATGTTTCAGCTGCAATTGAGCCTACTGCAATCATTGACAATAGTTTCTTTTTCAAATTTACTTCAGTGATAATACTAACATCAGGCACCATCTTTTGCATGTGGCTTGGAGAAAAGATTACTGATAAAGGAATTGGTAATGGTATTTCAATGCTGATCATGATCGGTATTATCTCAAGGTTCCCAGGAAGTATTGCTGCAGAGGCAATCACAAGAGGAATGAGTGAAATGCTACTATTTATCCTTGAATTAGTTGCGTTGTTCTTCGTTGTTCTAGTAACTGTAGCTCTTGTTCAGGCAGTAAGAAGAGTACCAGTACAATACGCGAAGCAAGTGGTTGGAAATAAAGTGTATGGTGGACAAAGACAATACATTCCATTGAAGGTGAATGCTTCAGGAGTTATGCCAATCATCTTTGCTCAATCTATTATGTTTTTACCGGCAATGTTAGCTGGATTGTGGAGAGAGGAAAGTGATTTCGCTAATTACATAGGTACAACGTTCTCTGATTTTACGTCATGGCAATACAATTTAACGTTTGCCATAATGATTATCGTTTTCACATTTTTCTATACTGCGATAACGATCAATCCTAATCAGATTGCAGATGACATGAAAAGAAATGGTGGATTTGTTCCTGGGATCAAGCCGGGTAAGCAAACCGCTGATTATTTAGATAACATTCTATCAAGAATTACTTTACCAGGAGCGATTTTCTTAGCGATTATCGCAATCCTTCCTGCTTTCGCTATGATTGCGGGCGTTAATCAAGGCTTTGCTCAGTTTTACGGAGGAACGTCACTTTTGATCATGGTAGGTGTAATTCTAGATACCCTTCAGCAGATTGAGAGCTACCTGCTCATGAGACACTATGAAGGTATGATGAAATCAGGTAGAGTTAAAGGGAGAACCCAAGCAGCATAATGGCAAAGCAAGCATCCATAGAGCAAGACGGAACTATCGTGGAAGCATTGTCTAATGCAATGTTTAGGGTAGAACTTGAAAATGGTCACGAGGTAATAGCGCACATCTCTGGTAAGATGAGAATGCACTACATTAAGATTTTACCTGGAGATAAGGTGAAATTGGAAATGTCTCCTTATGATCTAACTAAAGGAAGAATAGTTTATCGCTATAAATAACAGCCTAGGCTGATAAAGAGAAAAGAAAATGAAAGTAAGAGCATCCGTAAAAAAACGAAGCGCTGATTGCAAAGTGATCAGAAGAAAAGGGAAGCTTTATGTAATTAATAAAAAGAATCCAAAGTTTAAACAAAGACAAGGATAATTATGGCAAGAGTTGCAGGAGTAGATATTCCCGATAA
>CAZWLS010000432.1:0-2527 GCA_964634415.1 uncultured Roseivirgaceae bacterium | reverse complement strand
CCCGACGAGCTACCAACTGCTCCACCCCGCGATGTGGAGGGCAAAAGTAGAAAGATTATCCAAATTGGCAAAAGAAATTTTAATCCTTAATACTATTCCTCATATGTAGACAAAACTTCCCTTGAACATGGTCCTTTCACATTCCTTTCATTCTTAAGATTCATAACTAATGCTTTATAATATTATCGCAAGTACAATCATCAATCAATACCAGTGTAGAGGATCGCAGCAAAGTGTTGGCATGCTAATGATTATCCTCATAATTTTGCCTCTGATGAAAGACACGGAAGATTTCAAATCGGGATTTGTCAATATTATCGGAAGACCGAATGTTGGCAAATCAACACTGCTAAATGCCTTAATGAAAGAGAAACTTGCCATTACAAGCAGCAAGGCTCAAACTACAAGGCATCGCATGTTTGGGATATTAAATGATGATAACTACCAAATAGTCTTTTCTGATACGCCTGGAGCTATTGACCCAGCCTATAAGCTACAGGAAAAAATGATGGGATATGTGCGTACTGCTCTTGATGATGCAGATGTCATTTTATTCATGGTCGCTTTAGAAGACAAAAATGAATACCCTCAACTCATTGAAATGGCGCAAAATGCCCATGCTCCGGTTATCTTTCTTATCAACAAAACGGATCTCAACAAAGGATCTCAGACGTTCGATAAGACAGCATATTGGAAAGAATTATATCCGGACTTAGAGATAATGTCGGTTTCTGCATTGGAAGAGCACGGAACAAATGAATTGATGGATAGAATTTTGGAGCTTTTGCCTCATCATCCTCCTTTTTTTCCTGAAGACGAGATTACAGATAAGAGTGAACGATTCATATGTGCCGAAATCATAAGGGAAAAAATATTCATAAACTACAAGCAAGAAATACCTTACAGCTCTGAAGTAGTAGTGACCAGTTTCAAGGAAGATGAAAAAATTATCAATATCGAAGCTGAAATTTTTGTTGAACGTGATAGTCAGAAGGGTATTATAATTGGTAAAAAAGCGGAGTCTATCAAAAAAGTAGGTATGCAAGCAAGGAAAGACATGGAGGCTTTCTTTGGAAAGAAAATCCACCTGCAAACTTTTGTTAAAGTTGAGAAGGACTGGAGAAAAGACGATAGAAAATTGAGTAGGTTTGGTTACTGATCAAACCTATCATAACCATGCGCAAATTTCTTTTACTTGCGATTCTAACTTCCTTCTTGGCCAATACTTCCATAGCCCAAAGTCCTAAAGATGAGCTTTCAGAAGTAGATAGAATCTACTATACATGTAAAATCTGGGGATACTTAAAGTACTACCACCCATTAGTTGCAAAAGGTCTTTTTGATTGGGACCAGAAAATGCAAAATGTATTGAGACTTACTTCAGACATGAAGACTTATGAGCAGTTATCCGGGTATTACGCTCGATGGATCTACAACATTGGTCAAATGCCTCCATGCAAAAAATGCAATAAGTCAGCCGCATATGAACCTTTCCCTGAGAATTTTGATCTTTCGTGGACTCAAGATCCAAGATTCACAGAACAACTTAGAAGAAGTTTAAAAGAAATTGAAAATAACAGATTTCAAGGCAATCACTACTACATTGGCAAAGGAAACGTAAACCAGTTCGAGCCTAAAAATGAACCAATAGGAGCCGATGTTTCATGGAAGAATGAATATCAGCGATTGCTGCCACTTTTTAGGTATTGGAATTACATAGAATATTTCTTTCCATACAAGTACTTAATGGATCAGTCTTGGGATGACGTACTTAAAGAAATGATCCCAAAATTCTTGGCTGTCAATTCAACTTTCGAGTGGCATCAGGTTATGTTAGAGATGGTTGTTAAAATAAGCGACACCCATGCAGCGTTTGACACTCCTGTTCTTCAAAAAGTCAATAAAATGCACTACTTCCCGGCAAGTATTGGCGTGGTTGAAGGCAAAATTGTAGTTACTAAAATTTTAAATGAAGAGTTGTGTAGCAAAGCCAATTTAGAAGTTGGAGATGTAATCCTTGAAGTTGATGGCAGAAAAGCCATTGAGCTTCATGAGTCGCGTAAAAAATATATATGGGGATCTAATGATCAAGTAAAGAATAGGCACGCTTATTTCAGTATTTTCATGGATGTCGAAGAGTCTGCAACTCTCACAATTCAGCGAGGCACCAATACCTTCAATCAAGAAATACCAATGTATGGTTATTCCGATTTAAATATTAGAAAGGACAGTTCACCCAAATGGAAAATGCTAACAGATTCAATTGGATATGTAGACATGGGACGCTTAGTTAGAGGTGAAGTTGACGAAATGATGGAGGAGCTTATGGATAAAGCGGTTATCATTTTTGATATAAGAAATTATCCAAAGGGCACTTACAGAGCTATTGCTAAGTATCTAAAACCTGAAAGCTCTGTGTTTGCAAAGTTCACTCGACCAGATTTTAGTTATCCCGGAAAATTTGTTTGGTCAGGTGAGAGTACTTGCGGCGAAACGAACGAAGATTACTATAAAGGGAAAGTTATTC
>CAZWLS010000431.1:0-2549 GCA_964634415.1 uncultured Roseivirgaceae bacterium | reverse complement strand
AGTCAGACATCCGTTATACTAAAGAAGCGCTGTCAGATGGGGAGGATGAGTACATTTTGCAAGATTTAAACGCGAAGCTGGATCGGCAGATTGAAATACGGATGATTCTGGATGAATTTCTGAAGCAGAATAAGAAAGGGTTGAAAGAATTTGAATCACTAGAGCTCATACGAGAGCTACGGAGATTGAGTATCAAGCCAAAAGAGAGGTGATTGGATCAGTCAGTCTGCTTCGTCAGTTGATGACGGTTTCTTTCGCGACAGAAAGCACCTCATCAGAAACATCAACGCGCTCAAGACAATAGCCCACAAATGTATTAGAGGTGAGCGATTTCATGCCAATTTCCCTTGAGCAGAAGCTCTTAAAAAAGTGTCCATCGTCCTTTGCAATTTTATCAATGCCAATTTCTGAATCAAGTCGCAGTATTACATTCTGACAGTGCACTCGGTCACTTGATTTAAATAAGAAAGTCCTGTCGGTGGTGTCTATCACAAAAACGAACGCATTTGGGAGCAATCTGGATAGTGAGGTAACGACCCTGTCCGTGTCTTGAATTAACATAGTAGTGGTATTTGGTGAGATATAGCTTGAATGTAATTTAGCAGCTATAATGCTATGCTTTTCGTGGTAATTTCACGAGACTTATCCTAAGTATATTGCTTACCAATATTAAGACTTTAGTAAGCCCAAATTCATGGCTTTTTTTATCAGTTCAGCCATGTTTTTAGCTTCTAGCTTCTTCATGATGTTTCCTCTGTGTGCTTCTACTGTTCGCTCACTTATGAATAGCTTTTCGGCGATTTCCTGACTTTTTAGCCCATCCGAAATGTCGTTAAGAACTTCAAGTTCTCTTTTAGTTAGTTGGACTTGCTCCTTTTTTTGCTGCTCTTCCTTGATTTCCTTGTAGGAGTTAAGCGCAGTGTCAATTACCTCACGACTAAAGTACTTGCCACCTGCAAGGACCTTATTGATGGCAATGACGATCTCATCTGCAACACTATCCTTTACCACATAGCCGCTGATGTTAAAATTTAGACCTTCCATTACATACTCTTCATCCTTGTGCATGCTGAGTATGATGATTTGAACTTCAGGATACTTATCTCCAATGATTTTGGCGGCTTCCAGTCCTGTCATTTCGGGCATCGAAATATCCATCAGAATGAGGTTTGGGATCTTACCAGTATCCAGGGCATCGATAGCTTTCTGAGCGCGATCAAATTCAGCGATAATTTCAAGGGAATCTTCCTGAGCGATGATGCTCCTAACTCCTTTGCGAACTAACTCATGATCTTCTACAAGAAATAATCTACGCTTTGCCATTCATTGGAATTTTTATTCTAATAAAGGTACCACTTCCCTCAGTGGATTCCATATCACACTCTGCATTCAACACTTCTGCCCTAAACAAAATATTCTGTATGCCATGGTGAGAATCATCATCGTCATAAGCACCCACTTTAAATCCAACCCCATCGTCTTCAATGGTCATTTGAATGTAATCATCAAACGCATAAAGCTGTATAGTCGCACTTTTTGCTTTGGAGTGTTTGACTATGTTTGAAATGTTCTCCTGAACAATTCTATACAAATTTACCTTATA
Source organism: uncultured Roseivirgaceae bacterium (assembly GCA_964634415.1). Taxonomy (GTDB): domain Bacteria; phylum Bacteroidota; class Bacteroidia; order Cytophagales; family Cyclobacteriaceae; genus Ekhidna. Next base: position 946 of record CAZWLS010000431.1, on the reverse strand, counting down.
CTTCAAATCGAGGTCAGGCATATCTTGTGAATGAAATTTAAAGTCAATGCCTGTAGCACTGTTAGCTTGTTCCACAATTTTCTTAATGCTGGCTTCGATAGGGAAGTCTACAATTCTGGATGGAAGCAGACCATCCGTTACCTTGCGCATTTCGTCTAAGAACTGTTCAATCATTTCAATCAGCCCTTCGCCAGTCTCCCCTTGCTTCACAGAGAGCTTGATCATATTGGCTATCTGTCCAACCCCATCATGTAAATCTCTTGCAATTCTCTCTCGCTCCTTTTCCTGACCTTCGATAAAAAAGGACAACCTTTTAGTTTTGAGGCTTTCATTTGCCTCACGGATTTTAACCCGCTCGGTGATGTCTTTGAAAATGAAGAGATGCAGCACTTCTTCCAAATCTACCCTTTGAGAGTAAAAGTCACCGTAGATTTCTTCTCTGCCTACTACACCAAACTCTTCGTTTTCGCTATCCTCTAACAAATGCACATTCTTTAGAATGTTACCTTCACCATCGGTGAACTGAAGAAAATCATATAACGGCGCATCCATTAGCACGTCGAATGACTTTTTACTTATCGCCTCGCCAATGGAGTTGGTGTATTTGATCATTCCGGAGGAATCTAAAAGGAAAATCGCCTTATCAATCGAGTTGATGATCAGCTGAAACAACTCACTGTTTTCCTTGATCTTCTTTTCTGCCGAAGCCTTGTACAGGGCTACATCAATGTTTGATAGTAGTTCTGCCTCGTTGAATGGCTTTACCACATAGCCATACGGAAGACTTATTTTGGCCTTCTGAATGGTGGGCTCATCTGTTAAAGCAGTGAGGAAAATGATTGGAATGTCAATGGAATTCTTGATTTGAAAAGCAGCATCAATTCCATCGGACTGCGTTTCCATCATGATGTCCATCAAGATAAGGTCAGGATGCTCACTATTTGCC
>CAZWLS010000430.1:0-2578 GCA_964634415.1 uncultured Roseivirgaceae bacterium | reverse complement strand
AAGGTTTAGCTTTTTGCAACTCAGTTGCATTTTATTATATTTGCATAATTCTCTCAATCACTTAAATCTCTCCTAGAATTATGCTAAAACTTTACAAATCTATTCTTGGATTCGCTTTAATCTGCTGTCCAGTTTTTTTAATGGCTCAGGGCCTCAGTAATGTGACTGATGTGACCTTGACATTTACCCCTGATGGAGGGGGAACAGCCATCACCGCTTCAGCCAATGATCCTGATGGTGATGGGCCTATGCCTTTTCAGGCGGGTAGTATTAACTTGTCAGAAAGTACCGAGTATACCCTTACAATTGATGTTCAAAACACTATTGATGGTGTAAACCAAACCACAGAAATACAGCAAAATAGCAACGACTATTTGTTTTTCTTTTCTTTTACCGATGATGCGATCACCAGCCCGGCGGGTGATGGTAATATTGATAATCGTATGGACCCTATGAACTATAATGATCAGGATGGTAATGGGCTTCCCATTGGTCTTGATACAGGTTGGGAACCTGAATGTACAGAAGAAGGGACCATTGAAGGTAGTTTTAGAGTATTGCTAAAATATCAAGCTGGAACCAAAACCAATACTTCCTCATCGTCTGTTGGTACAACAGAGTTTGATATTAGCTGGGACCTGAATATCAATGAAGACCCCGATGCACCACCTTGTGAGAATGAAGAAGAAATTATTACTGACGTTACGCTCACGTTTACTCCACTGGCTGGAGGAAGTGCAATTACGGCCACTGCACAAGACCCCGATGGACCTGGACCATTGCCACTCCAAATCTTACAGAACATTGAGTTAATGGAAAGTACTGAATACGAAATGTCTATTACCTTGTTCAACTCTATTGAGGGAGAAGACATCACCGAGGAAATTATGGAAGAAGCCGATGAGCATATGTTCTTTTTTGCATTCACAGATGAGGCCTTTACCAGCCCGGCAGGAGATGGGAACATTGATAACCGTCCTGACCCGATGGATTACAATGATTTTGATAGTAATAACCTACCGGTTGGTTTATCGACCAATTGGGAATCTGAATGTACTGAAGAAGGGAATATTACAGGAACCTTTCAGGTTATTTTAAAACACCAGCCAGATGTGAAATCAGAAACTTCGACTGTAGATGATGGAGGTACTGATGTTGATCTGACTTGGGATGTGACTATAGTGGAAGATCCCGATGCACCACCTTGTGAGAATGAAGAGGAAATCATTACGGATGTTACCCTAACCTTTACACCTATGGGTGGAGGTGATGTGGTTACAGCTGCTGCACAGGACCCAGATGGACCAGGCCCACTTCCTTTGCAAATCTTAAATGATATTGAGTTGGTAGAAAGTACCGAATATGAATTGTCTATTACGCTATTCAATTCTATTGAAGGGGAAGATATTACAGAAGAAATTATGGAAGAAGCTGACGAGCACATGTTCTTCTTCGCATTTACAGATGATGCTTTTACCAGCCCAGCTGGTGATGGAAATGTGGATAACCGTCCTGATCCGATGAACTACAATGACTTTGATGGTAATAATCTACCTTTAGGTTTATCGACCAATTGGGAATCAGAATGTTCCGAAGAAGGAAATATAACTGGGACTTTTCAGGTCATTCTAAAACACCAACCTGATATCAAATCCGAGACTTCAACAGTGAATGATGGAGGAACTGATGTGGATTTAACCTGGGATGTGACTATCGTGGAAGATCCTGATGCACCACCGTGTGAGAACGAAGAAGAAATTATAACAGATGTAACCTTGACCTTTACCCCTGTTGGAGGAGGAGGTGTAGTTACAGCTTCTGCACAGGACCCGGATGGACCTGGGCCACTTCCTTTGCAAATCTTAAATGATATTGAGTTGGTAGAAAGTACAGAATATGAAATGTCCATTACGCTTTTCAACTCTATTGAAGGAGAAGACATTACAGAAGAGATCATGGAAGAAGCTGATGAGCACATGTTTTTCTTTGAATGGACAGATGATATATTTGATTCGCCAACAGGTAATGGTAATGCCGATAACCGTGCTGATCCAGTCAATTACAATGATTTTGATGGAAATAACCTTCCTGTAGGATTATCCACGGACTGGACGACAAAGACAGCTATGACGGATGGTACATTCAGAGTGGTCTTAAAACATCAACCAGATGATATAAAATCAGAAACTTCAACTATCAATGATGGAGGAACTGATGTAGATTTGACTTGGGATTTAACCACATTGGTAACTTCCTCTGAGGATCTAGAAGTTTCAAATGCCGCCTTGAAATTGGCTCCTAATCCAGTAACTTCGAAGTTAAACTGGCTGTTAGAAGGAGATTACCCTGAGGAAAAAGAATTACTGATTTACGATCAATTTGGAAGAGCAATCCTCTTACAAAAACATCAACAATTAAGTGGATGGACGCCAATTGACGTAGATATGCTTTCTAATGGAGTTTATTATCTACAAGTTCGAACTGCTGAAAAAAGCTGGACTCAGCGTTTCGTAAAAGCAAAATAAGATAGTTAGATTGACCAATCTATCTATAAATGCTTGGAAAATCTGGAAACAGA
>CAZWLS010000429.1:0-2580 GCA_964634415.1 uncultured Roseivirgaceae bacterium | reverse complement strand
GGAAGGTTGGATCGCTCCAGGAGCTAGTTTGGTCGTTGGGCATGAAGGCAATCTCGGATTTAATTTACGAACGCACTACATACCAAACGAACGTTGGTGCATTGGTTTTGAAACGAACCTATTTCCAGAGAGTGGATCTTTGGTTGAAAAGGAGTTTACACTAAATGCGCACTATTTCATTGAAGTAGAAGAAGTAGCAAGCTTATATCCACTGCTAGGAGTAGGATATGAAGAAATAAAAGTAGAAGGTGAGTGGGAAGGCGGATGGCGTGCGCTTATTGGGGGAGGACTCCATAAAAATATTGGTCGATTTGCTCCATATGCAGAGTATATCTATGGCGCTGGATTCGAGAGTCAGGGTATTTTTATTGTCGGCACATTTTACACCATTAAACTAGGTAAAGAATAAATATATGATTGATTTTCAAGACTTAGCAAACCCAGTAAAGATTGCTTCATTTAGCGACTTGGTTGAGAAAGAACCTACCCATGCTCAAGTATTAGGAACAGACTTGGTAGTAATCAAATATGGTAATGAGGCCTCTGTGTTGTATGGCAGATGTCTGCATCGAGGAGCTTTGCTCTCAGACGGATTTATCGATGGTAAAAATCTTATATGCGGATTGCACAATTGGGACTATCGATACGATACCGGCGTGAGTGCTTATGCACCAGATGAACGCCTAAGAAAGTTTGAGCACAGTATCAAAGACGGAGACCTATATGTTGATCAGGCAGAGGTTGAAGCATTTGAAGACAAAGAGGTGCCACCAAGATTTAATGAAGATGAGTATCTAGGGAAGTATCAGGACACACATCCCGAAGCTCCTGAACCCTATAATTCCTATATCCAATCACTTGCTAAAAATGGGTTAAAGGAGTTTGGACACCACGGTCAAACAACAGCAATGGGTGTGGAAAGAGATCTACTTCCTAGTTGGAATGATATTCAATTCTTGCCTGCTCAATTAAGTCGTAAGCCGTTGTTGGATGAGGATGATGTAGATACCTCGGTAGTTATTGGCCCGAATGCTAAGAAACCGCTGAAATTGGATATTCCACTTTTCGTTTCTGATATGTCATTCGGTGCTCTTTCTCGCGAAGCAAAAATTGCTTTGTCCAAAGGAGCAGAAATGGCAGGGACAGGGATTTGCTCTGGAGAAGGAGGTATGCTAGAGGATGAGCAAAAAGAAAATTCAAAGTACTTGTATGAGTTGGCTTCAGCTAAATTCGGATTCTCGTGGGATAAGATGAAGAAAGTTCAGGCTTTCCATTTCAAAGGAGGCCAAGGCGCTAAGACCGGGACCGGTGGTCATTTACCGGGACATAAAGTAGTAGGGGAAATTGCCAAGGTTCGAGGATTAAGCGAAGGTACATCTGCGATTAGCCCGGCGACTTTTACTGACATAAAAACCGCTAAAGAATTTGCTGCGTTCGCAGACACTGTTCGTGAGGAGAGTGGAGGTGTACCAATAGGGTTTAAGATCGCCGCTTCACGAATTGAAGAGGATATAGATTTTGCATTGGAGTCAGGCGTGGATTACATCATTATCGACGGTCGAGGTGGTGGTACTGGAGCAGCTCCAATCGTATTGAGAAACCATATCAACGTGCCAACAATACCTGCACTAGCAAGAGCAAGAAAACACCTGGATAAGGTTGGAGCGACTGGAATTAGCCTAGTTGTTACGGGTGGATTGCGTGTTCCGTCCGATTTTGCCAAGGCAATGGCTATGGGAGCCGATGCCATTGCAGTATCAAATTCCGCACTTCAGGCGATTGGTTGTTTAGGGATGCGCGCTTGTCATACTGACAATTGCCCAGTGGGAATTGCGACGCAAAAACAAAACCTTAGGTCACGATTGATAATCGAAAAATCAGCCGAAAGACTCGCAAATTATTTCACGGCTTCCGCGGATTTGATGAAAGTAATAAGCCGTGCAGTAGGTCATGATAGTCTATCTAAGTTGAGCATGGAAGACCTCTCTACGTTTGATCATGAAATGCATAAGCTTACGGGTATCCAATATGCGGGGGTGAAATCGTGATGGTAACTGTCATTAACATATTCTTGGCAGCTCTTGCCATATACCTAGTTCTTGGAGTAGTGTTTAGCATCTATTTCTATTTGAATGGCGCAGCTAAAATTGATGAAGGAACTCAAGGGACTCCATGGCATTTCAAGTTGATCATTTTTCCTGGAGTGGTTTTGCTATGGGCTGCTCTATTGATGAAATTAATCAGAAAGCAATGACTCGGAATTTACGCAAGAGACACCTGATTATTTGGTTCGTTATGGCCGTTCTAATTTCTATGTTGATGGTGATGGCACGAACAAATATTCCAGTATTTAATGGTGATCAATCAGTAGAACAAGTAGGCAAATGAGTGTATCATATACATCAATACTCTGGAATAAAAACAAGAGAAAATACGATCTCGCACTTTTAGTTGGTGTTGTGCTTTTTATCGCATCATTCACACTTCTGAATTTGACACTTAATCCTGAGGTTACTTTCGAAACCAATCTCATACGATCGTTTGGATGGCTGTCGATCTTGCTACTTCATATCATTCTTG
>CAZWLS010000428.1:0-2600 GCA_964634415.1 uncultured Roseivirgaceae bacterium | reverse complement strand
TCAGTTGGTTAGAGCGTCGGATTCATAACCCGGAGGTCGGGAGTTCAAATCTCCCTCTCGCTACTCTACTTTGACCTTCTATTAACTTGCTTTGATTTCATTTTAGATATGTAAATCAGATTAAGAAAATCCATTGCAATGAGGCAGCTCAGGCTGCGCGCCCCGAGCTACGCGCCACGGTTGGTTAGAGCGTCAGATTCATAACCCGGAGGTCGGGAGTTCAAATCTCCCTCTCGCTACTTTACTCCTACGAACCTCATTTGCTTTTGCAAAAGTTAATTGTCCACCTAAAGTGCACAGCAAATTCTTTGTCTGAGTTTTATCAAAAAGTAGTCTTGCAAGACTTAAAGAAACTTATGTTTTTCAGGATGAACGATCAGAGAAAATACTCACTAAATCAAATTGAAAACACACTTTACATGCTATGCTTAGCTGCGACGCTAATAGATGTGTGGAGTATTAGCTCACATCCTACGATATTTACTTTCTCAACAACGCTCTTGCTAGTTGGGGTGTTGGGAATTGTCGGAATAGAGCTTACTAAACTTCGTTGGAAACAAAAGAAGATTAAATGAATCTCAAACGAATAGCTTTCGAAGAGTCCTAGGAAGGGATTGCATTATGCTTATTTATTTTAAGTATTCCCTTCTTTTGACCTTGTGTTAACTATCAAACGATATCGATTTGTGACTACCATCGCAGTAGGGCTTATTAGAAGATGCCCCACATCTACAAAAAGCAGTAACTCGATGTTTAGATGTCTCTGAGCCATCGTGATGCTTGACCTTGATATTGCCGTAAACCATCAATGGACCCCCTTTAACAACCTCAACGATTTGCTCTTCCTCAATTTCATTTTGAGCATCAGCCACATTTTTCATTTTATATGAAAGTGCACCAGATGGGCACTTATCTATGACTTCTTTAATGACCTTATCAGATGCACCATTAACATTAACCCATGGACGTTCATTGGGATTAAAAACGCTTGACAATCCATTGAAACAATTTTCTGAATGAATGCATTTTTCTGCCTCCCAAATAACTGTAAGATCTTCGCTTTCGTATTCTTTTATTTTTCCCATACTACAATTTAGCACCTTCCGCTAACAACTCCCTGTAATCATCAATGTGTTTTTTGACGAATGATCTCACGAATGGGCAGAGTGGTATTATTTTCAAATCTTCTTTTTCAATAATAGCTAATGCCTCTCTTACCAATTTATGTCCAACCCCCTGCCCTCCCATTTCGTCAGGTACCTCAGTATGAATAAGATATAATGAGCCCTTTTTTCCTATCTTGTAATCTATTAATGCAATTGAGTTTTCAAGATTTAACTCAAACCGATTCTCCTCAGAATTATTTTTTGTTTTAATGCTTGCTAGATCCATCAATAAGTCGTTTTATGTATTCTGGCGGTTCTCTTTCCTGATCTAATTGATGATCAATTACAGCTTCACCAAAGGATATATTTAAAGGGATAATACCACACCAAGAATTGTCAGCTTTCATCTTCACATTTACATCACCTGTTCTAAGTTTAGCCGCCGCGTTCTCTAACGATAACTTTGCAATTTTGGTAATAGCAATTTGATCATCCGTTGGTTCACCAATATCATCAATCCTACCAGGTATATATCTATCAGTGAATAGATTAAAAAATTTTCTTTTCTCTTCTACATCAATAATTTCTTCAACGTGGGAAAACCCAATAACAGATCTGTAATTGAATGAATGATCAAAAGCTGTTGGAGCTAGAACTAGTGCATCTAAATGGGTGATAGAAAAACTCACTTTTTCATCAATTATACTATCAATGAACTTACTCTTAGAAGATGCGTGGATGTATATATAATTACCTTCTCTGGCAAAACCAGTTGGAATTTGATGAGCTATGTTATCGCGAATAAATGCTATGGTACAAAAAAGACCTTCATCAATAATCTGATATAAGGTCTTTTTATCTTCTGTCCCTCTGCTAGGGTACCTTGAAGGTCTGGTTAATGACATTGAATTATGTGATTAGAATAATCAATAATAGAATGATAATAATCGCACCTATTGAAATTGAAACCTTGTTATCTAAACCAGTTTGCTTCAATTCTTTTTTTATCTCCTTTAATTCTAATTTAATTGAGTTCTTTTCTTCTTTATCCATATCTGAAAAATCCATTTTCCAAATCTCATGAACTCGATTTTCAAGCTGTTCAACGCGTTCCTCAGGAGTCACTTCTTTTTTGGGATCTGTTTCAGTGGCAGAGGCCATTGACATCACCATAAACGCACAAACGAATAGCAAGTATTTGACTTTTTTCATAGTTAATAATTTATTGTGTTGAATAACTTAAATGTAACAAAATCACGATAATCTAAGATATCATAAAGGCAATTTGAAACGGTTTATTTGATAGACGAATTTTCAAAGAAAAAATTTTCAAACAATTGTAAATTTTAACAATTGAATTTCTACATTTGCGTTCCGTTTTCAAGAACGGCTATCTGTTTTAATGAAAAAATGAACAGATATACATCGATCGGGGTATAGCGCAGTCCGGTTAGCGTACCTGCTTTGGGAGCAGGGGGTCGTAGGTTCGAATCC
>CAZWLS010000427.1:0-2627 GCA_964634415.1 uncultured Roseivirgaceae bacterium | reverse complement strand
CACATTCGGGAAGGTGCAACCAACCATAAACATTGCTAGCACTAAAACACGAATATTAAGTAGAAAAGGCTTCAAGAATATTAAAGTCCAAATTCTAAATATCCCGGAAGTAGAAGTAATAGTATCCAAACTCTATGAAAACAATGCTAAGTCATTTCTAGCAAGCCGTGACTATTACTATGACTACAATTCTGATGAATATTACTACGGTTACAACTACAATAACACAAATCTTCAAGATCAGGTCTGGACAAAAACCATCAAAACATCAGATCTTAAAAAAGAAGGCAATAGCAGCATATTAAACCTTGATTTTGATGATAAACTGAGCGATTACAAAGGCATCTATGTTGTGCAAGTAAGATCTACAGAAAACCGATGGCTCAAAGACTCAAGGCTGATATCGATTTCTGACCTAGGCATCATCGTGAAAAATGGTGATGACAAAGTTCATGTATTTGTAAACTCGCTGGATTCAGGTGAGCCTGTTTCAAATTCCTCAGTTTCAATAATTGGCAGCAATAATCAAAAACTGAAAACAGTAACAACCGACAATCAAGGTGTTGCTGTATTTGATCTTGACCCAAATCTCCCGAATGGATTTAGGCCAGAGATGATAACAGCTAGCCTGCAAGACGATTATAACCTAATCGATTTTGGCTCTACATCTGTACAAACCTCCCGCTATGATATAGGCGGTAAATACCTCGGCGATCGAGTGTATGAAGGTTTTATCTTCATGGAAAGAGATCTTTACAGACCTGGTGAAACCGCCAATTTTGCGGTAATAGTGAGAGATCGTAAATGGGGACTACCTGGAGAAATACCTGTTAAGATAAATGTTAGAACTCCCGATGGAAGAGAATTCATCAATCAACAGAAAATTCTAAATAACCAGGGCTCAGCAGAGACATCTATCAACTTACCTAAAGCAAGTTTGACCGGCAACTACTCCATTACCGTCAAAACTTCGAACGATAAATTCTTAACCAGTGCTACGCTTAAAGTAGAAGAATTTCTACCAGATAGAATTAAAGTAGAATCCAAACTAGACAAGGAAGAGTATTCTCCAGTTGATCGCAAAATTGGAATCAATGTCAACGCTGTTAATTTCTTCGGTCCTCCAGCTGCAAATAAGAATTACGAAGTGCGTATGCAGTGGACCAAAACCGGATTCTATCCAAAAAACTACCGAGGATATAATTTCAGCTATTACAAAAGCAATACCCAGTTTTACGATATCACAAAATCTGGAACTACTGACGGTCAAGGAAATGCAAGCATCTCTGTAGAGATACCATCTAACTACAAAAACAATGGAATTCTAAGATTAACAGCCTTTGTGACAGTCTTTGACGAGACAGGAAGACCTGTCGGTGTGATCAACAGATCAAATGTGTATACCCAAGAAGTCTTTTTCGGCCTCAAAAGCGATGATTACTGGGTAAAGACTGGTGACCTTGTCAAAACAAACTTGATTGCCCTCGATAGAGAGGAAAAAGTACTAGATGGTCAAGTTGCAACCGTACAAGTGATCAAGCATGAGTATAAAACTGTTTTGGCTAAGTCTGGAAGCTATTACCGTTACCGATCACAGAGCTATGAACGAATAATTGAAGACAAGGAAATTGAATTTAATGGAGAAAATACAAGCATATCGTTCATTCCAGATCTTTCTGGCAGATACGAAGTGAGAATTTTTCCTCCTGGAGTCAACAATTATGTATCGAGGAGCTTCTATGCTTACGGATATGGATCTACTACGGTAAACTCATTTGAAGTAGACAATGAAGGCGAAGTAGATATTGTTTTAGATAAAGATGAATATCAGCCTGGAGAGACCGCTAAGGTTCTTTTGAAGACTCCTTTCTCAGGTAAAGTATTGGTGACGGTAGAAAGCAACAATGTACTGGATCATTTTTATGTGGAAGCAAACAATAGATCTGCACAGTTTGACTTACCTATCAAAGATACCTACCTGCCAAACGTTTTTGTAGCCACTACCCTATTCAAACCGCAAAAGGAGTCTGACATTCCGCTAACAGTGGCACATGGATATAGTCCTATCAAGGTAGATAAGCCTGAAAATAAACTAGAGATAGCAATCGAAGCGGTTGAAAAATCTAAGTCCAATAAATCGCAGACCATAAAAATATCTACAGCTCCCAATGCTATGGTTGGATTGGCTGTCGTAGATGAAGGTATTTTACAAGTATCCAAATATCAAACACCAGATCCATACAAATTCTTCTATGGAAAACGAGCCCTTGGAGTGAAATCATATGATGTATACCCATACTTGTTTCCTGAGATTGCAGGTAACCTGACTGGTGGTGGAGCTGGTTTGGCCGCCGAGCTTTCATCACGAATAAATCCGTTGAATAATGACCGTGTAAAACTGGTGAGCTTCTGGAGTGGTATAAAACAAGCAGATAATAGCGGTGACTTAGAGTACACCATAGACATTCCTCAATATTCTGGTGATTTGAGGATCATGGCCGTAGCATTTAAAAACGAAGCATTTGGAAATGGGCAGGATAACATGAAAGTAGCCGATCCTGTAGTTATTAGTCCTGGAATCCCGAGATTCCTAAGCCCTAATGACACACTTGTAATGCCTGTTGCAA
>CAZWLS010000426.1:0-2631 GCA_964634415.1 uncultured Roseivirgaceae bacterium | reverse complement strand
GTTTTGAGAATACCGTAAAATTCAAGCTTTCTTAATGCGTCTCTTAAATGAGTTCGTCCTACACCCAATTTTTCACTCAACTTTCGCTCCGATGGTAAACGATCTCCTGGTTTTAATTGACCTGATGTAATCAAATCCCTTATCTGTCGAATAATCTTATCAACAGGAGTTTCAACTACAATCTGAGAAAAATTATTAAGTAATTCCATAAAATTGACTAATTGGTCGACCAATTTATGGTGCACCAATTAAAATTCCAAGAAATCATATCTTTTATTAGTAAGTTTTCAACCTAGCTATCTAAAAAGAAGATTCTATTGATTAATTCGCAATAAGCGAATAATTCATTACGATTTTCTACAGTAAAATGGCTGAATACAGCTCAGCTGTCTAATTTGATGATTGGCCAATTCGACATTGAATAAGTGGATCTTTATTCATATTCATATCTAAAGGCTGCGCTTAACTGATCTCCTCTGAATCGTTTCAATGACACGAGATCTTCGCCTTGATATTCATAAAGTTCAGTAGACCTTGTCTTCCAGCCATCTTTCAACTTAACCTTAGATTCTTTGGATATTAACAGTCCTCTAGTATCATATTCATATATATCAGTCATCCTTGGTCTCGAAGAGTGTTCGATTACATCTCCCCGATAATTGTATTTCCAGTACTCAATTCGATCATCTACATTGAGATAGATTCTTTTTTTGTAAACCTTGATATCATCTTTATACTGAATCTCTTCGCGAATACCTTCTTCCTCAGAAACTTTTAATGCAACTCTGTTATTCTCATCAAACTCATAGGTGATTGCTACCTTTTTTCCATCAGGCCCTGTGTATTGAGTGACGAGTCCCATGTCATTGGTAATAATACTGGTAGTACGCACGCTCTCGATTAGACTCTTACTTGAATAGTAGTACACTGAGTCTGGATATTCGTGCTTACTGTAATACTCGCGTTCAATCGCAAACCTTCCAATACCATTAACATATCGCTCTAACTGACGCCCCGCTTCATCATAATAGTAACTCTGGATAACGTTCTCTTTGCAGTAATAAAACTCTTCCTTATAGCTTCCATCATCATAGTAATGAATCTTAGAATCTATGCAATCACCTTCTTCCTTGACTGACCATTTTATTCGTGATCTAACTAAGCTTCTAGGATGAGCAAGTATCCGTAAGCTTTCTTCATAAGCGCTTACATCAAAGTCTTTAAGATCTGGATATAACTTCGGGACCCTTGCCGTCAATATCATGAAGGACCATTTACCGCTACTATCAGGCATTGCAAGTGCCCTTTGTTTAGTTTTCCAACTTATACCCGAAACTTGGGTGATCGAGCTGTAGTAAATAACAACAACTTCTAAATCACCAATTTTCATAGGCTTAGCTATCGATAAGATTTTATCAAATCTCACTTTATATTTTTTTTCTCCAGCCTTTTCGAATTGATTACTCAATAAATCCTTGAATCCTTCATCACCAAGTTTCTGAACAACCGCAGGATAGGTCAGAGACAATAGTGTATTTACATCTCCCTCGTATCCAGCCAACATGTATTGTTTGAAAGAAGTTTCTAGTTGAGCGTTATCATATTGACAATAAGCTGTAATTGAGATGATAAGGCAAAGTACCGATAGGCCTCGATTCATTTCTTTTCGTCGTATGATGTTCTATTCAGTGTATCTGACATTTTTCTAATTAATCCGTCAAGCTCATCAGCACTTGTTTTGAGGTAGCCAATCATTGTATCAGTATCCTCTACACTTGCTTTTTCTGAAATCACAGTTGCAATCCCCATTAGATTGGATAAAGGTCTTCTTATTTCATGCGAAGTTATGAAAGCATATTCTTCCAGGTCTTTCAGAAGTTTTTCTTTTTCTGCTGTCATCTTCACTTGCTGAGTAATGTCTATCTGCGTTATCCAAAGCATTTTTAAGTGACTATCTACAATTTCTGATTTGCCAAAATTGAGAAACCACTTCATCTCCCCTTGTCGAGTTTGTTCTAACGTTTGAAAGTTTTCAAAGCGGTATCCATTATCAATATACTTATTCAATAAGTCCTCCCTCTCAGGGGATTCATCCCATAAATCTTTCAGCTTTTTCCCTACAATATCCTCTGAGTTAACAAATCCATACATCCTAGCAAAAGAGTCGTTACACTCAGCAATGAATTGATTTTCCAATAGAAATTCGATCTGTTTCTTTTTTTCTAAGTCAATGCGCATTGGATTCACCATTTCAAATCGAGCTACACCCTCATAGCTATTATGTATAAAATCATGATACTGCTTTTGACTTTCTTTCAGTTGGGCAGTAGCCTCCTCGAGTTCTACTTGATGTTTAATTAACTTTTCTGTGCGTTCTGCGACTAATATTTCAAGATTCTCATTGAGCTCCTTAAATGCATCATTCTTCACCTTGACCTCCTTGTGAGATCGTTCATAAACTGTAATTACATAAGCCACAACTAGATTGAATAAAAACCAGTAATAAACTGGGATCAATCTGATGTATCTATCTTCTGCAATGAGTTGAGACATTACTGTTTCATCGCTGAAATACAGTAAGTACTCTTGATGAAATACAATTGTGAAGAAGGTAAGGAAAGTGAATATGGA
>CAZWLS010000425.1:0-2632 GCA_964634415.1 uncultured Roseivirgaceae bacterium | reverse complement strand
GCCCATTGTACATCAGGACTCGTTGCATGAGGAAAAAGTGCAGATTGCTCTCTTCCCCCTAAATACTCACTTGCTAAAAATGCAGTGGCCTTTAATGTTGCATCTGACATCAAATTAGTGTTGGTGAGATCGGCACATCGATAATAAAACCCACGTTGGGTGTTTGGTTCAGGAGAAAGGCCATAGATATCGTAGCGAGTCAAAGTCTCATCAGGAATACCATTGACAACTCTAGAGATTGTACCTCCGGCATTCAAATTCCACCCCAAGCCGACCCAACCAGGGAATGCATTGACTCTGTTACCGTCTTGGTTATAGGACAGACTTATGGGAATATTGATATCAGCAACATTGATATCCCGAATCGGAATATTAACATTGACCTTTCCCGTAAACGGGTTAACTGGAATTTCGGCATTGACTTTTAGAAGCGTCGCATCCTGAGATAGCTCATTAGATTTCATTAATTGATCCTGTTGAGCAAATAGTAGTTTAGGAAAAATTAGTGCGATAAAAAATGCAGCTAGAATATTGCTGTGAAACTTCCAGCCAGGTCGATGACGGCAATTATTTTTCTTAGTCATATAGTTTATCGTTTCGTATCAGTTTTGTTTAAAGTTCTAAAGGCAAATTCATTTTTTTATATACAACTTCATGAACGTATCGAATTTCTTCATGTAGGTATCAAAATCGCCAATAAACGTAAAACGGTTTTACTCTCAGAAAGAGAAGGAAAGTGAGGTTGGGCATAGTATTCATTAACCTGGGAAGTCAAAAAAATACTTGCCCATTACCTCGGCTTCTGAAACATGCACCGCTTAACCTAGGTGCATTTTCTTCGATACTTTACCTTTGAATCGAAACAGTAACTATTTATCGTAGAGCTTTAAGAAAGTCGGGACGAGACGTCCCGACTTTGCCAATAGAACCAGCATCGGTATTACTCCGCCAAACAGAGCATACATCTTGGACTAATTAGTTTGTTTTTTGCCCGATATCTCGATAAGCATTTGGCTATATTTAACTTATCAGAATTGGACTATGATTGCTTCATTCGATTATTGCGAAAGGCAATATACCAACCGGCAAAAAGCATGACTAGGAAGCAAATAGTTGATGTTATTGTCCAAATAGCTCTCGCCTGGGTATTTTCAATGAGGGATTGAAGAAAGCTTATCTCATTATTGACAAAAGCCATCCCAAAATCAATGACACTAGACAGACTAATGCAATACAAAAAAACAATCAATATCTTTAAGAAGATAGGCAGATTAGAAATATGACGCTTTATGATATGTATACCATATACTAAGCTTGCAACAAAAAGGGAAAGCAAAAAGAATATGGCTTCTCCTTGCAAAACCCAATTTGTTTCCACCTCAAAATTTTCAACAACTACCATCGCATAAATGAAAAGTTGCGAAGGGATAAAAATCAAAAAGAACATGATCCACCAATTGGAATAGGACTTTTCGAAAAGTTTTTGAAGTGGGCTTTTCATATTTTAATCAATTTTGGTTCTCTCCATCTTCTTCTCCGCAATCAATTGAAGGGTCCTCATTTTCACAATCCGCATTGGCATAAACAGCATACCAAATTGTTGACCCGCCAACAACGCCGGCAAAAAATCCGAAGAAGGTTCCTAAAGGTACAGTAACCGCCTCACTTGGTGGAAAAAATACGCCAATGGCGAATCCGAAGCCTGCTCCCTGGGCTGCTCCGTATAGTCCAGCTCCTCCAACGTATGTCCAAAAATTGGGGGGATCTGTTCCTCCTCGCGTTGCTGAATAATTTGCTTTAAACTCTGCAATCAATGTATCCATCAATTCCTGATTTTCAGACATGAAATCGATACTTGTCTGGAAAGCGATAAGATAAGTTAGTAATTCAGCTAATTCCTGGTCCGGAATTGTTTCATCTTTATTTAATCTGGTAATTTCTTCTTGAAGAAACAATGAGAGTTCTTCTTGATTCTGTGGGCTAAAATTCAACTGAGAAAAGCTCTCATACCAATACGAAGCATGTTCATTGGAAAGTAATGAATCGTAATTCACAGAAACAATTGAATCACCTTCGTTTTCTCTAGCGAACGGCTTTGAGTAGTGTAATTCCTCAAACAAATCTGTATTCGAATAATTGGAAATGTATTGCAATTTTGAACTGCCATCTTCCAAAGATTTAAGCTCTTTAGATAATTGATCAGAATAAACTTTTGCCTTTTGTTGTAGGGCGCCAACATCAAATTTACCTGTATCCGAACCTTGTGATAATTGAGATATTTCTTCTGAGCAGGAGAAGTAAAATAAGGACAGGATCAAGAACAGAGGCACTCTGGCCTTTTCAAGAAATAGTTTGGGTAGATTTTTCATTATTAGACTGATTTATGATTATTGATACAAATACTAAATATGCTGGTTTAGTACTTAGCGATAAGTAAAGACGAATACTGTTCTAATAGCAATTAAGAAAGTCGGGGACGTGATGCCCCGACTTTGCCATAGAACCAGCATCGGTAATACTCTGCCTAAGAGCATACATCTTTATCATTTTGAATAAACAATGGAATTGTTATTCCACTGCCAATACAACCAGCATATTCTCTGCACTGAGCAAAGATTTCGTTTGATATACT
>CAZWLS010000424.1:0-2640 GCA_964634415.1 uncultured Roseivirgaceae bacterium | reverse complement strand
GAACAAATTCAAGAATATGGAAGAGATGCCTCTTACTTATGCTCAGATAGAAAGAATAAATCGCGAGAAAAGATCAGAAAAAATTATTTACTCACTCCAGCTTATTGGAAAGGAATCTGTTTTCAGGTTTGAATCCAAAGAAATCCCCTGGCTAAAAGACTCGAATAATCAAGGCTTAAAGGAGTATTACAAAAACAGCAATGAGAAGCAAAGGCGACCCAATTATTTCAAAAACCTCAATGAGCAAAACTTATGGGTAAGTGGTGGATCTCTCCCATCAAACTATATGGTAGAAGATAATCTTACCAATTTAAATAAGTGGGAACTTTTGCCAATGGACAGTTTAATCAGCGGCTTCCAATGCAAAGCAGCCAAATACTTAGGGACAAAAGATGTAATGGCCTGGTATACTCCTGACATACCTGTTTCTGATGGCCCAAAACACTATAGCGGATTACCAGGACTGATTGTTGCATTGAAACAAGAGGATGGTAAAATTCTCGCAATTAACAGGATTGAAAAGCTCAGTTCCGATGAATGCCAGCCTTTGCCAGAATTGGCAGCGCAAGTAGTCACGTTTGCGGAATGGAGGCGTAAATTTTTACGATCACGTAGCTTCTGATGAAAAGAAGAGGCTTATCATTCATATTGACTTTTATTTCTTTCCTTCTCCTCGCTCAGGAAACTGATATAGAGGGGAAGGTTTTGGATAATGCAGGTGAGCCTTTATTCGGAGCTATTATAACTCTTTCACGCGCAGATGCACCACAAGAAGGCGGTGCATTTGCTATGTCCAATGAAGCTGGAGAGTGGAAGATCACTAACATGAAAGGTGGTCTTTTCTTGATCGAGATTAGACATTTGGGCTACGAAACAACACAATTCCAGTTTTCGACTGATTCAACCGGTTTTCTGTCAATTCAATTAAATGAAGAGCCTATCACTTTAGAAGAAGTCGTGGTTAAGGCGTATGCGAATGCCATTCGAAAAAGTGGAGATTCAACCATTTATGATGTAGAGAAATTCACCAACGGGCATGAATATGATCTAAAGGAGGTTTTGACTAAACTTCCTGGCCTTTCCGTTTCTGGAGACGGTGACATATTGTACAATGGAAGAAGAATTGATCAACTACTGGTACACAGTAAAGATGTAGTTGGCAATCAGCATAAGCTGCTTGGAGAGCTATTCTTAGCTGAAGATATTGAAGCAGTCCATGTCATTGAGAATTATCAATCAAACCAATATTTAAAAAGCTCATCCAGCAAGACCGCCTTGGATGTTAAACTCAAGGAAGGCGCTCTTCACAAATGGGGAGGAAAATTTGATCTCAATGCGGGTTACAGTAATCAGGCAAGGATATCAACGGATGTATTCAATGTGGGTCAAAAGGTATCAACCACTGTTTTTTCAAGGTGGAATAATACAGGCAGTCCAATACTCAGCTTAGCGGACTACCTGTCGCTTCAGCCGTCTAAGAAACGAGCGTTTTCTGATTTGGAAAACTTCAACAAATCAGCGGCCAGGGATTTTCAGATTCCACAGGCCTTGTCTGCCAATAATGATGGATTAATTGCTGCAAACCTTCTTTTAGAGCCTAATCCAAGTCATCAAAGTAAAGTGATGCTCTTATATGGTTCTCTCAACCGTAGAACCAGGAACAGATTGAATCGGGTATTTTATCGTACGGAAGGAAATTCTCCTTTATCAGGATCTGAATCTGAAAACTTTAAAACTGAGATCATCAGGCCAACACTTTATCACAAATGGCTGCCCTCCAAAAAGCTGACCGTGGAAGTTGAGTTGCCTTTCGACAGAACAACAACATCCAATCAAAACTTGCTTGAAGGCACATTCAATAGTATAGATACACGAAGCAATAATTCGGAAGAAAAAGTAAGCAACGAATGGGTCCCATTCATTTTATTGAATTATCAATTCAATTCGGACCTGAACTTACAAACTGAGTTGGAATATCTTGGAAATCGTCATTCCAGATCACTGTTATTGTCAGATCAGCAAAACCTTTTCAATAGCTCTGATTCTGTAATGAGGATTTCAGTTAATAGCAGGAACAATCATGCAACAGTTGCCAATACGCTGCAATATTCCTGGAAAGACATATCCACGATCAGGTTAAAATCGACATTATCTCATTTAAGTATGACCCAAAATTCGTTTTCAGATCAAGAGGAAAGCTTTGATTGGGAATATCTTGCTGAACGTCGGTTAGCTCAGGTTGAAGGTGGTTATACTTTTCAGAAACCCACATTTTATATCGATGCATTAATCAGTGGTAGTGTCATTCAAACAGCTACCTCAGATCAACAAAAAAAGACAATCAAGACTCAAAAATTCCAAATAAACGCTAAAAAGAATTTTAAGGCTCAAACCTATCTATCTCTTATTGCTTTGAGTGATGAAAAACCGATGAATCTAGGTTTATTGAATCATCAATTGGAAGTTATTGACAACAGATCGGCAAATGGCTCTGTAATTGGATTGAGTGATGTTGTGAAAAAAAGAGAGGTTGTTTTGAACTTTGTTGAGCTGAATTTCGCCAGAACTTCCCAATTGTTCCTTTCGGTCAGCGCCAATCGTATCGAGAACAATCCTTTCTTTGAAACCGAGTTGATGAAT
>CAZWLS010000423.1:0-2640 GCA_964634415.1 uncultured Roseivirgaceae bacterium | reverse complement strand
AGCCAAAGGTTCTGAGATTACGAGTGACCAAGGCTTTCTTAGTGCATCTTCATCTCCTTCAAGTACTTTCAATTGGAAAATGTCAAGAAAGGTAGAATCAGCAAAGTAAAAATCCGGTTCTTCAAACAAGATATTTGCTTCAATATTCTTAACTCGAATTTTATCCTTACTTAATCCGGGTCCATACCATGGAGAAATAGATACAGCCTCCTCTACCTCTGGGAAATCATTGGCCATGGCTTGTGCCAACGGATGAGGTGTACGGGTCTGAGGGTTATCATTCATCCAGGCGATTCGATAAACGCGATCAGAATCTGAAAGTGTTTTATCATATGAAAGCTCATGCTGAATGAATAAGTAAATGAAAATACCGCACGTAAAGCCAACGCTTAAGCCTACGATGTTTAGGAAGGAGAATAGTCCGTTTCTCCTAACATTTCTTATGAAGATTTTTAAAAAGTTCTGAATCATACCACGTTCTATTTTGAGGTTAAAAACATGATTCAAACTAAATTTATGATTACCGTTCGATGGTGCTTTCCGTTCGGTTAGACGTTCTTCCCCATAAGTCCGAACGTTCTTAGCATCCCGATAATCTGATGGTGTAAGGCCTGTGCGCTTCTTAAATGCGGTATTGAAAGCAGATTTCGAATTGTAACCTACCATAGTAGCTACATTTTCGATTTTCACTTTTTCATACTTTTCCTCCCTTAGCATTTTAGCTGCCTCTCTAATTCGATAGCGAGCCAATAAGTCTTGAAAGCTAATTTGTAAGGACTCATTTAAGACTTGCGATAAATGATGATTGGTGGCACCTAGTTCCTCAGCTAATTTCGAAAGTGAAGCATCATCTCTTTGATAAAACTTACCCTCATCCATAATTGTCTCTAGCTTTTCTAAAATAGAGGCCTTTATAGCAGGATTAAGCGTGGACTTTTTATACTTATTTGCTACTGGTATTGGCTCAAAAAAGGAGGACTCATTTAAAATTTGATAGAGTATCTGTGCGAGAAAAATCAAGTAAAAAGTGGAATACACATGCGCTGTAAACCCTAAGAAATACGCTCCTAAAAAGATCACATTGAACCCTACAAAATTTCTAAACCAACTAATACGGGCACCGGGACCAATAAAGAAAGAAAACCCTCTGGAATTGCTCTCTTCAAACATGAGTTTGAAAGTATTAAACAAATAGGCTATAGTGGTCGCACCGGCAGCTGCCCAAAGAAGTGTGACGTTAAAGAACGCAAACAAAATTGAGGTAACACCTAAGATTGGTAGCATATGCCACAATTTGAGGCGCTTCCTTTGGAAAAAGAAAGAATGAGTATATAAGAAAAGTGTAACAGCAGCAGGTACAATAAATACCGGAGTTAAATATGTCTGTTGAAATACTACACTCCCGAATACTAGTAAATAAGCAACGGTCAATATTCCAAGCCACCGTCCTGACTGATACTTATTAAGCATCAGAATTAGACCCAAGAGCCCGCCCAATACAATCAAGCTCATTGAGAAAGTCTCAATCCATGGAAACGATAGCCACTTATCCATAAACCAAAAATGGTGAAATAGTTGGATTTGAGTGGCTACCGTTATGATTTTATTTAATCAAGACATTTTTGGCTTTACTCAGACCTTAGCCCATTGACCGGGTTAATTATTGCTGCTTTAAGCGATTCATAACTTATAGTCAGAATAGATATTAGCGTTATTAATAGGCCGGCGATAACAAACACCATCCATCCTATATTAACCTTGAATTCGAAATCTGATAGCCATTCCTGCATCAGATAAAAGCTTATTGGTATTGCGATGAGAAGTGATATACCGATCAATTTCATGAAATTAAAAGTGAGCAGCTTAAATATTATTTTGATAGAAGCTCCCAGAACTTTACGAATGCTTATCTCCTTGCTCCTTTGCTCAACCATAAACGCTGATAGTCCAAATAAGCCCAGGCACGCCACGAAGATTGCGAGTATTGAAAACCCTGTGAATACATTTCCAGTCCTTTGAACATCTTCATACATGCTTTCAAAAACTTCATCAAGAAATGAATACCTGATCGGCTGATTAGGCATAATCTGGTCCCAGGTATTGGTAATGTCCGTCAAAGTAGCTTTCATATTTGTAGTTTGAATTTTAACAGGCACTACCGAGCCATAGCGATTCAAGCGAAGGGCCAAAGGACCAATACTATCACGCATGCTTTCAAAATGGAAGTCTTGAACCACCCCTATTACAGTGTACCCTCTCCAATTTTGGATTCTCGCACCTACTGGATCTTCCAATCCCAATTCTCTAACCATCGTTTGATTAATAATTAAGGAGGTAGAATCACGATTAGAGAACTTATCAAAATCTCTGCCCTCCATCAGGTTCATTCCTAAAGTTTCTATGTAGTCATCATCTACATTCCACATCTGTCCACCTATCTCTTTGTCAATCTTACTTCTACCTTCAATCCAGAATTCATTCTGATCTCGTTTTGTCCCAGAAACAGGCAAATAATTGCTAGCAGTAACACTTTTCACCTCAGGGATTTTTAGTAATTCATTTTGTAGCAAGTCTAGCTTATCACCTATAGAATTAACCCCCTGAATCATAAGTACGTGATCTTTATCATAACCCAAATCC
>CAZWLS010000422.1:0-2645 GCA_964634415.1 uncultured Roseivirgaceae bacterium | reverse complement strand
CGGGAGAATAAGGTTGTACCGTATAACCCTTATATAGAAGATCTTTATCGTACAGTCGCTTGAGTAGGTTCCAAACAGATTCAATGTATTCTTTCTCAAACGTAACATATGGATTGTCCAGGTCAACCCAGTAGCCCATCTGGCGAGTAAGTTCATCCCACTCACTTTTGAATTTCATTACTGCTTCCCGACACTTGGCATTGTATTCTTCAACGGAAATCTTTTTGCCAATATCATCCTTGGTGATGCCGAGTTCTTTTTCAACCTGGAGCTCTACAGGTAGACCGTGCGTATCCCATCCACCTTTTCTTTTTACTTGATATCCTTGAAGCGTTTTATACCTGCAAAAGATATCCTTTACCGTACGAGCCATCACATGGTGTATACCAGGAGTACCATTTGCAGATGGTGGCCCTTCGTAGAAGGTGAATGTGTCATTACCTTCTCGAGTAGTCACTGATTGATCAAAAATCCCATTATCCTCCCAAAATTTTTGAACGGATTTGGCTATTTCTGAATAGCTGACTTTTTTATATTCAGGATACTTCACTGTCAGTAAAAATTGTAATTGATTCTATTTTTTCTTTTTTGGTTTGTCATCGTCAATGCCCTCAGCAAGCTCAGGAATATCTTCGATTAGGGGATGTTTAGTCTTGTCGCGTTTGCCACTGTCAAACTGTAAGATTAGCGCCGGCAAAACCACCACGTTAGTAATCATTGCAAAAAACAGTGTAATGGAGGTAAGCTTCCCAAGAGCAATAGTTCCTCCGAATTCTGACAAAACGAAAATAATGAATTGATGTGTAAATCATACTTGATCCAGTTTCTCTAATACTCTTGCTTATGGCTTTCGAAACATCAAATTTCTTCGCAAAAAGTTCTTGTCTATACTTCGCGAGAAAGTGTATCGAATCATCAACAGATATTCCAAATACAATACTGAAGATTAATGCGGTACTTGGCTTCAATGGTATCCCAAAATAGCCCATGATTCCTGCAGTAATTAGCAGCGGGATAATGTTTGGAATAATAGAAACGATAATCATTTTAAAGTTTCTGAATAATAGTGCCATGATTAAAGCAATGATGACGAATGCAATGAGCATTGAAGTAAGCAAATTCTCAATCAAGAATTTATTGCCTTTGATAAACATCAGGGTAGTACCAGTCACATTCACATCCATTTTAGAATCCATGAAAATGGAATCTATCTGAGGTGATATTACCCCGTTCACCAACGAGTCTAACTTGTTAGATCCTATATCAGCAATTTTCAATGACACTCTTACAAATTGACCGGTTGAGTCAATAAAAGATTGTGATAAGTCTTCTGTTTCGCCCTCACTAAGATATCTGATAATGAAAGCCATATCTCGATTTGTCGGCAAGGAATAGAAAGCCTCACTTTGATTATAGAATGCTTGTCTTGCTGCTTTGGCAAAACTTACAACAGATATAGGCTGCGAGATTCCATCAATTGAGGAAATGAAATTTTCAAACTCATTGATCTTTCTCAGGTTTCTTAAATTCTGAACTCCTTTTTTAGCGCCTGTATCTATAATCACTTCTAGCGGCATTATTCCACTGAAGTTTTGTTCGAAGAATCTTAAATCCTTTTTAAGCGGACTTTTTTCAGGAATATCATCGACCATGTAAGACACCGCTACAATTTTTGATAATCCAAATGCTGAAACTGCCACTACTGCTATAGTGATTATGAAAATTGCTGGACGCATCTTATGAACTGCGATATCAATTTTCTTAATCACCCAATCGAGGAGTTTGAATTTAAGATGTTTAAGATGTTTCTGTGATGGCGGCTTGTATAGAGAGAACACACCCGGAATCAGGATGATACTCACGATAAAAGTTGCCATAATATTGATGCCGGCTACTATTCCAAACTCTACAAGTACGTTAATTTGAGTGGTAGCCAATACAAAAAACCCTACTGCAGTAGTCAGATTTGTGATGAAGGTCACCACACCAATTTTCCGAATGATTCGACTCAGTGCCTTCATCTGATCACCATGCTCACTAAATTCATGGTGATACCTATTTAGCATGTAGACGCTATTTGGTATTCCAATTACCACTATAATTGGAGGAATGAGACCGGTCAAGAGCGTGATCTTGTAGCCAAGTAATGCTAAGGTTCCCATCACCCATACAACAACTACACCGATGATGATTAGTGGGAAGAAGACAGCCTTAAATGATCGGAAGAACAAGAATAAGATTATTCCCGTGACGATCAAGGAAAGCACTAAAAACATATTTAGCTCAGCTTTTACTTTGCTAGTTGTAATAGATCTTGAATATGGAAGTCCTGCAAAGTGTACATCGATGCCAGTTTCTTGTTCAAACTTTTCACCCTCTTCAATAATGAAGTTCACCAGTTGGTCTCGATTCTTCGAATTGAGTATTTCCTTCTTTATTGTTATTAGCAGCAGCGTGGCTCCGTTCTCATCATTGATAAGTTGACCGCTATAAAACTTGAGACTTCTTGCCCCGCCTAGAAGGCTATCCAATGTTGGTTGGTCTTGAGGGATTTCATCAAAAACAGGCTTTAATTCGAATACTCTTTTTTGATTGTTTCGCTCAAGTTTTTGAAGATTAGGCAGTCCTAAAACATTTCTTATTCC
>CAZWLS010000421.1:0-2669 GCA_964634415.1 uncultured Roseivirgaceae bacterium | reverse complement strand
GTCAGGTATATGACTTTGACTTGGAACAATTCAAACTCGTGGGCTACCAGTTCGTATGACGAGCAACCCGAAGTAAACTTTCCAAGGAAGGGCTTGACAGACTTTGGAAGACAGGTTGTGGCTAAAATGAACGAGCTCGGAATGTTGGTGGATATCAGTCATGTTGGGGAACAAACTTTCTGGGACGTTATAGAGATTACATCCAAGCCAGTTATCGCATCTCATAGTTCGGTTTATAACATTTGCCAGTGGCACAGAAACTTAAAAGACGATCAGATTAAGGCTGTTGCCGAAAACGAAGGAGTAGTAATGATAAATTTCTATCCCGGATACATAGACACGACTTTTTGGGAAAAAGAAAGAGCTTTTTTTGAAAGGCATAAAGAGGAGTCTGATTCGCTCATGCAGGTATGCAATAACGATGAATGGATGGTAGAATATCACCTTTATCGTAAGTATGAAGAAGAAGCATATGCTATGAAACCCTCTCTTTCAAAGTTGGTTGATCACATTGATTATGTGGCTAAGCTAGTTGGGGTTGATTATGTTGGGTTGGGTTCTGATTTTGATGGAATATCGATAACTCCGAAACAGCCTAGTGATGTATCCGAACTTCCGCTAATAACGGAGGAGTTGTTAAAAAGAGATTATTCTAAGGAGGCCATTAAAAAGATATTGGGAGGAAATATGCTTCGTGTATTAAAAGCCAATGAATAGTGCTTTTGAGGAATCAGTTCCAAAAAAACGGCTAAAGAGGCATACCTATTAAATGTGTTTTTACCATAAGCTTTTGATGATGCCACCCCTAGACTAAAAACGTAAAAACGGTCTTAATTGGTAACTCAACTCTACTTGTATTGTACATCGCTATTTACCTATTCATGACTTAACGAGTCAGCAGGATTTACATTCAATACTTTTTTCAGGTGATAGGCGATTGCGATTATACTCATTAGTAATACCAAGCCACAAGAGAAAATGAAGAGCACAGGGTCTATTGAGATCTTGTAGCTAAACCCTTCCAACCAAAGAGTCAGGAGGTACCATGCTGCAGGTAAAGCCAGACCAATAGCAATCACAGTTGTCGCGAGATAGCTACTCAATATGGCTTTTAGCAGATTGATGGCAGATGCTCCCAACACTTTTCGAATGCTCATTTCTTTTACTTTTTGTAAAACGTGCAACGAGAACGTAGCAAAAAGCCCCATGCAGCAAAGTGCAAGAGAGATAAATGAAAATAGACTGAATAGTTGAGTCAACTGATGCTCCCTTAGGTACAAATTTTCAATAAACTGATCAAAATATGAAAGTGAAAATGGCACATTCGGAAAAACAGCTGCCCATGCATCTTCTATTTGCTTAGCCTCCGAAGGTGTTGCTTTTATCAGCAGGTTACTGGAGTAATTGAGATCATAAATGAAGACCACAGGCTCGATGATGTTGTGTAGGGATTTGTTGTGAAAATTTTTGACTACACCAATTACTTCTCTCGGTTCGCCGCCATACCATATCTTTTTACCCAAAGGATTTTCCCAATTTAAGGATTGAGCCAGTGCTTCATTAATAATTACTACATGAGTCTGGTCGCTGATTCTATCTAACTCAAAGTTTCGCCCTGCTGAAAATTTGATATCCAACAACTCACAATAGTTTTCGTCGATTCTATAAAAGTTATAAATCTTCTCTGTTTTGCTTCCATCTACCGCTACTTGAAATAGTTCCTTCCCATTGTCGGATCCGGGTAATGCACCACCACCGATCAACGAGGCATTTCTAACGTTTGCCAGCGATTGAACTTGTTCCTTAAACAAAGTACGTTTATCCTTCAACTCCTCATTATCAGGAAAGTCGACAATGAGCACTTGATCTTTGGCAAAGCCCAGGTCTTTATTTATCATGAAATCTATTTGCTGATTCATTGTCAGCGTCACGATGAGTAGGATGGAGGCAATGGCAAATTGAAACCCGAGTAATATTTTTTTGAATACGCGAATCGAACTTGTCTCCACACTGATTAAGCTGCCGGAAAAAGAGAGGTATGCACCTGAATAGCTGGTGCCAAGAAGGCCAAACGTAATGGTCATTAGCACTATAGCTAAAATCAACAACCAATTATCAGCTATGATGAGCGATTGAAACCCGGTATAGTCAAAATAGAATGCATCGAAGATGAATATTAGGATGACAGAAATTATCAAAACCAACAGTGTCATAACGCCAGATTCTAACACCCCCTGAAAGAACAGTTGCTTGCCGGAAATGCCTAAGATTTTCTTCAACGAAATTTCCTTTACCCGTTGAGTGGATCGAGTCAATGATAAATTGATGTAGTTTAACCCTGCAATAAGCATCACCATGAGCCCGGCAAATGTGAGTGCATTGATGTATAACATATTTCCTTTTGGAACATCATCGATCAGCACCTCAGAAAAGTATAGGCCTTTGAGAGGCTGAGAGTTAAATGCAACGTCTATTCCTGTCCCTTCTAAAATTGTGGTAAGATATTGCTCTGTTAATTGTTCTAGCTTATTGTTAAGGTCTTTTTGGCCGCTTGATGCATCGAGCAGTACGTAGTTGTACTGTTCCAGATCGAACCAATCTTGCGGTTCATAATTGGTTTTTGTTTCAAGAGAAGAGATCAGTGCCTTGATATCAAGGTGAGAGTTTTT
>CAZWLS010000420.1:0-2670 GCA_964634415.1 uncultured Roseivirgaceae bacterium | reverse complement strand
GTGGTTAGCCGGACTTTTTTTGTTTTACAGGCTTACTAACAAATGTATTGTCTGCAATAACGAATCTCCAAGGTTTTAGAGCATCTTCCTCAGCATATTCTACTCCAATCCGTATATCCGATAAAATATTAATTTTTTCTGATTTCTTTTTTTCAGCAATCCATATTTGGTCTTCTAAAAGATCGATACCGGTCATTCCAACTTTAATTCCCATAGCTTGAGAAAGTGTACCGGGACCAGAGGCGAGTTTAGATTTTGTATAATTTCTTCTTTCATGCATTGAATCAATACCTTGAATTGGCTCTAGTGCCCTGATTAATACAGCATCGGCCATCCCTTCTACATTGGTTACGACATTGAAGAGGTGATGAATACCATAGCATAGATATATATAAGCCTTTCCCCCATCTTGATACATTATTTCTGTGCGAGGCGTCCGTTTATTGTTTGCATGACAAGCTTTATCATTTCTTCCGCAATAAGCCTCTGTTTCCACAATTTTTCCAGCGCAAATAATGCCATCTATGTTAGTAACAAGTACCTTTCCAAGTAAATCTTTTGCTATTTGGACGACATCTTGTCTTTGGTAAAACGATCTTGGAAGTTTTTCGTAAACGGATGTATTAATTTCGGAAACCATAAAACCTTAAACTATGAAAAGAATCACAAATCTAATTGCGCTTTGCGTGTTAGTTACTTTTGGTGCAAATGCACAAATCAGTACCCCACAACCAAGTCCTGCCGGATCTGTTAGCTCAACAGTGGGTCTCACAGAGATCACGATCGATTATTTCAGACCAGGTGTAAAAGGAAGACAAATTTTCGGAAGCGGAGATGAATACCTTGAGCAATTTGACGAAATCTGGCGAACTGGTGCTAATGCCGGTACGATCATTACTTTCAGTACAGATGTAAAAGTTGCTGGACAGGATGTAAAAGCTGGTGAATATCAGATTGTTTCAATCCCTGGAAAAGACGAATGGCAAGTGATGTTGCATACTGAAAAGATTGGCGGAAACATGGGCAACTTCAAAGAAGACAATGTTGCGGCCAAGGCTACTGTTAAGACAATGAAGCTTGGCAACTCTGTGGAGCGATTGACTTTCCAAATTTCTGATATCTCTGCGGATAATACTTCTGCTAACATTCACTTTGCTTGGGATAATATGTCATTCAAAGTACCTGTAGAAGTGAGTTTCCACGATGCCGTAATGAAGGATATTGCTGCTAAGACTCAGGTTAATCCTCAGAACTATACTGCAGCAGCAAATTACTATTTAGCAGCTGGAGAAAACTTAGAACAGGCCCTAGATTGGATGAATAAGTACTTAGCGATTGGAGAAAACTCTGGTCAATTCTGGAATGTGCATGTTAAAGCTCAGATCCTTGCCAAAATGGGTAAGAAAAAAGAAGCTATTGCAACAGCAAAAGATTCTATGGACAAAGCAAAGAACTTCGCTCAAGGAGACTTTGGATACATTAAAAGGAATCAGGATTTAATTGATTCTTTGAAATAAGATTCAACTACTAAGAATTTTAAAGCGTGGGCTTAGCTCACGCTTTTTTTATTTCCTATAAATAGTTGCAGAATCAAACTAAGCAGGATGGTACCTCCACATCCAATTACATTATACCAAAGATAGCTTAGTGTGAAAATTCCAGCTTCCGTCATGAAATGGACAATAATAACACCAGTTTGAGCTACAATAGCAGCAATGAAAACCGGGTTACCCTTTACATGCTTAAAGAAAAAAGCAACTAAAAATATACCTAGTACGGTACCATAAAAAATTGAACCCACAATATTTACAGCCTCAATCAAATTCTCAGAATTTTTTGCAAGAATCGCAAAAAGAATTGCCAACACACCCCAACCAAATGTCAGCAATTTTGATGTATTGAGATAATGATGATCAGATCCATTCTTTTTGATAGCACGCTTATAAAAATCTACGGATGTAGTAGAGGCCAATGCATTGAGCTCAGAAGAGGTCGAAGACATCGCAGCTGAGAAAATAACAGCAATCAATAAGCCGATCAGTCCGTGAGGTAAATAAGTGATTATAAAGGTTAAGAATACATAGTCAGAATCCTTTGTTTCAAGCGAATCATCAGCCTTAACAATGATTTCTTTTGCTTGTTGTCTCAATTCAACAGATTTAGAATCTGCAGCTTTTAGCTTATCAACAAATTCACTCCTCTGCTGATCCGTTAATGATTCATTTGCCAATCCTTGGGCAGCAGCTCTCCTTTCCTCCAATGCATTCGAGTACTGATTATTGATATTTTCAAATTCTTGAGCATATTCCGAGTTTTCAACGATATCAACTGATGCCTCTTTAAAGTGAATGGGTGGATTGTAAAAAATAAAAAACACATACACCATGACTCCAACAAACAAGATGAAGAATTGCATCGGTATCTTAAGTATCGCATTAAACATCAGTCCCATACGACTTTCCGCTGCACTTGCACCTCCGAGATATCGCTGTACTTGTGACTGATCCGTTCCAAAATAGGATAACTGTAAAAAGAAACCTCCAGCTAAACCTGACCAGATTGTATAGCGTTCACCGGCATCAAAGCTGAAATTAACGGCCTCTAGCTTACCTAAGCTTCCAGCTATTTCTAAGGCACCACCAAAAGAGGTATGGTCTCCAATGTAACCTA
>CAZWLS010000419.1:0-2673 GCA_964634415.1 uncultured Roseivirgaceae bacterium | reverse complement strand
ATATATGTAGCTCAAAAGAATGGAATATTCGTTTTTAGTCATTCGCAACAATTTTTAGAAGATTCTAACTTTCCATTAATTATTGACAAAGTAGTAGCCAGTGATTCAATCTATGCTCCTAATTCCCCCTTGGAATTCCCCTATAATGTTGGTCCTATTCAAATAAGTTGTAAAGCACTAAATTTTCGAAATCAGGATAATTTAGAATATCAATTTCGCCTGGTTAGCGAAAGTCTTTCAGATGAAGTTTGGAACTCAAGCATCAGCAATCAATTTATTTTTTCAGGTTTAGCGCCTGGTAGCTATACTTTCCAGGTAAGAGCAAAGACAGCCAATAGCACCTGGACACTCCCTATTACAAAAGAGTTTAAGATAGATTCAATTTACTGGAAAGCTTGGTGGTTTAAGCCGCTAATAATCGTTGTGCTCGCTATGATCGTTGTTTTGGACTATGTATCATACCATACCAATAAGCGAAAGAAAAAAGAGTTAAACAATAAAAAGATAGAGTCAGATCTTAAAGCGTTGAAAGCCCAGATAAATCCACATTTTCTATTCAATTCAATGAATTCCATTCAATCATTCGTGCTGGAAAGAGAAAATGAAATTGCCGAAGAGTACCTGGTCAAATATGGAAAATTGATCAGGACAATTTTAAATCATTCAAACGTTTTGACAGTAACGATTGAGGAGGAGATGCAAGGCCTAAATACATATGTGGAGCTTGAGACTTTGCGACTTTCTAAACCGCTTGATTTTCAAATTAATACCGATGGAATAGATACTGGGGAAGAACGAGTGCCATCGATGATTATTCAACCACTTCTTGAGAATGCTATTTGGCACGGGATTCAACCTTCCGATAGAAATGGGAAGCTAACAATCTCCTTCACAAAAGATCAGAACTTAATGAATGTGATTATTCAGGATAATGGTATAGGGTTTTCGCACAATTTGAAATCTTCTAATAGTAGAAAGCCAAGTGGAATTCAGTTAGTCAAGGAAAGGATTGAGTTGATAAATAAATTAAAAGGATTTAATTCTAAGTTTGAAGTCCATTCGAATGAAGAAAACACCGAAATACACTTTACTTACCCATCAGAGATAAACGAATGATTAAATCTATAATAGTTGATGATGAACCAAGGGCGGTTAAAGCT
The DNA here is from genome assembly GCA_964634415.1 of uncultured Roseivirgaceae bacterium. Lineage (GTDB taxonomy): Bacteria > Bacteroidota > Bacteroidia > Cytophagales > Cyclobacteriaceae > Ekhidna. Next base: position 1,513 of record CAZWLS010000419.1, on the reverse strand, counting down.
CTTGAAATCTTAATTGAGCGCCACTGTCCGGAAGTTGAAATCATTGGAAAGGCATCAAACATACAAGAGGCTTACGGATTAATCGTAAAAATGAAACCATCGCTTGTGTTTTTAGATATTAACATGCCGAATGGTACAGGCATTGAACTATTGGAGCGAATAAAAGATACAGAGGATTCTAAAGTGATATTCACAACAGCTTATGACGAATTTGCGATAAAAGCTTTGCGACTTTCTGCAATTGACTATTTATTAAAACCTGTAGATAAGAATGAATTGATGCAGGCCATACTGAGCTTTAAGAAATCCGAGTCTCATAGTGCAAGTCCTGAACTATCGCTCTTATCACAGATGCTAGAAAAGCAAAATGATCGGAAAATAGCAGTAAACACGATGGACGGAGTTCATGTAATTAACCTGGATGAGGTTCTCTATTTGTCTTCAGAAAAGAACTACACCACTTTTCATTTTGAACATACCAACATTCTGACATCCAAGCCACTTGGAGATTATGAGAAGTTATTGAATGAATACCGCTTTATTCGAGTTCATAGATCTTACCTTGTTAATATCAACAAGATAAAGGAGTACAATAAGAAGCAGGCTGGAGTAATACTAGAAAACTCTCAGCTGATTGAGGTTTCGAGAAACAGGAAAGAACATTTGTTGGAAAATCTTAAGCTTATCTAACTCCGTTCGTTCACTCAATCATACACTTTATACGTCTTATTGCTTCGTTTGTGCAATGGACTTGATACATTGGTATTATCTAAAGTCTCAATGGCTACTTTTGCACATTAAAGGTTTCACCACCAATTTCTGCTTCATTTACTATTGAAGCAGAAGATCATCATCACTCTAAAAATTTAAGAAACGTATCATTCTGCAATAGTGATTTGTATAAGATGACTACACATTACACTGGTAGTATACTAGCGATTGGAACAGTTTTATCTGTCATTTTAATTACGGGTTGTGCCTCGCCTGATTACGTATCACTTCAAAAGTTGCAATACTATACTGATGATACATCAAATGGAGTATCCCAAATACAACAGGTAGAAGATATTACTATGAAGGTGACTTTAAAACCTAGGGACCTTCTGATCTTACAGGATATTGAAAGTCAAAGGGACACATCGGAGGTTTCACTTTCCTTGCAAAAACATCTTCAGAATATATATTTCGTTCTCCAGATTTCATCAGGAGATAGAGATGCACTCTATGGTGCCTCCAAAGACCAAGATGACTTTAATAAAAAGCTTCAAACTCTTTCATTTAAGATGTCGCAGTTTGTCAACATGACAACCTCAGAGCTAGACACCATTCCGTTACAGGATTTCTATTATAGTCGTATGTTCGGGATGAGTGAAAGCAGTGATGTTTTATTTGTATTCGACCGTGAACTAATTCAAGACGATGAATGGCTTTCTATCAATTTTGAAGAATTTGGATTTCAAACCGGTAAAAGATCCTTTCGCTTTTGTTTATCAGATATATCTAGTGTGCCAAG
>CAZWLS010000418.1:0-2683 GCA_964634415.1 uncultured Roseivirgaceae bacterium | reverse complement strand
ATCGACAACGGTACCGTCCATTTCAATCTGTTCTTCTTTAGCCATAAGGTGCTCTATATCGCGAAGCCGCGAAGGCTGCTTGCTTTTCTTTCTATAATCATTGATGAAGCTATTTTTTAAGATTCTATATAGCCATGCCTTGGCATTAGTTCCCTCTTGAAATGAGTTGATGAAACGATATGCTTTCATGTAGGTATCCTGCACTAAATCTTTTGCGTCGTCTTCATCGAATGTCAGGCGATAAGCAAAATTGTACATTGAATCTATATGAGGCATAAACTCCCCATCAAATACCTGCACTTTTTTAGCTTCTGAATATGTTCTTTTTACTGGTGTGTCTATTATTTGATCGGTCATCTCTCTTCAATTTATATGTATATACATCAATTATACGACGCTGATTTAGATTTGTTCTAAATAAGAGAATTCTTTTTTTGAATTCAAGATATCTAACCCAATTCCCTATCGATTGTTCAGCAAGAGACAATCAATTATTCAACGTACCATGAATGATCCAAAATCTTGCCAGCCATCAAAGACTGCCATTCAGTCAGAAGTAATAAAAAAAGGATCCTACGATATGCAGGATCCTTCTCTTAAATTATTATGCAGCTAATTAGTATCTGTAATACTCCGGTTTGAACGGTCCAGCCACCTCAACTCCAATATAATCTGCTTGATCTTGCGAAAGCGTATCTAATTCAACACCAATTTTTGCTAGGTGAAGAGCTGCCACTTTTTCATCTAGATGCTTAGGCAACATATATACTTCGTTCTCATAAGAATCACTGTTCTTCCACAATTCTAATTGAGCAAGGGTTTGATTTGCAAATGAATTAGACATCACGAATGAAGGGTGTCCAGTAGCACATCCAAGATTCACAAGTCTTCCTTCAGCAAGAATGATAATGTCATTACCATCAACGTTATAAAGATCTACTTGAGGCTTAATTTCTACTTTGGTATTTCCATAGTTTTCAATCATCCAAGCCATATCAATCTCATTGTCGAAGTGTCCGATATTACAAACAATTGTCTTATCCTTCATGGCTTTAAAGTGCTCACCTCTAACAATATCCTTATTGCCAGTAGTGGTTACAATAATATCAGCCCTAGAAACAGCATTACTCATTTTCTTCACCTCAAATCCGTCCATAGCTGCCTGAAGCGCACATATCGGATCAATTTCAGTAACGATTACTCTGACACCTGCTCCTCTCAACGAAGCAGCAGATCCTTTTCCTACATCACCATACCCCGCTACAACTGCAACTTTTCCAGCCAACATTATATCGGTTGCTCTTCTGATTGCATCTACTAATGATTCCTTACATCCGTACTTGTTATCAAACTTTGATTTTGTAACAGAATCATTCACATTAATTGCAGGCATCGGAAGTGTTCCATTTTTCACTCTTTCATATAGTCTGTGAACTCCAGTCGTAGTCTCTTCAGAAAGTCCTTTGATATCTGCAACTAATTCGGGGTAACGATCCAATACCATATTGGTAAGGTCTCCACCATCATCAAGAATCATGTTTAATGGCTTCCCATCTTCAAAAGCGAATAACGTTTGCTCTATACACCAATCAAATTCTTCCTCATTCATTCCTTTCCAAGCATAAACTGGGACTCCTGCTTTAGCAATCGCTGCTGCTGCATGATCCTGTGTTGAGAATATATTACAAGAAGACCAGGTTACATCAGCGCCAAGTTCAACCAATGTTTCAATCAAAACAGCCGTTTGAATAGTCATATGAAGACATCCTGCAATTCGAGCACCTGCCAAAGGCTTTTCCTTGCCATATTCTTCGCGAAGCGCCATCAAACCAGGCATCTCAGCTTCTGCTAGCTCGATTTCTTTTCTTCCCCAATCTGCAAGGGCAATGTCTTTTACTTTGAATTTTTCCGTAGTTACGCTCATTACTTATATTGTTTCACGAATTGATTTCTAAAATTTCGGAGTGCAAAGATATAACCATTAATGATCATTTTGGTTCCAGTCTTCTATCTTAAGAATTCAACTTCCTTAATTCCGAAAGTTTGCAGTATGCCGGATTGATTTATGGAAAGTCTTCCATTTTTATCTATGCCAATAATTTCACCTTCAAATTCACCAGAACTAGACTTAAAAGTGTGTATTTCACCTCGCCATCTTAATAATTTATGATACGCATCTAAAATATTGGCTTTATCACCATTCTTTAGTTTTAAATACCATTTCTCAATATTAAAGAGTAGATCTTCTATAAGTACATCCCTATCAAATGAATTGTTAGCTTCCAAGCAAATTGAAGTTGCTGTACTCAAAGCAAATCCTTTTTGGTTTACATTAATGCCAATTCCAACCACTGAAGATTCTAGTGAACTGCCACGCAAATTATTTTCTATCAAAATTCCGGCAACCTTTTTATCGTTTAAGTAGACATCATTCGGCCATTTTAATTCAATTTCAGCGTCAATCAAATTTCGAATGGTGTCGACAACAGCAAGCCCTGATATGAGATTAAGGTAAAACTGATCAGAAGGATTCAAAAATTTAGGTCGGAGCAACAGCGACAGCAGGATATTTTTTCCTGGTTCTGCCAACCAGATATTTCCTCGCTGTCCTTTCCCTTGAATTTGGTTTTCTGTATACACCAAAAGACCTTCTGGCTCATCGATTTCTTTTATCATCCTGACC
>CAZWLS010000417.1:0-2685 GCA_964634415.1 uncultured Roseivirgaceae bacterium | reverse complement strand
TCTACTGATACTTTCTTCAACTCATTTATGTCGTCTAAAAGTTCATCGACCTCTGATTCCTCAGTTACATGTTTCAACTTTTCTGTTTCCTCCTCGATCAATTGTTGGACGATTCGAAACTTCAATCTCAGTACATTAGAGTAAGTCACGTCTTTCAAGAACTCACGCTCTCTTGGAACATAAATTTGATACTTCTCACTCCAATTTTCACTTATTTCATACTTATCAGCACTTAAGTCAATTACGGTTTTTCTTACATCCTCATCTTCATGATTGAGTAAGTACTCTCCATCAATAACCTCTCCTTCTCTAAGTTTTTCTTGAAAAACATCTACAATCTTTCTGTAAGTCTCATTGGTAAACTGAATTTCGTCCGCTTCGTTCAAAAAATAATCGATTAGGTATTGATCTTGAAGTTCACGAGTCTGGATTTTATTCTTACCATAGTTGACCAATACTCTTACACTTTCTCTTTCCTGAAACTCAATAATCTTACTGATATCGAGTCTATCTGTAAGATCTTCTTCCTCCATCGGAAATGGTGGCATTTCATCAGGAAGAGGTGGCACATCTTGTTTCTGATTCTTTCGGTTCTGAATCAGAATCTTATTTTGTTCTGCAATTAGCACAGACTCAGCAATACCTAGCAAATCACTACACTCCTTGATATAGACCGTTCGCTTTACAGGATCAGTGATCTTAGTGATACTAGATACAATATCTTTGATTACTCCGGCTTTAGCAATAGGGTCATTACCTGTTTCATCAAGAAGTACTTTGGTTTTGAAACGGATGATATCCTGGGCTTCTTCAGCTACATAGTCTCTGAACCCTGCTGCACCTAATTGCTTTGCGTAACTATCAGGATCTTCACCCTCTGGCAATGCTACAGCTCTTACGTTTAAATCTCCCTCAAGAAGTAAATCAATGCCTCTCATGGAAGCTTTTATACCCGCTTGGTCACCATCAAAAATGACTGTAACATTTTCACTATATCGTCGAATCAGCTTTACTTGATCTTCAGTAAGTGCGGTACCTGATGATGACACCACATTCTCGATACCCGCCTGATGCATTGAAATCACATCAGTATAACCTTCTACTAAGTAGCAATTGTCATCTTTCCGTATTGCATTCTTGCCCTGATACATGCCGTATAGGACTTTGCTTTTAAAGTAAAGCTCAGTCTCAGGGCTATTTATGTATTTAGCAGACTTATCTGTACTTGATAGTTTCCTACCCCCAAAAGCAATGGTCTTACCAGAAACATTATGAATCGGAAACATGACGCGACTTCTAAAGCGATCATAGGTTTTTCCATCCTTATCGATGATTAGTCCGGCTTCTGCCAATAACTCCTTCTGATATCCTTTTTTAGTTGCTTCATTAAGCAGCCCATCCCACAATTCACGCGAATAGCCTAATTCAAACTTCTTAATGGTTTCTTCCGTAAAACCTCGCTCTTTGAAATATGAAAGTCCAATAGATTTTCCCTCATCGGAATTATGCAAAACATCTTCAAAGTATTCTTTCGCATAGTTTAGAACAATAAATAAACTTTCACGCTTATTTTGAGCTAAAAGTGCTTCATCCGATTGCTCCTCCTCCTGAATCTCAATTCCATACTTCCCAGCAAGGTATTTGATTGCCTCAATGTAGCTGAGGCCATCGACTTCCATCACAAAAGAGATTGCATCTCCACCTTTCCCTGAACTAAAATCCTTATAGATACCCTTAGAAGGAACTACGTAAAATGAAGGGGTTTTTTCATTACTAAAAGGGCTTAACGCTTTGAAACTTGACCCGGATCTTTTTAAGGTTACAAAATCCCCGACTACTTCGACAATGTCGATACGGTTTTTTACTTCTTCAATGGTAGAGGGATGAATCATAACAAATTGGGACAGCAAAATTACTTCATTATAAGATAGTAATTCAGTAGTTAATTTACTTTCCCATTCAATGAAAATAGTAACGCCCCATTTCAATAAAATGGCTGTGACCTGAAAACAATTATCAAGTAAATTATTATGTAAAAGAATAGAACCGAAGACGACATTTATTGGTTTGTAATGAGGGCAATAAGTGAATTAATAACGGATAAATCTTAAATTGCGGCACCAATGGAATTGACAAAGGAAAACCTCTTAAAAGCACTTAGTGAAGTGATTGATCCAGATTTAAAAAAGGATCTAGTCTCACTAGGAATGATTCAGAATATTCATATTGATTCGAATAAAGCTGCATTTGATGTTGTTCTTACTACACCCGCTTGCCCACTAAAGGAAGTCATCAAAAAAGACTGCGAAGATAAGATTCGGAAGCACCTTGGTGATGAAGTAAAGCTGATAATCAACATGACTTCCAATGTCACTACCAAAAGAGATGAGGGTCCGGTTTTACCAGGAGTAAAAAATATCATTGCTATTTCGTCTGGAAAAGGTGGTGTAGGTAAATCTACGGTAGCATCGAACCTTGCTGTTGCATTGGCAAAGTCTGGTGCGGATGTAGGTCTAATAGATGCGGACATTTATGGGCCGTCCATTCCGACTATGTTTAACTGCGAATACGAACAACCAGGTATTGTTCAAGAAGATGGTAAAAATAAGATCGTCCCAATTCAACAATATGGAGTTAAGCTATTGTCCATTGGCTTTCTAACTAATAGTGAAGATGCAGTTGTAT
>CAZWLS010000416.1:0-2687 GCA_964634415.1 uncultured Roseivirgaceae bacterium | reverse complement strand
CTCTTGATTTAGAATTAAGTCCTTCCTTGGCATTACCGATATGGCAACAAGCTCTATCCATGGAGAATGGGGAATTTTATAAGCCGCTTTTTCAAAAATTCTTGTTAAGAAATCGGGGTTTGCTTACTGATGCTGGCCAAGATGTTCAGCAGCTTCTTTCGCAAAATAAGTAAGTATAATATCTGCCCCAGCTCTTTTCATTGAAAGTAAAGATTCCATCATCGTCTTGTCGGCATCTAACCAGCCTTTCGATCCTGCAGCTTTAATCATGGCATATTCTCCAGATACATTGTATGCTGCAATTGGAATGTTAAAGTTGGATTTAAGCTTTTGAATAATATCTAAATATGCAAGGGCTGGTTTTACCATCAAAACGTCAGCTCCTTCATTGAAATCGAGTTCAGCTTCTAATAGCGCTTCGTTACTATTCGCAGGATTCATTTGGTACGTTTTTTTGTCGCCAAATTTTGGTGCCGAATCCAAAGCATCTCTAAAAGGACCATAGAATGCACTAGCATATTTTGCAGTATAGCTCATGATTCCTGTATCCGTAAAACCTTGCTCGTCTAGTATATTTCTTAAATATCCTACTCGAAAGTCCATCATGTCAGATGGTCCAATCATGTCTGCTCCAGTGTCGGCTTGTGCCAATGCCATTTGGCCAAGGATATCTAAGGTTTCATCATTTAAGATTTTGCCATCTTCAACGATCCCGTCATGTCCATCACTGCTATAGGGATCCATAGCGACATCTGTGATAACCAGCGCCTCTGGAAACTCTTTTTTTATCTTGGTTAGGGACTTTAGATAAAAGAATTCTGAATCATAGCTCTTGGTAGCCATTTTGTCCTTGTGACTTTCATCTACAACTGGAAAAATATCAAAACCTTTGATTCCAAGTTTCAAACAGGCTTCGATCTCTTTGAGCATTAAGTCTTCAGAAAGTCTAAAGATGCCAGGCATACTTTCTACTTCAGATTTTTTGTTTTTTCCTTCAAGTAGGAAAAGTGGAAATACAAAGTCGTTTTTCGTAAGGGTCGTTTCTTGAGCTAAATCTCGAATAGCCTCTGATGCCCGATTTCTTCTTGGTCGCCTCATGGCTGCAAAGATATTCTCAAAATTTTGCCATCTGTACCTGAGGCATATCCAATTTCATTTTGAAGATTGATAGCCCAATAGTTCATCGAGTCTAAGGTGACCCATGTTTGGCCTAAGTTGCTAGAATAGTCAATACCATTTGGTCCACATATGAATGCGAAGTATGTTTCATCGACTTTGGTAATGGTACTTCCGTAAAATGCTCCTTTCGTATTTGGCTGAGAACTTAGTATCCATGAGTTGCCGCCATCGGTTGAGAAGGCACAGTTTTCTGTGTATTCTTCTGGTTTCATCAAATCACCACCCGTAACAACCCCAGTCGTTCCAACGAAAGACACGGAAGTATTACCTGCCGCATCGCCGGTAATTAAAGGGGAATTATTTGCAGCCCATGACTTACCATAATCATTAGTTACGATAAATCTACAATTTCCCCCTGCTCCAGTTGCAATCCATGCCTTACCATTAGCACCAGTTGTCACACAAGTCCCGCTTGCGGCAAACCCTCCTTCTCCTTTTCCAGCTGGAGGCATGTTTGTAGTATCGGCTCTACTCCAAGACTTGCCTCCGTCTGTAGTCAATAAAATGTATGGATAGTTATCAATTGCATCACCATAAGCAATTCCGTTTTGATCATCCCAAAAATCAATACAGTCCAAAAATCCCAAAGAATCTTGCATTACGAAGTTCTCTTGCCATTGATTGGGGGCATTAAATGTAAAAATCCTGGATAGTGATCCAGGTCCTGCACTCATTAGTACTGCATGATCTGAGTCGAAACCATGTATATCACGAAATTGGAGAGAATCTATGGTTGGATGTGTGAATAACTCCCAGTTTTCGCCACCATCGGTTGAGCGCACAAACGAGGCGTCGTGGCCACTTAACCAAACAGCGTTTTCATCAACAATGCTGATTGCTTGTAGCAAGGAATTAGTAGGGCTTTTCAGTAATTCGATTTTTGGCTCTCTGATCTGTGGGCTGCTACAACTGAGCAACACAAGTGTTATAGTAGGGAACGATAATCGTTTCATGCCTCAATATGTTCGTTTTCTATTGACTTTTGAATTGCGGAAACCCATCTATTGAATAATCTTTTTTCAATAGAGATGGCAAATTCGCCATGTGAGCTCCAGTCTTCAAAAAATTCATTCATTTGTTGAATCATTTCTTCGAGGTGACCTTGTTCCTCCACCACTATCATTCGCACGCTGATTCTACTATCGGAAGCTTTGAGCACTTCTTCATAAATTGGATAAAGTTCGTCAGCTCTTTCTTCTATCGCATAGGTCACTAAAAGATACGCCGCATACTTAAGTTTGCTTCCGGAGTATTTGAGCTCATTTTTAAGATATCTACTTATAGAAGTATCTAGTGCGTGTAAGTATTGAAAACTCTGAATAGGTGCTAGCAACTCGTCCATTTGATACGTCTTACACCCCTCATATCCGGTTTTCTTGATTTGACTTTTTAGATAATATGCATGTCTTGCTTCTTCTGCTGCGTGTTTAAGTACAATTTCATCAACAAGAATGTCATGTTCTGAAGCTGATATTTTTCTAGCTCCAGTGTTTTCCATCATAGAAAGT
>CAZWLS010000415.1:0-2693 GCA_964634415.1 uncultured Roseivirgaceae bacterium | reverse complement strand
GGCCGTATGTAATCAATAAAGCAGAGAACGTAAATGCATCTGACAATAGGAAAAACCACATCATCAGCTTGCCGTAGCTTGCCTTCATCGGTGAAACTCCACCGCCCCAAGTGTTCTTTTTATCTTCTTCTACTATTATAGCCGTGTTAGCCATTCGCGTTAGATTTTGTAGGTTAATTATTGAAAATCAAAAATAAGTATAAATACAACCAAAGTCCACCAAGAAAATGCCAGAAAGTAGTACACATTTCTATTCTTACTAAACTCTTTGAATGAACCTTATAATTGAATGCTTTTACTAAAACTATCAATAGGAAAATTATTGCCCCTATCAAGTGAACTACGTGTAATCCAGTGAAGATGTAAATAAATGAACTTGCCGGATTTCCAACAAAATAGTATCCACCATCAACCAACTGACCCCACGCTTTTATTTGCCCCACGATAAATACAATTGCTAGTATTCCTGTTATCGCCAGACCTATTCGAATATTTTTTATGTTATTTCTTCTAGCGGAAATGTATGCAAAATGCATAGTAATACTGCTCAGAATAATTACTCCGGTTGTCCATTGGAACAAAGAAGGGAACTCTATGTATATCCAATCGCCAATTGATTTTTTTACAATGTAAGCACTTGAAAGTGATATAAATATCATTATCACAGATACTAAGAATAACCACATTGCAAATTTTTGCGGATGCATCGATCTTACCTTGGGTGCTTGTACTTCTCCTGTCATATCTTGTCTAATAAAAAGGTTATTTGAACAATGGGTAGGTAAATAAAAGATCCAAACATGATTCTTTTAGCTTTTTGATTTGAGATGTCTTTCATCAAACTAAAAGTCTGCGCCAAAAACAGCGTACCACAAATCGTTGCTACTACCCCACTTGTTAGTCCTGTTAAACCAAACAATGTTGGCAACAATCCTAATGGTAATAAAAACAATGTGTAGACCATTATGTTTATTGCAGTATTCAAATCTTTAGCACCACCACCAGGCAACAACTTAAATCCAGCTTTTTTATAATCTTCATCTGAAACCCAGGCTATAGCCCAGAAATGCGGAAACTGCCAGATAAATTGAATGCCAAATATGATCATGGCCTCGTAAGAAAGCACTCCACTTGCTGCTGCCCAACCAATAAGTGGAGGTAAAGCTCCAGGAACTGCACCAACAAAAACAGCGATAGATCCAACTCGTTTCAAGGGAGTATAGACAAATGCATATAATAACAGAGACAAAAATGACAGCAATGTTGCCAACATATTGGTAGCTAAAAACATCAATATAAGTCCTACGATGCCAGTGAGAACGCTAAACCAAATTGCTTCTGACTCAGTAATTCTATTCGAAGGCAAAGGTCTATCCTTTGTTCTTTTCATGATTGCATCATATTTCTGTTCAATCACTTGGTTAATTGTGACTGAAGAACCTGACACTAAAAATCCTGCTATTAAAAAAATCACAAAATTCACCCATCCAATCAAGGATTGACTTGCCAATGCATATCCAAATCCGGAGGAGAATACAACCAAAAAAGAAAGTCTAGGTTTTAGTAATTCGTAGTAAGCTTTTATCTTCTCAGCTGATGTAATGTCAATATGTGTAGCAGTAGAACTCACTTATCAAATTTGAGACGCAAAGTTAAATAAAACAGAAGGCTAAAGATGCCTACTGCAAAAATTAAATGTAGAGGTTGAAGCCAAAATGGAAAAGAAAACCTGGCCATTCCTATACCAGCAAACATAGCTAGTACAATCAAAATCACAATTTGCTTTGATGATCGAATCATCCAAGGCTCATTGGTACCTTTAGATAAATAAAACAAGGCAATTGCCCCAATGAGAAGAAGCCATGAATAGGAACGATGGATTAGGAAAATATCTGTTAGACTATTCGCCCACTCACTTCTTCCCAAAGTAGAAATCAATAAATCATCGATGGTACCTCTTACTTCTGTTCCTAGAATAAGCTGAGGTATAAATAAAACAGTCGTCGCTACACTAAGAACAAAGAGTCTAGAATTAGATACAGTACTTAATTCCTTCACACGTACGTTCATCCAAATAAGAAAAGCAACTATTATCAAAGCTAGCAGCATATGAAATGTGATAAACCCATGCAATAAATTCGTTGAGACCACAAGAGATCCAACCCATCCTTGGAAACCTGTTAGAATAAAAATTGATATTCCCATGATAGGTATCCAGACAGATGTCTTTCTAAAAGCGAAAGATAATATCATATTTAAAAAGACAAATAATCCAATTAAAACACCAACAAGCCTGTTTATATACTCTATCCAAGCTTTAGCAGTATCAAACTCTTGCTCTATAAGTACTGCAGGATCTTCGGTTATCCTTTTGCTAAGTTCTTCATAACCCAAGCCATTGAAAAGTTTAGCAAGACGTTCATTTTTACTAATCCGCTGCTCCCTGAAAATATTCTGATAATTATCGGGGAGTCCTTCAGAAGAAGTTGGTGGTATGTAAGAACCGAAGCATTTCGGCCAATCTGGACAGCCCATCCCGGCTCCCATGACACGTACAATACTTCCCACTAGTATCAGTACAAATACTGATACTAGTGTTATAGTATTAATTCTTAAAAAATTCTCTTTATTAATTAGCTTTTTCAACTCCTGTAAGATCTTCTTCCTTAGTTAGCTGGTTTTCATGCTCAAGG
>CAZWLS010000414.1:0-2701 GCA_964634415.1 uncultured Roseivirgaceae bacterium | reverse complement strand
CAGACCATCCTTTCGATCTGTCTACCTTAAACCTTGCCAATTCGTTGCTGCTCAGATCAGCTTCTGAGTAGATAATAAATTCACTGCTATTATTTCCTTCTATTGTTAAGAGACCAATTCCCTTATCTTGGGCTAACGATCCAGATATTACCCTAAGAAGTAAAAAAGCTACACTAATTATTTTCATATTATTTCTTTTGTTTCACACCAACATGCAAATGATTCTTATGACCACCTGCATGTCTAGTATGTCTTATTTTTCCTTGATCTGAAAAATTTACTGTAAACCCTGCTCCTTTCAGTCTTCCAACAAACCTATCATTTAAATTCCTATCTGCTTGACTCAAATTTGAGATATCGTTACTTGGTGCCCCTGTAGTGGTTAAAAAAGGAAGATCGATTGATTCACCTGTAAAATGTGTTTTGTGACCTAAATTTTTTGCTGGATTAAAAGCACTTGCGTCATTAACATTTATCGTTAAATCAACTCCTTCGCTTTTTGCAAACTCATTCACAGCAGCATTAAATGCTGCTCCTACAGATGGGGTTACCCAATCATCACCATGTTGACCAGCAGCTACCTGATTACCATCACTGTCCGTGTAAGAATATGTGTCCTCGCTACCATAATTCTCTATATTCTCATTACCCATACCAGTTAATTGAATCAGTCCATACTCATTAGTTTCACCGAGATAGTGTGTATTTTCGTCTTTTTTTAATCCATCAAAATCAGAAGATTTTTCAGAATCATCTTTAAATGAATCTGGATTATCTCCTGTATCATATTTAGCATATGTATATGCTGTTGTTTGATAAACCTTATTATCATCAACCCCATCATTTCCTAAATAATTACCTTTTGTATCATAATAGTCTCCAAACATTCCATCAGGATCAATGAATAAAAGAGGATTATTATATACGTAATGATATGAAGTATGATCATACGCTGCTTCAGCTAACGGATCAACTGAAAACCATCTTCCTAAATCAGCCATATACATTCTTGCACCATAATCATGCCACTGAGTATTCTCATCATATTCTTTCCCATTATACTTAAACCTCTGCTCTGTACTCGCCACTCTCACACTTTCATTAAACGTCAGCCCGAAAGGATAGTAATCCTGCGTGCTCACCACATTCGTCTTGCCGTGGTAGATTGTAAAATCATCGAAACGTACATTGGCAACTTCCTGATTTTCATTGCTCAGGTATGAGAAAATATATCCCTCTTTTTCAATGATAATATCATCCAATACCAATGTTTCATGAGCTGCATTCGCTGCAGTGCTGATCTGTTTGTAGCCTGCAGTGACGTAATTCATCTCATTGTCAAATACGATGTAATTGAGGTAGGCTCTAGGAGCAGTACTTGCATCGCTTTTGGATGCCATTTCCACACCTGTGATGGCATCATTGAATGAACTACTGACTGCAGCAAGGCCTCCTTCTACTCCACTTCCAAAATTGTCGTCGAATGCTGAAAACAAGACACTTAAAGGTGTCGCTACAAAGGTATTCCCATTGGTGAATCCATAAATCGCATTTACAGACAGATCAATCGTATCGTATTTGTTTACTTTCAGAAGAATAAATGCTCCTATTGTCTCCCGCGGCAAGAAGCAAACTTCATCACCATTTGGAGTTGTATTCGCAATCGCTTCGGTATGTCTATTCAACTCTTGCCACCCGTTCTCTTCTCCCGTTTCGAAGGTCTCCACCATCGTGTAATTCTCGGGAGTAGTGCTAAAGGTCAATCTTACGTTTCCTAAATGATCTTTGAGGTGGTATTGATAGTCGTAAGATCCCTCACTTTCGTTCGGGATGACACGGCCTTCTTCATGTTGAATTAATGATAAGGACCTACTGCCTCCTGACTCAGTTTCATATATAAATTCACCAACATAGTCAGTTACTTTTACTACCGTCCCGGCTTTGTAAACCGCTTGTTGCAGCTTGATGCCTGCAGCATCATATAAATATGTTATGCTATCGCCAAGTGTTTCAAAAACTACTTTTATCGGAAGATTTAGGTGGTTGTAATAGATCGTATCTATTTCCTTATTTCGATCCTTCACCATGTTGCCATTGGCATCGTATACGTAATCGTCCCCCGATGTATTTCTGTCATGAAAGCCTAGTGTATCAGATGCAGCGTCGGCTACAGACAGTAGCTTATTTCCTTGATACGTATAGGTAAGATCATCCATGGCAGACCCATTTGCACCATTTCTAACCAAACCTTCAATATTTCCATTGAGATCATAATCCAATCCCTGAACATCGAATTTTGATGTTGTAACGTCATTTTGAAAATGACTCGCTGTGCTTAAACGATTGAGTTTATCGTAGCTGTAGTTATATGCTCTTGAATCATTATCTCCGATAGCATCTGACCATCGCATTGCTGAAATATTGCCATTATACAATGGTGCATTGCTCAAGGAGCCGTCTTGTTCATCATAAAATAACTCCATCCCAAAAAGGTCATTGTCTACAGAAGAAGAAAGATCACTGTCATTGATACTGGTAAGCCAGCCTCGAATGTTGTAGGTATAGTCTAAAGACTGGGCAAAGGCACCTCCATCCACCGCATGCAAACCTTTTTCAATCAATTCACTCAGATCATTGTAGCTATTTGACGCAATCAATATCTCAGATTCATTATTAATCTGATGATAGGTATTTAACAAAC
>CAZWLS010000413.1:0-2719 GCA_964634415.1 uncultured Roseivirgaceae bacterium | reverse complement strand
TCAACCGCTGCTTCCATATTTGAATGAAAAGACGAAGCATACTTCTCAGTATACAACTCCACTCGATCTGAACCACATTTCATTGCACCTTCCATCATCTTGTCTTCTGGTTCAATAAATATTGATGTTCGTATTCCCCAACCTTTTATTTGAGTTATTATTTCCTTGAGTTTTGCCTCATTCTTTATAGTATCCCAGCCTGCATTTGAAGTTAGTACATCTGGTGGATCAGGAACTAAAGTGGCTTGAGCGGGACGAACCTCTTCAATAATCTTCATGAATCGTTCATCCGGATATCCTTCAATATTAAATTCTGTAGTCACAACGTCTTTAAGATTGTAAACATCTTGTTCGGTGATGTGTCGCTCATCAGGACGTGGATGAACTGTTATTCCTTGTGCTCCAAAACGCTCACAATCTTTTGCTACTTGTACAACATTAGGATTGCTCCCTCCTCTTGCATTTCTAAGAGTGGCAACCTTATTGATATTTACACTTAGTTGGGTCATAACAATAGAATGTTTTTCTTCGCAAAGTTGTTCAATTAAAAACAATAGATATGAGTTTAAAAACCACAATAGAGTCAGAAATAAAACAAGCGATGTTAAATAAGGATAAAGATCGCTTGAGAGCTTTAAAGGATATCAAGTATGACAAACTTATTACTGAGACTAAAAAAGGTGGTACTGGAGAACTTGCTGAAGACACAGAACTAAAATTGTTGACAAAAGCGGCAAAACAAAGAAGAGATTCAATTGACGTTTTTGAACAGCAAGGAAGAGATGATTTAGCTGCTACAGAAAAATCTGAACTTGCGGTAATTGAGGAATTCTTACCAAAGCAGTTGTCAGAAGAAGAAGTAGAATTGGAGGTTAAGAAAGTGATTGATGAAATCGGAGCAGCTGGCCCCCAGGATATGGGAAAAGTTATGGGAGTAGCGACAAAAAAACTTTCAGGTCAGGCAGACGGAAAAGTGATTTCTGCGTTAGCTAAGAAACTCTTAACTAATTGAGCACTTTTGATATCGTATTATTAATCTTTCTTGGCCTTGGAGCCGTGAAAGGCTACACGAATGGGTTTATTGTCGAACTCTTCAGTTTTATTGCTTTTTTTATAGGACTCTTTTTAGCACTGGAATTGACTGTTCCGGTTACTTCAAGTTTCTTTGGAGATAGCAACTACTTTGATGTTATTGCAGTAATCGTATTTATCGCTTTATTTATTTTACTGAGTCTGGCGATTAAAGCTGCCGCCAAAGCCATCAAAAAGGCTGTTGACCTTACACTATTCGGTACACTTGACAATGTAGCTGGCGCGCTAGCAGGTATATTAAAATGCGCCTTTATAATAAGTATCATATTTTGGGTTTTTGAATCTGTAGGATTCGACTTGGTGGATAGATATGTAGACAATACATTGCTTTTTCCGTATATTGTAGATATTGGACCTACAGTCTTCGAGTGGTTAGGATATGTAATTCCATTTATTCAAGACCTGATAGATTCGATGGAAAAAATACCTAGCAATAGAGATTCCTACATGACACTTTCAATGCTTACTAATAATTAAAATGATTGCAGAACAACTTATAAACTACATGGTCCCCCCGCTAAAGCCACAAGATGATATTGCCAGGGCTAAGCAATGGATGGATGAGTTTAGAGTCAAAGAATTGCCAGTCGTAAAAGACAACAAGCTTCAAGGCTTCATTTCTGAGGAGTTATTATACGATTCCGAAATTATGCATCCTGAGGTTGGTGCATACCCACTAGTAGGACAAGCATGTGTCGTAAGTGCTTCCAGTCACTATTATGATATACTCAAAATTCAAAATGAACAACAGCTTGAAATGGTAGCTGTAGTCTCGAATGACGAGTTTAAAGGAGTTGTCTTAATTTCTGATATACTTAAAGAATTCGCCAATACTGCAATCGTGAATTCTCAAGGAGCAATTGTTACCTTACAAACAAGCCTTTCTGATTATTCACTCTCAGAGATTTCAAGAATAGTAGAAATGAATGGACATACAGTGCTTGGCGCAAATATTAAACCAAACACGGAAGATCCGTCACTAATAGAAATTGTTCTAAGAATTAATAATCAAGATGTAAATCAAATTGCCACAGGTCTTTCTAAAAGTGGATATAAAGTAACATCCTCTTTTAACACAGAAGACAATTCCTTTGATGAGAAAGATCGATACGGTTTGCTTATGAAATTTTTAGACCCATGAGCAAGATGAAAAAAATTGCTTTGCATGGCTTGGCAGTAGAAAGTGACTCAGAGAAGTATCTTACTCAAATCATTGACAGATTAAGCAAAGAAGGTGTTGAAATTTGGTTCACTTCAGATTTTCAATCTAGAAACACCAAACTTCTAGGTAAGAAAAAGAACATCATCGAAAAAATTACACCAGATTTTGATTGCGTATTTAGTTTAGGTGGAGATGGTACGTTTCTTGAATCATTGCTCTGGGTTGGCAGCACTGAAGTGCCAATTTTAGGCATAAATATGGGTCGTCTGGGTTTCTTGGCCTCCATTGCAAAAGAATATATTAAAGAATCCTTGTACTTACTATTCAAGGAGAACTACAAGGTTGAGAGACGTTCCCTCCTGACATTGGAGAGTAATATGGAACTATTTGATGGAAAGACTTTTGAACTGAATGAATGCGCAATTCTAAGAAAGGATACCTCCGCCATGATTATGGTTAAATGCT
>CAZWLS010000412.1:0-2735 GCA_964634415.1 uncultured Roseivirgaceae bacterium | reverse complement strand
TTCTTGCTTTAATTTATTTTCTATAGCAGTCTTGATTTGTTCGGGTAATTTGATAGATCGGATTAACAGACTTTTCATCTCAACCTCATTACCTTCTGCTCCAAGTACTTCTCTGGTTTCTTCAATGATAGATGCTTCTACTTCAGGACGCTTTGTTGAATAAATTTCTTCAGCTGTATAACGTCCCATAACTTGTCTAACAGTTGATCTAGCTTCTGGTATAACAAGTCTTTGAATGTAATCCCCTCTAAAATTTTCTTGAATTTCTCCAATGGCATCGTACTTAGGATGAAACCTAACAGTAACATCGACGCTAATATTTAAACCATTTTTGTCGAGAACGTCCATTGTCTCTTCAACTTTGTTCTCAGAAACCTCATACACATATTTTTCATTCCACGGAGCTTTCACATGCCAACCAGGTCCTATGATGTTGTCTTTTTCTAGTTCTCCGGAAAGAGTCTTGAAAATAACTGCCCGTTCTGATGCTTCAATTCGATAGAATATTCTATTAAATGCTGATAAAAGCACTATAAATGCAACTACAGCGATGATTACAAATGGTAAATACTTTCTATTATCCATGTTTATGAGGTTATGGTTTGTCAATTTGACGTAAAGGTAACATCGAAGGTGTTTCTCTGGTTCAATTAGACGCTTTAAGAACTAGCTTGTTGTCTGATTGTTTAATCAAATCATGGTTCATTATCATCTTTCTGAACTTACCATCAACATACATTTGAGCTTGATCATCATAGTATGGACTGAAGTAGTTTCCAGACTGACCGGTAGGGAGGATGCTCCAACTGTCGTTTCTAACGTCCTCAAAATTTACAATTCTTCTTGTCGAAGGTCCGAATAGGATGGTCTGCTCGGCAGATTCTTCATAGGTATATCCCATATTGTTTAGTACTTCATTTGCACCAGAAACAGGAAACTTCCCTACATTCAAAAAGCTTATAACATCACCCATGGCATGTTTGTGATTTAGTTGATGTGCATTTCCCCATTTCCACTGTAAAAAGTCCGTGCCCCAACTATCCGATAAATCTTTGATGGTTGATTCAAAGGACGTTCTTATGATTTCGTCTCTAGTTTCCTTTTGATTTGTACTAGTATCGTCCCACCAAATAGATTCATTGTTTTTTATGAGGTATTCCGTGGCGACCTTATACGTATGTGATTTTTTGTAAAGCGGCCATAGTTCTTCACCTATTTCGTCCTTCATGGCAGCTTTAATAATTTCATTTACCCATTTTTGAAATATGAGTGGTCTAAAATCGTCCCTGTCAAAATCGCAATTCCACTTTAAGAGTTCTCTTAATAAATCTCCTCTTTCAGTGTCTTTGATGGCCTGTAGTAGTATCCCTTTTATTGCCTCCTGCATCATAGCCTTGTCATCTACAAGCATTTCTTTCATCAGATTGACAGTTGCTTCTTCATTACTTTCTAATAATTCAACAATTCTTTCACCTCTGTCGTCAGGTAAATAATATCCTGAATAAACGATCCCATCGACAGTGTCAGGTTGATTATTGGCACTATGGACGTATCCCCAAGGCGGGTTAATCGCATGCGGATTTTTTTCAAAAGAATACGTAGAGTCGGGATCATCTAACCCACTGGATCCATCATAAAATGTCTTACTCAATTGTTCATTTCTTCGTTTGATGAGTTTGCCAACTGCCCACCATGCTACATTTCCTTCAGAATCACCATACATTATATTTAATCCCGGTCCATGTATTTGTGCGGCAGCCTCTTCCAGTTCTTCAATGTCTCGTGCTTTTACAAATCCATAAATCGATTCAATCATATAGCTGGTGTGGTTTGATGTCACCCAATGCATAGTCACTACATCATCAAGAGGTTCTTCGTTTAGGATATCAGATACGATAGGGCCATGTACCGTAGAACGAATCGAGAAACTGACATCTTCTTCTCCATTTACTTTTATCACTTCTTTGCGATTAGTAATCTCTTTCCATTCTCCTTGATGCATATACATATTAGAATCTTCAGGGTGAATTTCCTCAACATAGAAGTCCATCTCATCATTTTCAAACATTGTTATCCCGGTAGCTTTCTTTTCGGAATGCATTAGCAATGGGAAGGGTGCACCTGGAATATGATATCCATAGTATTCGTTTCCTGGAGAAATTAGGTGTGATTCATACCAAACTGAAGGTTGAGCAAAAGCAATATGTGGATCATTTACTAAAATGACTTCTCCACTTTGAGTTTTGTTTCCGGAAACAACCCAACTGTTGCTGCCGATGAACTCAGGTGTTTTTAGCTTATTTAATACCGTCATTGCCATGTCAGCTTGCTCGGAATAACGGTCATCAAAAGACCGCAAGGTCGATTCCCCTTTATAGTGATAGATATTTAAATCGATTAAATATGCCGAGTCAAGTTTACTAGTAAGCTCCGTAAGAATTGGGTCAGTTATTTGGGCATTGGAAAAACTAAATGCCATATAAGTCAATGTTTCAAAAATATTTTGAATCTCGAACGGCTCTACTTCTAGTCCAAGAATTGTATGCTCCAATGGCTTGGGGTTATTCTCTATGTACTGATTGATGCCTGAGATGTACGCTTGAACCAATGGAAGGCTTTCGTGATTGCGATCAATATATGCTTTTGCTGACTCTGCGGCATAGCTGTTTAATCCCATGGTGCGTAGGTATTTGTCCACCTCAATCATATCTGTCCCGAAGAGTTCAGACAGTCTA
>CAZWLS010000411.1:0-2742 GCA_964634415.1 uncultured Roseivirgaceae bacterium | reverse complement strand
TATTTAATTAAATGAAAAAACATAATTTATGAATAATAAAAAATAATAGCTATCTTAATGGCTGTAGTTGTTACCAGTAAGACGCAAACAAAGTGGAGTTAAGACTCGGAGCCAAAACTCCTTTAATCTTGAGCAGACAAAACTCCTAGAGAATAGAAGTATTTAAAACTTCGAGCCATAACTTAGTAATGTATTAGTTTAATTTGAAATAACTAAAGAACGTTAACTAACAACATTAATAGTGCGATACATACCAACATCCATGTGATACATCAAATGGCAGTGAAAAGCCCATTTACCTTTGGCATCGACATCAATTTCAGTAGACAGTTTTTCCGCAGGTTTGACGATAATAACGTGTTTACGAGGTTGATAGTCACCATTACCATTAACTAATTCCATCCACATTCCATGAAGATGTATGGGATGTTCCATCATGGTATCGTTGACAAAGGTTAGTCTTAATCTTTCACCGTAATAAAATTTAATTTCTTTATCTTCGGAATATTTTTTACCATCAAATGACCACATATAACGTTCCATATTACCCGTCAAATGCAGTTCGATTTCGCGATCGACTTTACGCCTATTCATTTTATTAATCCCTTTGAGGTCCGTATAAACTAAGACCTTATGTTTAGCGTCTTCTAAACCAATACCGGGTTCATTTAAGCGATTTTTAACCATCATGGGATTAGAGGCATTACCAATACCGTGATCAATATCTCCATGAGGTTGCCAACTAAAGTCTAATTTATCTTTCATGTTTGACATATTTTTCATGTTTTCCATGTCATGATCTTCATGATTCATGTCATCCATGTTGTTCATGTCATGATCCTCATGATTCATATCATCCATGTTCTTTTTATCTTTTAGGTCAGTATCTTCACGATTCATATCACCCATATTTTCCATGTCATGATCCTCATGGTTCATACCATCCATCTTCATCTTGTCATCATTATCCTTGGTAAATGACTTAGTATGATTACTATGATCTCCATGAGCACCATGTTCATCATGATCCATGCCCATGTCTGCCATAGTGCGTAAAGGACGTTCACGACGAGGAGGAATATCTGCCTCTAAACCTTGTCTAAGGGCTAATGTACCACGACTAAATCCGCTACGATCCATCGTTTCAGCAAAAATAGTATAGGCATCTTCATCTTTAGGTTCTACTATAACATCGTAAGTTTCAGCGACACCGATACGAAATTCATCTACAGGTACAGGCTCAACATTTTGTCCATCCGCTTGCACCACAGTCATTTTTAACCCTGGTATACGTACATCAAAAAATGTCATCGCCGCGGCATTAATAAATCTTAACCGAACTTTTTCTCCTTTCTTAAATATACCTGTCCAATTATCATTACTAGTTTTACCATTCATCAAATAAGTGTAAGTTGCCCCTGTCACATCAGCAATATCAGCTGAATCCATCCGCATTTGCTTCCAATCCCAGTCTTCTCCTAAACTAGCAACTGTGCGACGTTGGTAGTTATAGTAAGTAGGCATTTTTTTCAGATTAGCAAGAATTTTATGAGGATGCTCAAAACTCCATTCTGACAAAATTACAGCGTAGTCTCGATCGTATTCAAAAGGATCTGATTTAATGGGATCAATAATAATTGCTCCATACATTCCTAAAGGTTCTTGCATATTGCTATGGCTGTGGTACCAGTAAGTTCCACTTTGATTAACATCAAATTTATAAGTAAAAGTTTCTCCTGGTTTAATGCCTCTAAAACTTACCCCTGGAACACCGTCCATATTTGCAGGTAAAATTAAGCCATGCCAATGAATTGACGTATCTTCTTTTAAATTATTGGTAACATTAATAGTCGCAGTTTGTCCTTCTTTCAACCTAATGGTAGGTGCTGGTAAAACTTCATTGAGAACTGTTGCTTTTCCTTGACGATCGTTAATCATAATTTTACTTTGATCAACTTTTAAATCAATTTTGTTGCCTTGTAAAAAATTAGTGGCAGGATTACTGACAGCAGAAGCAGATTTAGGTAAAATTTGATGCAAGATTAAACCTGTGGCTGTACCTCCTGCGAATTGGAAAAAATTACGTCTGGTAATGTGTGACATGATCAATAGCAAAAAATTACTGGAATTAATTAAAAATTAGTTATGAATAGATATAGGTAACTTATCCAGTTTGAATTTGGATAAATGACTAAAAAAATAGCTGTTTACTATTCTTTGTATTGAGACGTTGTTTAAGAAAAATTTAGTTAAGTTAACTTAATTTTACAAAGTCATTATTTTTGACTATGCCCTTTATGACCTTGGTGTTCTTGATGATCCTCATGTTTTTTATCTTTGTCTTGGTTTTTATCATCAGAATTTTTGTTAACTATCTCCCCAAAGTTAATGAGAGTAGAAGTTCCAGCTTGGCTTGATTTGCTCATTAATCCTATCAAGCTAGAAATAGTAACAGCTGTAATCACTGTCGTTAAAATAATTTTATATTTAGATAGATTCATTAGTTTTAATGTTGATAGGTTGACAATGAATCCAAAATATCTCAAGAAAATGAAATGAAGATGAAATACCTAAAGCAACATATGAAGTCACTCTAAATTTCACGTCTTTTTCATAATTGCTAGTTATTTTGATAATTATGCTAGAGAAAAAATCAAATAATAATGAAAAAAATGTCAGGGTTCAAGATGATAAACACCCCATCGATCGTCATGGCAACATTGTTGATCTTATTGCTTCAAT
>CAZWLS010000410.1:0-2784 GCA_964634415.1 uncultured Roseivirgaceae bacterium | reverse complement strand
CCTATAATAGTGATTTTCATGGTAATCGGCGGTTATACTTATCTAATTTAAATGGTAAATACCTAAAATAAGTTAAGTACAAACTTTAATAAGTCGTTTTCCCTTTTGTATACAATTTCTTCTCTAAGAAATGCAAAATGAACTTAAGCCACACATTACATATCTGATTTTATGTTAATTGTTCGCTAAAGCTCATGTTGATGGAATTTAGAAACGATAATTCTATAATTGGCATCAACCTTTTCATTGACTCTGTATTCAGGAGGTATTTCTTAAATCAAGTATTTAAATGGGAAAGTAGATTTGATAAATCTATTTGCTGAATCAAGAATTGGCAATTAGAAACTGTAGTTTTAAATCTCTGCTTGGTTAAAAATGTTGTTTGCAAAATAGTAGTTTGAAGTAAGATTTTAAGTATCTACTTACCAACCTGTGTTGAGAAGGATCGGTAGTTATTCCTTTGCTCTTTGGATGAATTCGTTTAGACGATCTTCGTACTCTTGTCGCTGATAATGCGTAACAGGAATCATTTTAAGAGCCTTTTCGGCCATTTTAATTGCCAGATCGAATTGGTTGTTTACAGCAAGACATTCAGCTAATGTGTCTATATAGTTGGGATTAGAAAATCCAATGCTTTCATTACATACAACACTATAGGAGAGAGCTTTTTCACATCGTTCCTTATCGCTGTGGTAATTGGTGGCTAAAAACCATGCGTATTCGTTAAGGTATCCAACATATTCATAAGGTGTTCTAGCTGTAGACTCCCTAGTAAGCGCTTGTTCAAAATACTTTTCTGCTTCTTCCAACTTCTTTAGCTTGACATAATTTTTTGCAATATTAATTTCAGGCCATCCATCATTTCGACCGAACTCCAAACTCTTTTTGTAGTGATCAATAGCTGAAATTAAGTCACCTTTCTCAGTTAAAATATTGCCGATTGCGTTTTCAAGATTAGCACTCTCGCCATGCCTTTTAATCCCTTCTTTAGCATAATCCATTGCCTCATCCAAATAACCTGATTTTAGTAACAAGTCGGACCAAAAACTGAATGATTTATCTACTGGTAGATTGGTTGTAATCATTGTCAAAGCCATTCTGGACAAAGATTCTGATGGATTGACACCGCTGTTATTTTTTAGAAAAGCCTTAGAATCCTCGTCGATTGTGGAAGGCAGAATTTCGGTAACAATTGTGTTATTTATTTTTCCGTCTGGATAGCATAGGAGTTCTACCAATTCAAAGTCTTTGGCGGAAGTCCTAACAAGTTTATCTAAAGATGTAATGCGTCCATTTTTTGAAAGAAAAGATTTAGCATTTTCTAAAAGTTTTAGATCACCTTTAGGCCATTTTGATGTATCAATATTGTCAAGGAACCCAATACCGCTTTTATCTCCACTGATAGCTATAGTTGAAATCGCATCTGTTCTTTTATCAATGTTATCTGTAAGAAGGATTTTCTTAGCCCAATCAATTTGTATACCAGATAGAAGTAACCAATCTGAAGTAATCGCCTCTTGGTACTGTTCTAGTATTAGTTTATCATTATACTTATCGCTTTTGAAGAGTTCAATTGCAGATTTTAAATCTAGGTTGTAGAAAAATGTGTAATCCCAAGCGGTAGGCGAGGGGATATAGGTTATTTCATCTGGCACCTGATTCTTCGATATAACATTTAAAAGAAGAGGTAATCTTGGTAAAACAATACCCCACATTAAATCCAAATTCTCGAGAATTCCCTCAGCAATACGACCATATTCTCTTGATTGATCTGATAAGTCTGTTTCCTCTAAATACTCTTGAATTAGTAATTGAGCTCTTTCCATTCTTAACCAAGAAGGAGGGTGTGAGTTGAATTTCAAATGCTTGAACATCTCCTTCTGTTCATCTGAAGTTTTTCCCTCAAGCAATGCATAGATATATTCCCTTTCTTTCTGTGACGCTGAAGATGGAATATTTCCAGACTCAAGAATAACCTTAGCCTTTTCTATTATTTCAGAGGATTTAAAAAAGAAAAGCGGAGCAAACAAGCGAATAACTCTTCTAAGTTCAACCGACTCACGATATTCATCAGGAGCAGAATTGATATCGTTTTCAATGATTTTGGTAAGCAGTAGAATCCCTAACGAATCTGCTTCAAGCTCTTGTTTCCAGGATCGCACTCCTACGGTCGTTGTCACCTTATCTTGATTCATAATATTAAGACGAACTTCCTTAGTACCCTGAAGCTTGTGTTCTTTTATTAAATGACCGTATTCATGAGCAACTGCAAAAAGTTCTATTGAAAAGGCTAGGGCAGTCAAATCTCCATCATACTTTCCATCTAATGGTTGTGTTGATGGGCTAACTAATTGTAAGAACTCAAGAATCGCCATTCCAAAATTGACAGTGATATCTGGATTCTTTTCAATGCTTCTTAGAGCTCCCTCCCGTGAGTAATCTACTTGTATCTTACCATTATAATCCTGACTAATATTAATGGTAGGTAGCATTACTTTTGGCATTTGATACGCGAATTTGAAAAGCTGTGTGTTGAACGCTATAATGCTTCCGACTTTCGTAAGATCTTCCTCACTTTCTTGAGGAGGGTATGTGTATGCATTGATTTCTGGTGTTGGAAGAGTTCCATATATTGGTAGATTCTTTAAGGGCATACCCAACTGCTTTCTTGCTTCCTCAACCTGACTTACATATAGATCGACTAAGTAATAAATTGTTGGATCTTCAAAGCAAGTAGGAAGACGTTGATTCAGAAGGTTTTGTACAATATTTCTAGCTACATCA
>CAZWLS010000409.1:0-2825 GCA_964634415.1 uncultured Roseivirgaceae bacterium | reverse complement strand
TAACGGATTCTTTTATACTTACCACAGTGACACTCCCAATCTTTAACTGGACCGAAGATTCGTTCACAGAAAAGGCCACCCATCTCAGGCTTATATGTCCTGTAGTTGATAGTTTCCGGCTGTGTTACTTCACCATGCGAACTTTCCAGGATCGACTCTGGAGAAGCAAGACTGATCGTAACTTTAGAGAAGTCGTTGTGAATTTTTTTGTTTTTTCTGAACGCCATGTTGTATATCAATAAAGCCTCCCGATTTCTCGGGAGAATGATTTTCAATAATTAATTAGTCCAAAGTAATTTCAAGAGCCAATCCTCTCAATTCATGTATTAATACATTGAATGATTCAGGAATGTTTGGCTTATTCATGTTCTCGCCTTTAACGATTGCTTCATAAGCTTTTGCTCTACCAATTACATCATCGGATTTGATTGTAAGGATTTCTTGAAGTACGTTGGCAGCACCAAATGCCTCCAAAGCCCAAACCTCCATCTCTCCGAAACGCTGACCTCCAAACTGTGCCTTACCACCAAGCGGTTGCTGAGTAATAAGTGAGTATGGTCCGATACTTCTCGCGTGCATCTTATCATCAACTAAGTGACCTAGTTTCAGCATGTAAATCACACCTACTGTCACAGGTTGGTCAAATCGCTCACCAGAAAGTCCATCATATAGATAAGTTCTACCGAAACTTGGCAAACCTGCCTCTTTCAATTCGCTTTGAACCTCTTCCTCGGAAGCACCGTCAAATATTGGAGTAGCATACTTTCTATCTAGCTTCAATCCTGCCCATCCCAATACGGTCTCATAGATCTGACCGATATTCATCCTTGAAGGTACACCTAGCGGATTCAACACGATATCTACCGGAGTACCATCCTCCATAAATGGCATATCTTCCTCACGTACAATCTTAGCTACAACTCCTTTATTTCCGTGTCGCCCAGCCATCTTATCTCCTACTTGAAGCTTACGCTTTTTAGCGACATATACTTTGGCAAGTTGTACAATCCCTGCTGGCAATTCATCACCAACCTCCAGAGTAAACCTCTCGCGCTTGAAATGACCTGATATATCATTTCTGTGGCCAATGTAGTTTTTGACTAACATGAAAATCAAATCATTGATTTTCTCGTCATTCACCCAGTCTTCAATAAGTAAATCAGAAATCAAGTTAGCCTCTTCAGGCACGTTATAGTTACTTTCATCTCTATACTTATTCTTAGGAGGGAATAAATTAGCCTCGATGTTTTTCCTAGAGAACTTAACACCCTTGCTCATCACTTCTTCACCAAACTTGTGTTTAATTCCCTGACAAGTTTTTCCATCAAGAAGCTTAGTAATCTTATCGATCATTGTAGCTCTTGCTTCAGTAAGCTGTTGGCTGTATTTATTCTTCAGAAGCTCAACCTCTTTCTTAGCTCTCGCTCTTACATCTTTATCCTTCTTAGGTCTAGAGAATAGTTTGGTATCAATTACCACACCTTTTAGCGATGGAGAAGCTTTCAATGAAGCGTCCTTAACATCACCTGCTTTATCACCAAAAATTGCTCTTAGTAATTTTTCTTCTGGAGTTGGATCTGATTCCCCCTTAGGAGTAATCTTACCTATAAGGATATCCCCTTCTTTGATCTCAGCACCAGTTCTGATAATTCCATTTTCATCAAGGTTTTTCACAGCCTCTTCAGAAACGTTTGGAATTTCACTTGTAAGTTCTTCCTCTCCTCTTTTCGTATCTCTTACTTCAAGTTCAAACTCATCGATATGAATGGAAGTAAAGATATCTTCACGAACTACGCGCTCTGATATCACAATCGCATCCTCAAAGTTGTATCCCTGCCAAGGCATGAATGCAACCTGCATGTTTATTCCTAATGCAAGTTCTCCCTTTTCGGTAGCGAAGCCATCGCACAGTGCTTGACCTTCTTTAACCTTGTCACCTTTCTGAACGATAGGCTTCAAGTTTATACATGTATCCTGGTTAGTTCTTCTGAACTTAACCAAGTCATATGTTACAACTGAATCATTGAAAGTAATGATTTGCTCATCAGCATTTAAATCATACTTTACTGTGATCTTATTAGCATCAACGTACTCTATCAATCCATCTCTCTCTGCTCTAATCAAAGCTCTTGAGTCAAGTGCTACTCTTTCTTCAAGACCAGTACCTACGATAGGTGCTTGTGGTCTCATCAAAGGAACTGCTTGACGCTGCATGTTTGATCCCATCAAAGCCCTGTTTGCATCATCGTGCTCCAAGAAAGGAATCATTGATGCTGCCACAGATACAATCTGATTTGGAGCTACATCCATGTAGCTTACTTCATCTTCACTACAAAGCGGGAAGTCTCCTTCAAACCTTGCTTTAATCTTATCATTTAAGAATTTACCCTTATCTGATAAAGGAGCATTGGCCTGTGCAATGTTGTGAGTATCTTCTTCTTCAGCTGTCAAATACTTCACATTTCCTGACATGTCTACAGTTCCACTGCCTACTTCTCTGTAAGGCGTTTCGATGAATCCCATTTGATTCACTTTAGCGTGAACACAAAGAGAAGAAATCAAACCAATGTTTGGTCCTTCTGGTGTTTCAATAGTACAAAGTCTACCGTAGTGCGTATAGTGAACATCTCGAACCTCAAAACCAGCTCTTTCTCTAGAAAGACCACCTGGCCCAAGTGCAGACATTCTTCTTTTGTGGGTCACCTCTGCTAATGGATTCGTTTGATCCATAAACTGAGATAGCTGGTTCGTTCCAAAGAATGAGTTGATCACAGAAGATAACGTTCTAGCGTTGATTAGATCAACAGGCTTGAAATCTTCATTAT
>CAZWLS010000408.1:0-2837 GCA_964634415.1 uncultured Roseivirgaceae bacterium | reverse complement strand
TTCACTACAAAGGCTTGATTATACCTGTGCTTCCCTTTAATGAAAAATTCTCCATGAGCCATCTCAAGATTTAATGTCTCCAGGTAGTTTTCGTCTACACCGAGCTCTTCAAAAAGTTTAGTGTTGTCAGAGTCGTCTATGTAATAGTCCTCAACCCAGGGCGTCATCCCAGGAACAGAGTTTGGTTCCACAGTTGTAACATTCTGGACAAAATCTATTTGCTTCAGTTCTTCAGTAAGTGATCTTATTTCGTTGCCATTCATGTTTGCTGGAAATTGGAAATTGATCGAATGCTCACTGCTAAAGCCTAAAGGATGATTTTGGATAAGTGAGGTTTGATTATAGATGATTACTGTAGAAAGAATAATCCCAAATGACAGTGCAAATTGAAATCCAATGAGCGCTTTGCGAAAGGCCGCTTTGATTGGTCTTGCCTCGAATAATTGGTTGTTTTTTCTGGAGGTGGTCAGTATCAATGCATGTAATGA
Organism: uncultured Roseivirgaceae bacterium; assembly: GCA_964634415.1. Classification (GTDB taxonomy): domain Bacteria; phylum Bacteroidota; class Bacteroidia; order Cytophagales; family Cyclobacteriaceae; genus Ekhidna. The sequence goes on along the minus strand of CAZWLS010000408.1, from coordinate 2,349 downwards.
TGTGATTAAGACCAGTAAGAAAAATGCTAATCCAAGAAGTAGTATTTGAGTAAACGGAATCTGAACACTAAAGAATTCAAATTTCGAATGATAGCTAATAAAGTCTTTAGATAAAAAAGTAATCAAAATAGCGCTTCCAAGTGCAAGGCCGAAATAAAGAATTCCTTCAGTTGCAAATTCTAGCATGAGTTGTTTTCTGGATGCTCCAACCACCATTTGGACATTGACACTCCTTACTCGATTTAATAGCTGAGTAGAATATAGGTTGATGTAATTAACCAATGCGATAATTAGAATAACCCATCCAATCAATTGAAAAAGAAGTATTCTGCTTTGATCCATTTTGGGCGTATCGTATAGCTTAGGCTCACTGAAATGGATATCTTGAATATTCTCGAAAGAATAAGTGAGAGCTATTCCTTCATCTGTAAAGTGACTATTGTAGTCCATTAATATCGAAGGAAACTTTGCTTCGATAGAGGCTAGAGAAGCTCGATCTTTTAGCAGGACATATACAAACATCCAGTCTTCAAAGTTTTCATAAGGAAAGGGGAGTAGTAGATCAAAACTAAGATCACTGTTTGAAGGAATGTCTTCAATTATGCCACTTATTTGATACGGCTCATCGTTAATTTCAATTATTTTCCCAACAATACCTTTCGAAGCGTTGAAGTACTTTTCAGCTGTTGATTTAGTAATTATGGCAGACTCAGTATCATCTAACGCATCCAATGGGTTGCCTTCAATCCAATTGTATCCAAAGACCTTTGCAAAGGTTGGATCTGAATAAAATACTTCTGTTTCATTGTAGAATTGATTTTCAACCTTTATCACCAGCGCTTGCTCTGTCTTAAGCATTCTTACCAACTCTTCTATTTCTGGAAATTCATCTTGAACTTCATTCAAATAATAGTGAGACCAGGCGGTAACATCTTGAAGATCAGGTGAAGTCACCGTGGTTACTATGCGATAAATGCGATCTTTTTTCTCATGAAATTGATCGAAGGTGTTATGGAACCTTGTATAATCATTGATAAAGAAGAATGCGCTAACCGCTACACCTAGTCCAATGATCTTAAGGCCATTTATGAATGGATTATTCCGTAAGTTTCTAAGCGATCTTCTTATTTGATTTCTAAAATTGAAATTATACGATTCACTTAGCCATGTCGCACGTTTCCTTTGCTTAGAAAAGGGATTAAATAGCTTTAAAGTATCCAACGCAAATAGCCAATTAGCTTTTGTAGTAGAATCTTCTGCCCGATCGTAATAAATCTCATAGAAGTCTCCCTGGATATCCTCCATCTCGGTTTGGACGCAGTACCATTGGAGTAGACGATCAAATATTTTTGGTGGCTTAGGAGTCATGATCAATCGTTGTTATTGGGTGTCCATCTTACAGCAAATGCCTCCTGAGGAATAGCTTCCCAAAATTGCTGGCGCTTAGCCATCAAATCTTTAACCTCCTGCTGACCGAATATGGTAACGGAGTAAAAACGCTTTCTTTTACCACCCCTAATTTTGGTGGCTTCACCCAACTTGGATTTAACAAAGTCCTTTTCTTCGAGCCTGTTCAATGCGGCGTGAAGGGCGCCCATGCTTACACTTCTTCCTGTAAGTTCTTCAATCTTACTTTTTACGGAGATGCCGTAGGCTTCATTACCTAAGACGCCAACCGCCAACAACACCATCTCTTCAAACTCACCAAGATGTTTTCCTTTAGTCCCCATTTATTTATTTTTTTCCAAATGTATATATTATATTTTATATACAAAAAGAAAATAATAAAAGAGCCTTTTTTAAGCGTTTAGAGTGGTTTTTAAAGTAGCAAAGAGGAGAGAGGTGCTATTTAGACAGCTGAATACCGTCTTTGGTTAAAGTGATCATCCGCTTTTTATACAGAATTCCTACAGAACGTTTAAAGTTCTTTTTGCTCATCTGTAGTAAAGATTGGATTTCTTCTGGATCACTTTTGTCATGAATAGGAAGGAAACCATCATTGTTTTTTAACTCGTCTAGAATTTGTTGAGCTCCCATTTCGAGATTTTCTAGACCTTCTTTGCGTAAACTCACATCAATCTTTCCATCTTCTCTAATGGTTTTGATGTATCCTTTGATGTGATCTCCTTCCAAAACATCATGGAAAAGTTCGCTTTCGTAAATCAAACCTCTATGGCTATTGTTTACCACCACATTCACACCCAAATCGGTTGTATTTGCAATCAAAAGATCTACTTCATCACCTTCTGAAACGGTGATTTCACGGTTGAAATATTTAGCCACTTTGGCAGTAGCTGCCAGACGGTCGGTTTTTTCGTCAAGAAACAAATAAACCAAGCACCAGTGTCC
>CAZWLS010000407.1:0-2841 GCA_964634415.1 uncultured Roseivirgaceae bacterium | reverse complement strand
TCCAATCACCCTAATGACAGTCTTTGGGTAACCTCAACCATGGATGAGAATGGCACAGAATACGAGGAATTCCAGGATAAACGAGGGTTGCTCGTTTGCAAAAAAGCCGCAGTAGGAACCGTAGATGAAACCAAAACTTACTATATCTACGATACCTATGACCGTTTGACTTTTGTCATCCCCCCTCAAGCTGTGACTGAGATCGGAACCAACTGGAGTTTGTTAAACGATAATAATTTCCGTAAGAAATGGTTATTTCGATATAAATATGATGACCGCAATCGGATGATCGAAAAACAAGTTCCGGGTGCCGAGAAGGTTGAGATGGTCTATGATCGTCGCAATCGAGTGGTTTTTGTTTTGGATGGTAATCACCGGTCAATTGGAGCTTTGTCGTCAAATGTTGAATATGTGGCCAGTGGAACAAAGGTAGTTACTAGTTATGAAGGCAAAAGCTACGCCAGAGCGCCAGGTGCTAAAATTCTGTTTAAAAAGCCAAATTTCAATGCATCAAAAACAGATAATTTTTCGGTAGTAAAAAGGGCCAGTCCATATTCTAGCGAATGGATTTTCACCAAATACGACCAGCTAAACCGGCCAGTAATGACAGGAATTAAATCAATGACCGAGACACGAGAGTCGTTGCAAACTCAAATTGATGACAATACCCTTTATGATTATGCTATTGAATATGTTGGGAATATAGGTAGTGATGTTTATGGTTATGATAACACGAGTTTCCCAACAACATCGGAGAGTGAAATCCTCACGGTAACTTACTACGACGACTATGATTTTGTGAGTGATTTTACTTGGGGAAGTCAGTATCAACACTCAGGTGCTCAATCATCTGCTCAAGGGTTAATAACAGGAAGTCAAGTGCGTCTGCTAAATTCTTCCAATATGCTAAATAGTACCACTTATTACGATAACCGATTTCGAGTTATCGCAGTTTGTGGTGAAAACTACTTTGGCAATACAGACAAGGTTGTTACATCCTATCGAAATACATCTTCACCTTTAGTAAATAGTATTGTCACTACTCATCGAAAGAGTGGTACCACCACAACGGTTACAGAAAACTTTACTTATGATCATCGTGACCGTCTATTGACGCATACCCACGCCATTAATAGCAACGGAACAAAAACTCTTTCTAGTAACAGGTATAATGTAATTGGTCAGTTGATCGAGAAAGATTTACATGATGGAGTTACACCGGTACAATCCATTGATTACAGATACAATGAAAGAGGATGGCTTCGTACAATCAACGGAGGGTCAGGAACATTTGATGATGCAAGTACGGATAAGTTTGGCTTGGAATTAAAATATATTTCAGCTCCTACTGCTCAGTACAATGGGAATATTGGGCAAATGTTATGGCGCTCATTAGGTGGTTCAGGAGTGACTACCGCAGCTCAAAACTACCAATATGCTTATGATGACCTCAATCGATTAAAGAGTGCTACCTATGCCGGATCAGGGAATCACAATGTAAGTAATATATCCTATGATGATAACGGTAACCTGAAAACCGTACAGCGTAACACAATAGATAACCTGACATTCAATCATGACGGCAATCAATTAACAAGGGCTGAGGATAGCGGAAATTCACAAGGGTTTAAGAATATAACTTCTGTTACAGGAACAGAAGAATACCATTATGATGATAATGGGAATATGATTTCGGACTCGAATAAAAAAATAGGATCAATCACGTACAATTTCCTCAATTTGCCTTCAACTATTCAAACTGAAGATGGGGCTGGTAACGCTATTACTGTGACATATCACTATGATGCAACTGGAATCAAACACGCCAACACCGTTACTGGTCCAGCAACGAAGAATACTACTTATGTTGGGCCTTTTCATTATCAGGATGATGACCTAAAGTTTATCCAGCATTTAGATGGAAGAGCATTAAGAAACGGTAGCTCATATGATTATGAATACCATCTTACGGATCACCTTGGTAATGTTAGAGTAACCGTTGATGAATCTGGAACAGTTAAGCAAAGGCAAGATTACTATCCTTTTGGAGGAACATTTCATTCAAATATTGGTAGCCCTGAGAACCTCTATAAGTACAATGGGAAGGAAGAACAGAAAGATATTGACTGGTATGATTATGGCGCAAGAATGCAAGATCCCTGGTTAGGTCGATTTTTTACCCAAGATCGTTTTTCAGAGAATTACTTTGATAATAGCCCTTATCATTATGTTCTTAATAACCCATTAAAATATATCGACGTAAATGGAGATTCGACTGTCTATTATGATAGTCAAGGTAACCGATTATGGGTAACTCATGATGGCTTGGAAAACGGCGTAACGATTATCGATGACGAAAACCTTTTAGCTTTCTTCACTCAAGTAGCGGAAGACCTGGAGAATGATGAAAGTTCAGACTTAAGAAGTTTTGGTACGACATACAGTGTAGCATCAATGGAGGCGTTTGAAGCAGCAAACGAAGCTGATATTTACGACGATAAAGGAAATATTAATCCAGGGAGACAGACAAACGAACATGGTTCATTCTTTTATACAAATGAATTCGGAGAAATGTCATTAGGGTCAGAGAACATAAGAGGTGGATGGGGATCTATAATATTTCCTGGTTCTGATCCAGAGGGTTCAGTGGCAAGACTCCATACTCATGATGAAGACCCATATATATGGGGTTGTTGCCCAAGGTCTCTTGCTAAAAGGCCAAGCGGTCAAGATTTGAAATCTCACAATAATACGAAAGGCTACTATAATGTAGTCCTTGGGACAGCCAACATTTATTTTTATGGGAATACCCAGACTCAAAATAGATTTGATTTCATTACA
>CAZWLS010000406.1:0-2859 GCA_964634415.1 uncultured Roseivirgaceae bacterium | reverse complement strand
CGGTAAGAATCATCTTGCTTCCATCAAGCGACCATTCACCACCAAGTTTTGCATAGTTATTTCTATCGTGATAAAATTTGCGATCAACGCGTATTGTGAAGGTTTCACCAATTTCAAAATATGGTCTACTGCTTTTTACATCAATGACTGACCATTTCTGCTTTGTTTGGAGTATTTCTTCAATTTTTGAAAGTTTTTGAGCGCTGGCTGTGCCTATACCTGCGATCAAGAGAATGAGTATAATAGATAGCTTTTTCATATCAATAGAATTTTTGTGGTTTCATAAGCAAGCATTTTGCTTGTTTCATGATGATTGAGTTTTTTAGCAAGGGTATTTCAAATACTGTGCCTCAATTTTAAAACCTATTTTATTCACCTCAATGGATCTTACAGAAAGAATTACAAATGCCATTCGAACAATTCCTGATTTTCCCAAACCAGGAATCATGTTTAAAGACATCACTCCGTTGCTTAAAGATGTGGAGTTAAGTAAGGAGATAACGGTAGCCTTTGCAGAGCAATGGAAGGCAAAAAATATTGATGCAATAGTAGGTATTGAATCAAGGGGATTTATTTGGGGCAATTCTCTTGCCCAATTGATGGGTATTCCATTTATACCAATCCGTAAAAAAGGGAAGCTGCCTGCAGAAACGCTATCATTCAAGTATGATTTGGAATATGGCTCTGCAGAGATTGAAATTCATAAGGATGCAATAGATAAAGGTCAGAAGGTATTGATACACGACGATTTACTTGCAACAGGGGGGACTGCTATTGCGGCTGCTGAGCTAGTCAAGATGTCGGGAGGAGAAATAGCCGGGTTTTCTTTTTTAGTAGAACTCAGTTTCCTTAATGGAATTCAAGGACTAGAAGAACATAGTACGAATATTCATTCCCTGATCTCCTATTGAGGTTCGCGAAGCATTACCTGAATCAAGTTAGCTCTTCCAATGGCATTGAATCTAACAGATAAATACTGAATAGTTTCATATTCACCACAATCGCCAGGTGGCGTAAGGCGATAATGAAAGAACTTTTGATTACGTTCATACAATTCATGCTCAGCCGCTCTTCCTAAAAGACTCTCAATTTCATTTTGAGTGCCTTTAAGCAGTTTGTCTTGGTTATTTACAATTAAATCAGCATGATCCAAACGATAGGTATTGCAATCACTTGTGTTGAGCCATTGATCCTTATCAAATCCATCAATAGATATCGTTTGATAACATGATGATAATACCACAAGGGTGACTAGCTGTAACGTCTTCTTCATTTCTTTAATCTTACTATGGCATAACAGATGGCGAAAATAGCACCAGAAATTGTCACCATTGCACCAGCAATTGATCCGTCCAATAAATAGCTCAGCCAATATCCTAAGAATGAACTTAGTATGCCAAACAATGAACTTAATACTAACATTAATTTCAGCTTGGTTGTTATAAGATATGCTGAAGCCGCAGGAGCAATAAGCAGAGCAACAACAAGAATTGCGCCTACAGATTCAAAAGAGGCCACTGTAGTAAGTGAAACCAGTCCCATTAATAAGTAATGCCATTTGCTTGTAGATATTCCTATTGCTTGAGCGAATGAAGGGTCGAAGGTCGTAATAAATAGTTCTTTATAGAATAGGATGACAAAGGCAACAATTACGGCCAATACGAAACTTAAAATAATTACCGCTTTAGGTCCAAGAACATCTCCATCTGAATTGTAGATAAGATCGATTGGCACATATGCAATTTCTCCATGCAAAATGCAGTCTTGATCAATATGGGCATTTCCAGCGTAGTAAGTAACCAAAATCACTCCAAGTGCGAATAGCCATGTGAATGTAACTCCAATCGAGGCATCGGTTTGCAGCCTACCTTTTTGATGAAAAAATTCGATAAGAAAAGTAGTTAGTACGCCAAGTATTCCGGCTCCAATCAGCATCCAAATGGATTGCATACTCCCTGCAATAAAGAATGCAATAACAATTCCAGGCAGTACTGAATGAGAGATCGCATCTCCAACCATCGACATCTTTCTAAGAATTAGGAATGAGCCGAGAATAGCACAACTCACTGCCACCAAGGATCCTGTCAATATGATTAAAAATGCATCCATTATTTAGGAATTGAGGATTGATGAGGATCAGCAGTGGGGTAATCGAGCAGTGCTTCCAGTTTGGCTTCAAGCTCTGGAGTTATGACGTGCTCAATCGTATCCGCATCTTCATGTACATGATCGGGAGCTATGCGGAGGTATTTGGTAAGGTAGAGTTCCCAAAGCCTATGAAGCCTCGTTACTCGTTTCCCTTTTTCAAATCCTTCATTAGTTAGTTTCCATGAGTCATTATTCTTTTCAACATATCCGTTTATTCGCAACTTTCTTAGACCCTTTGCAAGTTGTGATGGAGCAAAATTTCTAATTAGTCTCAAATCATTAATGGCTATTGTTATGAAATGATCTCCATTATTTTCTCCAATCCTATAAAAGGCCTTCAAGAGGTTTTCTTCAAGTAGCTGTTTTTTAATTGTAAACCTTCTCCATTGCCTGATTACAATACCTTTTCTTGGCGCAAAGAAGAAGGAGAGTAGTGCGATTATTGAAAGTATCATTACCATCCAGGGACCAGTCGGCATAGATGGTGCGCTGTACGAGATAAAAGCACCACATACTCCAGAGAAGGCTCCAAATAGTGATGCCAATAAAATCATCATGGACAGTCGATTGGTCCAAAAGCGAGCTGCTGCTGCAGGTGTAATAAGCATTGCAGCCATTAAAACAACTCCTACCGCTTGAATACCAGTAACAACAGCCAAGACAGTTATTGATGTCAATATCATTTCCAACCGCTTTATTGGGAGTCCTATG
>CAZWLS010000405.1:0-2870 GCA_964634415.1 uncultured Roseivirgaceae bacterium | reverse complement strand
TGGCAGTCCTACCGTTTTAGACATAGCGGTATTGATTTCATCGTCTCCTAATGTAACCATACTGGATTCGACTTGACGATGCTTACCTTTTGAGATAAAGTTGAATTTGTGCCACATCACGATCATATCCTTGTCCTCTGGTTCTAGTGTCCACTTCTTTTTTAGGATGTGTTCTAATATTTGCGCAGGAGTTCCTTTGTTCAAACCTATTGGTTCCTCATCAAAAATACCCAACCACTTTAATTTGAACATGATGCCATTATCCAAATCAAGATTCAGATAGTGAGCTAGTTTCAGCTCCACTGAGTCGTTCGGATTATAGGATAGAAATGAGTTAAGAAATTGTCTATGAGTCATCTCAGAAACATTTTCCATCTCATAGGTATCATCCGTAGCGCCAAGTTGCACAAATACATCCCAGGCTGAGCAGTATCCAGGCCGTCTAAGTGTACCGCGATAGAGTGTTTTGATACCTCTAAGGTTGTAGATGTCTAAATATGCAAGTGAATCTCTATTCGCATAACCTTCGAAATATCCATGATCTGGTATGTAAATGGTTTCTGTTCTCCTGAATAGTTTCTGATATGGAATGTATTTATATCTGCCTTCTTGAATAAACTTACAGCTTCCTTGACCTGCTAATACGACGTTTCTTGGATTCCAGGTAAACTTATATTTCCATGGATTATCACCTACCGATTCTTCAGCAACTAGGCCACCAGTAAAAGTTTCAAATCCAGTCAATTCGCATCCATCTTCTCTAAGCTCATCAAGGACTTTCATTGCTGACATATGATCGATTCCAGGATCCAATCCCATCTCCATGATCATCAATTTGCCAACGTTTTTAAATTGTCCGTGTAGCGATTTTATTTCCTCTGTTAGGTAAGAGGCTGTAAGAAAGTGCTTCTTTAGTTCGGCGCACTTACGCGCTACATGAATATGTAATGAAGCAGGCAACATTGAAATGATCAAGTCATTACCACTTACAAGGTTATTCAGTAGTTCGGCATCAAAAACATCAAAAGGTACGGCATTCGCCTTATCATGACCATTGATTTTAGTCTTAGCCAACTCAAGATCTTTTTCTGCAATAGTGATAGTCCAGTTTTCCTCGATGCTATGCTTGAGTAGGTAATTGATAAGTGCGGTAGAAGACTTTCCCGCCCCGATGATCAGGATATTTTGCATCCGGCAAATATGTGTTTATCGTAAATCTTAAGGAAAGACTATTGGATTTTTTTATTCACAATCGTGCTGCTTGCTTGATCAGTAGGTAAAATCAACAGATCTCCAATGGTAACATGTTGGGGCCTGCTGAGGACAAACTCAATAGTTTCTGCAACATCTTTTGCAGTTAAAGGAGTGTAGTTTTCATAGACCTTACTTGCTTTGTCCGAATCTCCCTTAAAACGGACTTCACTAAATTCTGTTTCTACCAGGCCAGGATCAATGGAAGATACTTTTATGCGATGTTCGTTTAGATCCATTCTCATTCCTTTGGTAAGCGCATCAACAGCGTGTTTTGAAGCACAATAGACATTGCCTTTTGTGTATACTTCAAGCCCAGCAATGGAGCTTATATTGATAATGTGTCCTTTTTTTCTTGCTACCATGCCATCAAGCACTGCTTTGCTAACGTATAGAAGTCCTTTTACATTGATGTCCAACATGGCATCCCAATCTTCAGTACTACCTTCATGGATAAAATCTAATCCATGGGCATTGCCAGCATTGTTTATAAGTACATCTATTTGCTTCCATTCTTCAGGAAGGCTAGCAATGGCATCAAATACAGCCTTTTTATCCCGAACATCGAATGAAAGAATCTGGGATTCGTTATCTAGTTCATTTTGAAGCGCTTCAAGGCGCTGTTTCCGCCGACCACATATTATGAGCCTATAGTTTTTTGAAATTAAACGTGCAGTTGCTTCTCCTATGCCACTGGTTGCTCCGGTAATTAATGCGATTGGTTGATTCATGCTAGCCTTTGCCTTTTCCTCCGCTTTTAAGACGTCTCTTTTGTCGCGTTTTAATTTTATTATTTCCCTTATCAGTTTTTCCAAGTTTTCTCTTACCACCTGGTCCACCTTCAAACGTGACAAAGATTCCCAAATTTTGAGTTGTCAGTCTACTTAAGCCTACACTGAAATCATTGGGATCATCCGTAAGCATGTTACGCAAACCATAAGAATATCTTATTTCTGGCGAAAACTTAAAGAATGGATAAAAAATGTCAAGCCCTACACCCACATCGATGGCTAATTGCCAATTCCTCAATTCAAGTTTTTGTGTCACGTCTTCTTCATCACCCTTTCCAGATGCCTCAAGAGAAGGATTGATACCAAAAACAGTGTACATGGCAATATTGCCTCTTCTGGCTGATTTATACTTTAATAAAAGAGGCAATTCGACCATAGTCGCATCTTTCAATTCATTCTGTGTAATACCATTCGTAAAACGATAGTCTAAGTCGTACTCATAAAAACCAACAGTAGGCAGCAAGCGAAAGTCTAGGTATTGGGAGACTTTCATATTGATTACAAATCCTAATTTAAATCCACCTCTATTTCCAGGGATTATTGAATGGACCGTGTCCATCGCTGGCGATGTAAAAAAATCAGAATGCTTGATTACAAACTTCGAAGAATGAACGCCAATCAAGAATCCATAATGGATCCATTGGTCTTCATAGTTCAAGAGATTGTCTTTAGGATTGTTTTGAGCAACAGAAGATTGTGCTAAACCAAAAAGTAACAAACATGCGAGAATTATTTTTCTCCCACATATATACAACTAATACCAACTATTATCCATTTGCATTGGGTTTTTTTAAATCCTATACCCTCCAAGATCGACAAGAATTTATT
>CAZWLS010000404.1:0-2875 GCA_964634415.1 uncultured Roseivirgaceae bacterium | reverse complement strand
AGAAGTTGGATGCGGCATGGGAAAATTCACTTTTCCATTACTCAAGAAGGGGTATCAAATGACTTGCCTCGACTTGTCGCCAGTACTTCTACAAAGACTTCTTGAACACAACGACAACAGATTTAAGATTGATCTTGTTGCCTCAGACATTTTAGATGCTCCACCCGAATTGAACGAGAAATTCGATAAAGTAATAGCATTTTTCACCCTTCATCATTTTATGAATTTAGAGACTTATCTGCAAGCGATGAGTAGATTGGTCAAACCAGGTGGAAGTCTTGTATTTCTTGAACCAAATGCATTTAATCCCCTATACTATTTTCAGATTGTATTTTCTCCTACTATGTCATGGGCAGGTGATAAAGGTGTAGCTATGATGCATCGCAAAAGAATAAAAAGTGCTGTTGATTACGTAGGACTCAAAGAACTATCCATTCATAAATATGGCTTCTTCCCCCCTTTTGTAGTTAATAATAAGGTTGGACGCTATACAGAGACTGCATTAGAAAAAATCAAGGTTTTCGAAGGAGTTTCGGCTTTCCAAATAATTAAAGCTTACAAGAAGTAAAAAGTGAATCTTCAAGAACTATTTCCGAATGCGGAGTACAATAAAAGGGGATTCTGGGAGGCACAAGCCTCAAGGAATATTTCGTATACAGAAAATGGACACGATAAAATCCAAGGAAGTGAAAAGAACTCCTTTTGGTTTTTACATCGTCACAAATGCTTATCAAAACTTGTAGCTGATAAAAAAAATCAACTGATACTAGACATAGGTGGTGGAAATGGGCTTTTCACTAAGTATCTTCAGGACAAACAAAACACATGTATACTTTTAGAACCGGGGAAGTATGCGATAGAAAAAGCGATAGAAAATGGGGTAAACTATGCAATAGTAGGATCACTTCATGAAACGGAAATTGAAAGCTCGAGCTTTGATTCCATTATCCTTCTAGATGTTCTCGAACATATTGAAGATGATCAAAAGTTTCTAAAGGAGATCAATCGCATTCTTAAAGATGACGGAGAATTGATTCTTACGGTTCCGGCACTTCCAAAACTTTACTCCGAATTTGATAAAATGGTTGGGCACTATCGAAGGTATAAATTAAACGAGCTAACAGAACGCGTAAAGAATAGCGGATTTAGCGTGAAATATGGATCCTATTTCTTTTCACTGCTCCCCTTTCCTATTATCATAAGCAGATTGTTACTAAACAAGTTTAAAAAGCAAGACAAAAAAGTATCATCCGGGCATATAGATAAAAGAAGCATCTTAGGATCTACGCTAAGAATACTCTTATGGCCTGAACTATTACTTCTTAATAATAGAATTAGAATACCTATTGGATCAAGTTGTCTTGTATCGGCAGTAAAATCACCAAAGCCCGCAAAAAATGTTTGAATTATTTGCCTTTTACTCGAATGAAAACAATCTAGCAGAATTAATTGATGCGGGCATTGATGGTATTATCGTTGACTGGGAAAGAAAAGGAAAGGCCAATCGTCAAAACATCTATAATACACAAATCAATGAACACACATTTGAAGACTTATCGATCGTTGGCAAACAAGATCCAGCCAATACTATATGTAGATTAAATGCGCCTGATCACCTTCAACCAGAAGAAATTGAAGCTGCCATTGATCTTGGTGCAAAAGAAATACTTGTTCCGATGGTAAGAAGTGTTGAGCAAGTTGAAATCATCCTTAACAGCGTCAGAGACAGAGTGAAAGTTGGATTGATGTTGGAAACCGTCGAAGCTTTAAATATCGCTGATCGACTTAATTCTCTTCCTATAGAAAGATTTTATGTAGGCTTAAATGACTTGGGTATTTCAAGGAATAATAGAAATCTCTTCTCTCCTCTTTTAGATGGTACAATTGAAGAGCTAAGACCTAAAATCACAAAAAAATTTGGTATCGCAGGTCTTACTCACCCAGATCTCGGAAGCCCGATTCCGTGCTCGTTACTGATAAAGCAAATGAAAAATCATGAAGTTTCGTTCAGCTTTTTAAGGAGATCATTCTATAAAGACCTTGATAGGTACACTGCGAAAGACATAATAGCATCATTGAGAGACTCATTTAATGATATTTCAAATGAAACTACCCCACTCTCAGTTGAAGAAATTGCAAGCTTCAATCAAGTGACCATTTGACATACCTACAATAAAGTGCACAGTAGATAGCCATTGCAGCCGCCTTAAGTCTCTTTTTGAATGAATAGCCGGATGGTCCTGTGTTCTTAGCTCTAGCGGATTCAATGTATCCAGGTGCTCCTCCTAAAGAAGCAACAATGATAGACATGTATGGATAATTACACTTATTGCCAACTGAAACCACATTGCCTTTTATGGAACTATCAAACATGTAGTAGCTACCGGCCTTATAGTGGAGACCAGAGAGCAATTGTACTGCTCTTTTCATGAAAGTGGAAGTAATCATTCTACCCTTTGACTGATACAATCCAATTCGCTTTACAAATACAGCCTTGAATTCATCATGACTCTTTTTCCAAAGCTCAATAATTAACTCAGGACGATCTTGTAAGTCAGCATCTAAAACAGCAATCTTCGTACCTTCTGCTTTTTCAATACCATCTAAAGTTGTACGATGTTGGCCCAAATTGATAGTATGATCTAAATATTTCACACAATCATATTTCAGCGATAGTTCTTTTATGATATCTAATGAATTATCCCTCGAGCAGTCATTTACCAAAACAATTTCAAATTCAAAAGAACTTAATGTCTGACGTATTCTATCCACCAACTCACGGAGAGAGGATGCATTATTATATACAGGAATTACAATGCTTAAGTCCAAATTAATTTGATTTTTGCCTGTACCAATTGATTGTTTTGGTTAACCC
>CAZWLS010000403.1:0-2890 GCA_964634415.1 uncultured Roseivirgaceae bacterium | reverse complement strand
CAATGTAACTATGTAATGACTGATAGTGGAAATCCTTAACTACACCCTGAATGCGTGCACTAGAGTTAGAACCTGCAGCAGCAATTGATTGTCCCAATGGATCGATCCATTGTGCAGCTTCGACTGCAGCTTCATTCACTAAATAAACATATGGTATGGTTTCTACCTGAGAATTAATAGCATTGATGTCTCCGGTAGCTAGCGAAATCCCGTATGTCTCCAAGAAGCCGGGCCCCACTTCTATGACATGCCAATGGACATTCTCTTTTTGTCCTGGCCACGTTATCGAATTATTCCAATTTGGACTTCCAGGAGTAAATCTGGATGAGCCAGTACTAATTACTCCAGGGATCTGCTCCATCGCACTTGCCAATGCCTTCATTTTGGATCTGGAGTTTTCATCAAAAAGTTCAATGGTGAGTACTTGTTCTTCATCCAAACCTAGTTCTGTAGTCTGTAAATAATTCAACTGCTTATATATCAAAACTGATGAGAGAATCAGAACACTGGACATAACAAACTGTGTTATAAGCAATCCATTCTTAAAACCATTATTCTTTGAACCTATTTTAATAAGTCCTTTCAAAGCAGTAATAGGATGAAATGAAATAACAAAAAAGGTGATATAGACACCAGAAATGATAGCAATAAAAAGCACTAAACCTACCAACATTGAAATCAGTAAAGGATCGCTCAAATCAAGAGTACTTTTTGAGCCTACTAGATTGTTGATGAATGGCAACGCACTTTCTGATAGAATCAAACCTATGATAATTGATACAGTGGAGAGGATCAAGCCTTCAGTCACAAATTGATTTACAATTTGAATTTTACTTGCCCCCATTACTTTTCTAATTCCTACTTCCTTGATACGCTTGGTTGAGCCGGCGATTGAGAGATTTAGGAAATTGATTACCGATATAGCGAAAATTGCAAGAGCAATTGAAGCATAGATGTACAAATAGCGTGGATCATATGATGCATTAACGTTACCGTCACTAGCTTGAAAATGAACATCCACTATCGGCTGTAGCGTCAGTTCTTCAAATCTGATTTCCCTATCATTTCCAAATTCAACCACCCCAGATTTAATTTTATTCACAACCTCAACAAGATTGGCTGATTCATCAAGCAACATGTAAGCAAAGTAATTGAACTGCCCCCAGTTTGCTGTAAGACTGGTATATGGCAAAACATCTTCTAAATTTTCAAACGGGACTATGTAGTCCATCTTAAGATGGCCATTTTCTGGCATTGATTTAAACACACCCTTGATTGCATAATCTCTGTTACTGTTTACAGTTAAAACCTTGCCTAATGGGCTTTCACCGGCAAATAACTTTTTCGATACAGTTTCTGAGATGAAAATCGATTGTTTTGGCATTTCAAGCTCTACAGCTCTGTGTATCAATGAAATATCCAGTAAATCAAATATTGCTGGATCAGCCATAAAAACTAACCTTTCGTTGAAAATCAGTTCTTCATATTTCACTGAAACTTTTTTGTCGTATGAATATTCTGTAAGCCTAGCGAACTCTTGAATTTCAGGAATATCCTTCTTTAGTTTTGGCGGAATTGGCGCGGAAACTTTTACCCATCCCTCTCCTGCTTCCATGTTGCCAACAACCAATCGATAGAGTTGGGATTTTTTACTGTAGTGAGTATCATAGCTTAACTCATAATTGACATGTAAATACGCTAATACACAAGCACAGATGCCAATTGAGAGACCTAAAATGTTCAATAAAAAGGTGCTTTTATTATTCCATAAAGCCCTGAATGAAGTAAGAAAAGTATTTTTGATCATAGCGCCTTGGGTTAGTTCAATGCATTAGAGACCTAACTCAAAGTCGAATGTTGCATTTAAGCAAGAGGAGATTTACTTACCTTGAAATTTCTTAAGTTGATATTCATAGTGTGATGTATCATCATACAATTCCTTAGCAAGTTCCAAAGCTTGCTTTTCAAGCTCGATAGCCTCTTTCTTATTTCCCATCTTGAATTGCAATGAAGCATAGGTGTCAATCATTGAAGGCTCAGGCTGCTTATCAACTGCTTGCTGTGCCCAGGATGCGGCTATGGAAAGTTGATTCTTATTGTTCACAAACAGGTAGAACTTCCAAGCCAACTCATTTAGTTGCTCAGGGTCTTCAAGATTATTCATACCAACTAGCTGAATGGCATAGTCTGCATAATCATCCCAGTTTTCCACATACTCTGAATAATGGAGGTTCATCATCAATTTGAGTGTGTCAGATCCGGTGAATGACACATTTTTTATTGAATGCAGTAATGCCCTCATTCCAAAGTCGTGCAATTCTTCAGATTCAAAGACTTCCTGATATTGTGAAAGATAGGTATCATACAACTTTGCATTCACTAGCTTTTGACCAACAGCATCTTCAAAAGTGTTTCTATTTTCAAGTAGGTATTGAAATTCTCTACTATATAAATCCCATTGAAAGGCCGCGAATACCTCCCATGCTGTTTCATTGGTCAGATTGTTCAACTCAACATCTTTCAAATAATTGGTTGCAAATCTTTCTGCATCTAAGCAAGCATCTTCTATAAGTCCCAGATAATTAAGCATAAAAGAAGCTGAACGGTCTCCTTCATCATACCTTTTTTCAAATGAGCTTAAAGTAAGGCTGTCGGTCAGCGCGTCCTCTCCCAAATGCAAAAATTGAGTAGCATCCATTGCTCCACATCCACGATGAATAACATCTCCATTTCCATTTATGAATAAAAACGACGGAAAAACAGCTATCGAATATTCCTCCGAAAGTTCTACACCAGGATATTCTTCCATGTCCATAATTACATTGATGAAATTACTATTGTAGTAATTGGCTACTTCTAAATCAGTGAAAGTATACTCCTCCATTTCCTT
>CAZWLS010000402.1:0-2904 GCA_964634415.1 uncultured Roseivirgaceae bacterium | reverse complement strand
CTTGATCGGCTCCGGAGATCTTTCTAAAGTGAAAATAGATTGATCGAGGTTCTCGTACACTTGCTGAAGCATAGGGTCGAACGCTCCTGCTGATGATTCCGATAGGTAAGTTTCAATTCTTACAATTGAATCAATACCTGCATTGTGGGCAATGTCAGTTGCATTGGTACTCCATGGTGAAATCATCTCCTTTCTAGGACCAATGAATTTACCGCTGATATTATCAGAAGTACTTGGCTGAGCACCAGAAAAGAGCCATTCTAGTTTAGAGATTTCAGATTGTGAAAGTTGTTTGCTTACGCCAACGGCGATAATCGCGTCTTCAGAATTTTGGAAGAATTGAATCATTGAAGGAACCTCGTTTTGAAGTCCGCAAAATTAACCTTTTTGTGAGCTTTGACTTACTCTGTTTTCAACAATTTCCTCAATGATTTTCTTAGAGATCCTACAGTCATAACGGAATAGCCTATTACTACCTTTTCAATGATGCCTTCTCGATTCACAACAAAGTGAGTAGGATAAGATCTTACATTTAATTCCAAGCAAAAATCTTTCACATCCGGTACTATCTGATAATCGAATGGCCTTCTTGATAGGAACTTATTGACTACCTCGGTATTATCAAAAGTAGGTGCAAGAAAAACGACCTCATCACTACCATACTTCTCAACCATTTCGTTCATCTCCGGCATCTCCATTATGCATGGACCGCACCTGGAAAACCAAAAGTTGATTAATAGAATCTTTCCCCTCAGTTCTTCACTTTTATAAATCGTCCCATCAAGTCCTCTAAGTTCAAATGATGGGAATGGTTGACCCTTCATTCTTTTAACTTCCTTTTTTGCTTCCTCAACTTGGCGAATTTGCTCTTCTGTGGGTTGTGCTAACACTGAAAAGGATAGACTAACAAGAATTAAGATAATGAGATTTTTCACGCTATGGATTTTGAACAATCAATTTAGCAACTTCAGGTTTGATGAGTTGATGGTGCTTTTTAGGAATGATATCAATTTTAAAATCACCCATCTTGTCAATCAAAGGCAAGATTTTATCGGGTTTTATTACATGATCTTTACTACCTAAAATAATCCTTCTTGGAAAGGAGTATTTATTAAATAGTCTGAAGAGTTCTCTTTTAGAGTAACCAAGTGTTTTAAAGTAATTCCAAGAGATGTATACGCGTTTTCTATTTTCAGCATCACCCATTTCTTTTCTTACGAAATCACCTATGTATGGACTTACTAATCTATACTTCTCATTAAATGCTATTAGTCCTTCAAGTTTGTTTGGGTTTAGCATCATGTATTTGAAAAGCCACCTTGAATACGGTTTTGTTACCAACTTAAACCAGATAGAAAGGTAGATCCCATCCGGCGCAATAAGTATTAAGTCTTTGGTTCTGTCTGGAAATGATAGCGCTGAAGATATCGCGAAACGACCCCCAAGACTAAAACCAACTATCGTGAACTCTGATATGTCTTCTTTTGTCAGAAAGCTAGATAAATCAGTTTTCCATTCAGATTTGGTGAGGATCTTATAAGGACGAATACTGCTCCCGTGATAGTAAAGATCAAAAGCGTATACCGAATATTCTTCTTCTAATGCGGCTATCCAATCATCAAATATCTTGTTATCCTGTCCAAAACCATGGAATGCCAACAATACTTTCGATCCGCCAGAATGTTTAGTGTAGGAGAGAAGTCCATTTTCAACTTTTATACTCGTCATGAAAGTGAAAAATGAAACAATTATTTCTGGATGAAAAAAAAATCATAAAAAAGATGAACATTTTATGTTCCTTGACGTTATTTGCACTGTGGAAACTTTGGATAAGCTTAAAGTTTCCTGAGTATTAAGTGAAAATTAATTGTAGGTAATCTGAATTTGGAAGCGAAGAAAAAGATATTGAATAGTGCGGAGGAGTTATTCATCCAATATGGTATCAGAAGTGTAACAATGGATGATGTGGCTAGAGATGCCTCTATGTCTAAGAAGACACTCTATCAGTATTTTGATAACAAAGACGGCTTAGTTTCTGAAGTAGCATTGAATCATTTTGAAAAAGAGACGAAGGAGTTTGAGGGGATATATGATCAGTCAACAGATGCCATTCATGAGATTTTATTGGTTTCGCAGTGCTTAAGAAAGCATGTCTACAGAATGAACCCTTCTTTATTGTACGATATGCAGAAATATCACGGTAAGGCTTGGGACAATTACCTTGAGTTTAAACACTCTACAATTCGTGGACACATAGAAAGAAATATAGAACGAGGAAAGAAAGAAGGTTATTTCCGAGAGGAATTAGATGCCAAAGTACTTTCCATCCTCAGGGTTGAGGGAGTGCAGCTTGTCTTTAACACTAAAATTTTTCCAAGAGGTGAGTTTGATTTTCCAAGCGTTCAAATGCAAATACTTGATCATTTTGTTCATGGACTACTCACGGATAAAGGAAGAAAAAAATACGAAGAATATATAAATCTAGAATCAACCAATCACATACTCTAACACTAAAACAAATTAAGATTTATGAGATTAAAATTGCCTATTCAGCTTGTTCTTTTCTTAGCAAGCGGCTACATATTCGGTCAGACGAACCAGTTTAATCTGGAAGAGTGCATGACCTATGCTGTAGAGAATGAAGCCAATTCCATAAATGCTACTCTCGATGAAGAAATAGCAGCATTGAGAGTAAAAGAAACCGTAGGGATAGGGCTTCCTCAGATAAATGGATCTGCGAATGTTCAACACAACCCGGATCTACCTAGGTTCTTCTCAGAATATAATCCGGGTTCCGGTTTTGGAATTTCAGATGATGATGCTCAATCATTAGGGATAGAACCAGGAGATATATACGGTGCTACTAACTTTTTTCAATTAAAGTCTAATGGCGATGTAAATCTT
>CAZWLS010000401.1:0-2904 GCA_964634415.1 uncultured Roseivirgaceae bacterium | reverse complement strand
TAACATTAGTAAAGACAATGTAGCTTTTGCTAAGAAAACAATCATCACCACAGGGAAGACTCAAGGTGATGTGATTGAAGTATTGTCAGGAATTCAAAATGGACAAAGTATTATTATCGAAGGAGCAAGAAGTGTGAAGGATGGACAAGAAGTTAAAATTTTAAACTATTAATTCTATGGCTACCGAAAACAGTAAAGTAGATAAGGAGTTTAAGCCGTCCTCGTGGGCGATTAGAAACCCCTCGGTGATCTATCTGATCATTGCACTTTTCTTACTAATCGGGTTATCAGCATATAACGCGATGCCAAGAGAAGATTTTCCAGAGATCAAGGAAACAAAGGTCTATGTGAGCACTCCATTCCCAGGAAACACTGCGGAGGACATAGAGCGATTAATTACCGATCCATTGGAGGATAAGATCAAGAACGTCAGTAACGTAACAGAGATCTTATCTACATCTCAGGAGGATTATTCAATAATCACCGTAGAATTTGATGAGAATATCACAGTAGAAGCTGCGAAGCAAGCTGTCAAAGATGAGGTTGATGCTGAGAAAGCTAGTGAAGATTGGCCGCTGTTTAACAATGCTAAGGTTGAACCGAATGTGTTTGACTTAAAGTTATCTGAAGAACAGCCTATTATGAACATCAATATTACGGGAGATTATCCTGTAGATCGATTGAAAGAATATGCAGAATACCTTCAAGATGAAATTGAAGACTTGAAGGAGATCAAGGCGGCTGATATTAGAGGAGCGCAAGAAAAAGAAGTTGAAGTTGCAGTTGATATCTACAAGATGATGGCAGCAAAGGTGAGTTTCGAAGATGTACTTAGCGGTATCAGAAATGGTAATCAGACCATGTCAGCGGGCAATATCAAAGCAAGTGGACAGAGAAGGACTATTCGAATATTGGGAGAAGTCGAAGAGCCTTCTGAACTAGAAAATTTTGTGGTAAAATCTGAAAAAGGTGATCCCGTATATCTAAAGGATATTGCTACAGTAAGTTTCGAACCAGAAGACAACACTACATATGCACGCGAGTTTGGAAGTAGTGTGGTTATGCTTGATGTAAAGAAGCGTTCTGGAACTAACATGATCCAGGCAGTAAATAGCATTAAGGATATCATTAAAGATTCTGAGGAAAACTATTTCCCCTCAGATCTTCAGATCACGATTTCTAATGATTCTTCTGAAAGAACATTAAATCAGGTTAGCGACCTTGTAAACAACATCATTTTTGGAATCATTCTGGTGGTAACTGTTTTGATGTTCTTCCTAGGTTTTAGAAATGCACTTTTTGTGGGCTTCGCGATTCCAATGTCAATGTTCATGTCTTTCATGATTATAAATGCATTTGGATATACACTGAATACCATGATTCTATTCGGCTTGATCATGGGACTGGGTATGCTAGTGGATAATGGTATTGTTGTGGTAGAGAATGTCTACCGACTAATGGAACAAGAGGGGCTTAGTAGAATTCAGGCTGCTAAGAAAGGTATTGCGGAGATTGCATTTCCAATCATGATTTCAACAGCTACTACTGTCGCAGCTTTCGTCCCACTTGGTTTGTGGCCGGGAGTAATGGGGCAATTCATGCAGTATTTCCCGATTACACTTTCTATTGTATTAGGGTCGTCACTTTTTGTGGCCATCTTCATGAATTCAATGTTGGTTTCTCAATTGATGGAAACGGGAGAAAAGGATCTTTCGCTCAAAGCGCTATGGAGACTTACTTTCATCTTAGTGCCTATTGGAATTTTCGTTATGATCGTAGGTGGACCTATGAGAGGTTTAGGAACCCTGTTGATTTTTACAGCAATCATGTTCTGGTTATATAAGTACGTGATAAAGGGATTAGCCAGAGGATTCCAAACAAAGATTCTTACGAGACTAGAGAACTTCTACGAGAAACGAATTTCGCATGCGATACGAGGTAATAATGTGTATTGGTATTCGGGAATTACGTTTCTCATGCTAATATTTACCTTCATGGGTTTTGGATGGTCTGTTGGTGAAAAACGAACTAAAATCGAATTTTTTCCAGATAATGTGCCAAATCAAATCATCGTGTATATCGAATATCCTGAGGGAACTGCAATTGAAAAAACCAATGCAATTACCAAGGAGATTGAGAATAAGGTATATGGGATTGTTCGTGATGAATTATATATCGTAAATGGTGAAAACTTATTGGTTGAATCTGCAGTGTCTCAGGTAGGTGAAGGAGCAGGTAATCCATTTACCGACGGTGGTTCCTCTGCAGAAATGCCTCACAGAGGGAAGATCACAGCCTCCATGACAGAGTTTAAATATCGTGAGGGTAGAGACTCAGAAAATCTACGGCAGCGTATTCAAGAAGCGTTAACGGGTATTTATCCTGGGGTATCCATCTCAGTTGAGAAAGACCCGGTTGGCCCTCCTGCGGGTTATCCGATTAATATTGAAATAGAAGGTAAGGATTATGATGAGTTGATTCAAACTGCTGAAAAGATGAGAAACTTCATCAATAGCAAGAACATAGCAGGTATTGAGGAGATAAAGATTGATGTGAATAAAGGCAAGCCTACTATGAATGTTGAGGTTGATCGTGAAAAAGCTGGAGAATTGGGAGTGTCTGTAGGTCAAGTAGGTCAGCAATTAAGAAGATCACTTTTCGGTGAGAAGGCTGGTATTTTCAAAAAGGATGGCGAGGACTATGATATCAACGTTAGATTCAATGAGGACTTGCGATACAACACCAGTGCCTTGTTTAATCAGAACATAACTTTCAAAGATCAAAATTCCGGAACCACTAAAGAAGTACCTGTTTCAGCTGTAGCTAAGCAAAAAAACACCTCTGGATTTAGTGCCATTAAGCATAAAGACACGAAGAGAGTGGTAACTGTATATTCGGGTCTTA
>CAZWLS010000400.1:0-2958 GCA_964634415.1 uncultured Roseivirgaceae bacterium | reverse complement strand
CGAAGATTATGAATACCATAAGAATAGAGCTGAGGTATTGGTTGGGTTGGAGAGATACAAAGAAGCTATTGCTTCGTCCCAGCAAGGACTTGAGATCGCGCTGGATGTAGGCGTTAAAAACTGGATCGTGCAGTTATATAAACTCTTGTATAAGAGTTACAAAGGCCTTAATCAGAATAAAGAAGCGTTAGTAAATCATGAACTATACCGAGCGTATGAAGACTCTCTATGGACAGAAGATAAGTCCATAGAAATCGGCTTAATGCAAAATGAATTTGAAGTAATGGAGGTGGAAGCAAAAAACCAGCTACTTGCATCAGAAACAGAGCTGCAGCAACAAAGAATACGCTCTCAAAATCTCATCATTTTCTCCATCGGAGCGATAGTAGTTCTATTGCTTGTAATTGCGATTTTATTGAGAAAACAATTGATAGAGCGAAAAAAGCTTTTACTAAAAATCGAAGGACAATCTGTAAAACTGCAAGAACTAGATCAGGCCAAGACACGCTTTTTTGCAAATATCTCCCATGATTTACGGTCACCACTCACGCTTATTCTGGGTTCCTTAGATAAAATTATCGAAAGGGATTATGAGATAATGGATCGAGAATCCAAAGAGCTACTAGACATGGGAATCAAAAATGGAAAGCGTCTTTTATTTCTCGCCGATGAAATTATGGACCTTACACGATTAGAGGAAGGGAAAATCACACTTGAACTTCAGTATGTAAAAATCGTCCCCTATTTGAGACTTCTGACCAAGATGTTTAGCAGTGCTGCTGATATAAAATCAATAGAATTAAAATTCATCAGTCATACAGAGGATGAGACAGTGCTTCAAATCGACCCGCATCAATTTGAAAAAATTATATACAACCTGCTGTCCAATGCAATCAAATTCACTCCAGATAATGGCACAGTAGATGTGCAGGTTAATACCGACAATGAACATCTGGAAATCGTTATCTCAGATTCCGGGCCCGGTATCCCAAAAGAGAGTCTTGATTTGATATTTGACAGGTATTATCAATCTTCTAAATCAACTAGCTCACAAGCGGGCGTTGGAATAGGCCTCGCATTAGTAAAGGAATTGGTTGAGCTTCATGGTGGAAAGATAGATGTCAGCAACGGGGACAAAGGATCTATTTTCACCATTCGTTTCCCATTCAAAAAAAGTGATTGGATTTCAAAAGCGATCATACCTGAACGATCGCTCGATGTAGTCACTCGTAATTCACTTTGGATGGACCTTCAAGAAGAGAAAGAGAGGCTACAAATCCCAAGCATTAAAAACACAGATCCCAATGCTAAATCCATTCTCATTGTAGAAGATCATAAAGAGCTTAGGTCCTATTTACAGAGCATTCTAAATACACATTTTCGAATATACCTGGCTGCTAATGGAACGAGTGCACTTGAAATGCTACAAGCAGAAAAAATAGATCTGATCATTACGGATCTAATGATGCCATACATGGATGGATTTGAATTGGTAGATCATCTAAAAAATGATAAAGAGCTAAAGAAAATCCCTGTGGTAGTCGTAAGTGCAAGAACTGATAAAAAGGAAAAACTGGACCTAATCACTAAAGGTGCAGAAGACGTCATTAGTAAGCCATTCGATAAAGATGAGCTGCTTGCCAAGATTCAAAACATCCTTGAACGCGATTGGGATAGTGGCAAGGTGTTTTCCAAGTTATATGGTGAAAGCGCTGAGGAATTCGAAAAGAACATCATGCAGCGACTAGAAGTGCTAATCATAAAACGTGTTGATGATCCACACCTGTCCGTTTTAGACCTTGCTGAT
The DNA here is from genome assembly GCA_964634415.1 of uncultured Roseivirgaceae bacterium. Classification (GTDB taxonomy): domain Bacteria; phylum Bacteroidota; class Bacteroidia; order Cytophagales; family Cyclobacteriaceae; genus Ekhidna. The sequence goes on along the minus strand of CAZWLS010000400.1, from coordinate 1,151 downwards.
GAAATGGCTGCAAGTGAGCGAAAGGTATATCGGATGATTAAAAAAATCTCCGGCCTGACACCTTATGAACTCATCAAAGAAGTGAGGTGGCAGTACCTCGAAAATCACTTAAAAAACAATAAAGTAAGGACTGCGACCGAAGCTGCCCAATTAATTGGAATGAACAACGTGAGTTCTTTTGCCACGCAATATGAAAAACGCTTTGGACATCCGTTTAAGGACGTTTTGGAGCGCTGAAATGAGAATGGCAGAAATTGAAAGTCAGTTGGCAGGATTTAAAAACTAAACCATATCAACTTGGTAGTGTCAAATCAAACATAAAGCCGCCATCATCATGCAAGTTATTTGGTACAACACCACCTCTCAATCTTACCAATATGGTACGTATGAAGAGTTTCAAATAAAGCTTACTATCAAGCCAAACGAAATTTTAGGTCTTGAACGATTCAGAAATACATCAGAAAGAACACTTTTAAAAATTGTCTCAGAATTGAATAAATGTCAATTGTCGAGATTAAGATAATCCCCTGACTAGGGATTTTTGACTATAGCTGGTTGACGACCCTGACTCCCATTTTTGCTTTGGGATGTCAGGGTTTTCTATCTTTGAGTAGATACGCACCCGCAAAACCTACTATGAGAACATTAACTATCCTCCTATTAGCAGTTCCATTATTCAGCTACTCTCAAGCACAAACTGCAGATAAACTTCGATCACAGGGGTTTAAGAAATATGATATTAAAAGTGCTCAGATAACCTATGAAATTTCCGGCGATGGAAGTGGAGAGGAAAAGATGACCTTCGATAATTATGGCTGGACAAGCTTGCGTCAGCAAGAAATGACATTTGAACTTTACGGTATTACAAGTACACAAACTGTCTATGAAATAACCGATGGCGATTTTGTATATCGACTAAATCCTGATGATTCAACCTATACTTCTAAAAAGGATTTAAAGTGGAGTCAGCAAGCTTCATATAAAAACCCGAGTCAGGTTTCAGAAGCTATTCTATTCTCTATGGGAGGATCGCAACAATCGGATGCCACTTTGGATGAAAAAACATGTCAAGTCTGGACTTTTGAAGGAAAGGCTATTAAAGAAATGTGGATTTGGAATGGACTCGTCATGAAGCGAAAAGCAAAGCTTGG
>CAZWLS010000399.1:0-2987 GCA_964634415.1 uncultured Roseivirgaceae bacterium | reverse complement strand
TAAGTGCATCAAAAACTTCATTTAAGCTTCCATGTTTAATTCCGTATCGACTTTGATATGATACGAAAGCAGCATGATTTTCAATGCTTCCTAATCCACCAATGTTGTTGAATAAGCTAAATTCATCTCCAAGTGTGATGGAGGCTCCAGCCATTCCTGCATTTCTTCCACCTAAATTGAATGCGCCAATTTGAGCTTGCGAATGATGAATCAATAAGAAAAAGATTGTAAGAGATAATACCTTCATGGCATAATGTCTGCACTGGTTGTTTTGTCCAATAATCGTAAATTGAATCTCCAATGAAGATTTTAACATCCCTCTTATTAAGTCTGATTACTTTATATGGACCTGCTCAGCAGCCAGATACGACCTGGTATAAAGATGGTAGAGTAAAAGCTGTTGGTAATAGCATTAATGAAGCAAGAACTGGGTTATGGAAGTATTTCTATCCCAATGGTCAATTGAATAGCGAATTGAATTTCACTGATGATGAGCTAGATGGTGATCAAAAGTATTATTCATTTGAAGGTATACTTATTGGTAGGGAATTTTATAAAATGGGGCTGATGGAGGATTCCGCCACGTATTATTATCCATCAGGTAGATTGGAAAAGCAAGGCGTATATAAGAATGGCTTGTACAATAAATTATGGAGGTTTTATTACGAAAATGGAAATTTGAAGCGAATAGGAGGCTATGTTGAAGGGAGCCCAAATGGTATGTGGAAATTCTATTACGAGAATGGGAGTCTTAATCAAGTAGGGGAGCTAATAAATGGGCTTGAAAATGGAACCTGGAAATATTTTGATGAAGATGAGATCCTAACTTATGAAGGAAATTGGATGAACGGCAAGGAAGTAGGGCAGTGGTATTTCTTCAAAAATGGAAAGAAGAAAAAGTGGAAGAACTTTGACTAAAAGAGGGAAAGTAGGTTGATAAAGAAATGGGTTTCATTTTCAGAAGTTCTGGAAAATTCAAATCTGAAAGTAATGTCATTAACGAGTACTAAGTCGATACCTGTCCCTAGGCTATATAAATATTCATCTGTGAGGGGATCGCTTCCGTCATAGTTGGGGTATCCTATCGCATAACCCTGATCATAGAAAACCTTCCCATACACAGTAATCGGGAATGTCTGAAATTGCCTCAAAGGCATTACTTTCTTGATGTTGTATTTCCTACCAAACAATTGATGTTTGAATTCATTTCGCTGAAGAACATATGAGCTTGCCTCAATGATTCTGAGATCAAAACCACGGATTACTTGCTTTAAAAATCCAATTGAATAGTAATTGAAGTAGCTTCTGTCGTTTGCAGGGAAAGTACTTAGCCCAGTAATATTTGATACAAAATAGAAGTTGTCTTTGAATTCCCAATACTTGGTCAGATTCATGCGTGCACGCCAAAAATCAACCCCATTGTCATAGAGGCCGAGGCCATGTTTAAATAGACCAAGTTGATACCATTCTCCATTTGTAGGATAGTTTCTGTTGTTTCTTTTGTCCCAGGTATATGAGTATCCTAGCCAAACATGTTGTTGCTGTGTTTGACTATCGCCTAAATAATTGGGATTGATACTGGCCACGGTATCAGCTACATCCAATCTAACATGTCCAAGTGTTGTGCGATGGAAGGAATAAAATGAACTGCGAAAAGAATGTTGAACGCTGTTGGTGTAAGCCCTTCGCAAAACGTTTTCCTCTGAAGAAATGAATCGTCTGATATTGTCTCGAGTGACTACAGGTACATTTTTGGTTTCAAAGAAGCTGCTGCTGATCAATAGTCCATGTTGTTGCTTTTTATCGATGTATGGTATGTTATACAAAAGATTTAATACCGTTTCAAATCCAGTTTGAAGCCATAATCTCAATATTTCACCTCTTCCTCTAAAATTGAATTGAGTGAGTTTGAGTCCATAATTAACCCTGCTTAGGTCGCGATTTCTATTTACCCACCAATCATTGAAATTTCTATCTACTAATCTGAAGATAGGAAATGGGTAGAAGTACCAACGTTCATCTACTTTAATTTTTATGTCAACTGGGGATCCTAAACTGTCTAGAATATCAATAGACACTTCATTGAAAAGGTTGGTATTATAGATGCGATTTCTATCCCAGACAAACATGCTATCCAGTTGATAGCGTTGATAGGTTTCACCTGTTTTGAAGCTTAGCTCACGCGTGATGATTTTTGCTTTGGTTTTGTAATTACCCTCGATAATAATCTCACCAACAGTCAATTGCTCAGTGGAATCTTGCTGACTATAGATTTGTTGGCAAAAGCCAATAAAAATGAAGATGAGAAGACCTCGAATCAAACCGTAATTGAGCTGTAATTATCTATCATAACGTGCAAACAGAATGATTTTTTCGTGGGCTTGCAAATTTGATTAGTACTTTTACATTCGTGAATAAAATCCTCAAGAAAATTCTCATTTTTCCCATTTTGGTGTATCAATATTCGATCTCACCATTATTCCCTCAATCATGCAGATATACACCAACATGCTCTCAGTATGCAAAAGAGGCTATTCAAAAATATGGATGGAAAGGATTTGTTATGGGGATCAAACGCATCAGCAGGTGTCACCCGTGGGGTGGTAGTGGATATGACCCTGTAGATTGAAACCCTCCAAAATCATTTTCGGAGGGTATGTAATTATCGTCTATCTGAAATGAATTGTCTAGTCCATATTCTTAAGTTTTGACCGTCTTTTTCAGATAAAAGCTTTCTAAACTTCCTATACTCTTTCCAAAATAGTATACGATCAAAACTAACTTTATGGAGGATAAGCTTGCTGTATTCGTACAAACTCATTTAAAACCGAATTGCGATTGTATATGCCATAGCAGAAATGAATAACGCTACTGAGATATACCACATCAACTGTAATTGTTTGCTAATGTGTTTTTTGCTCTGTGATTCTTCTTTGTTCATCATTTTAGTGTTTAGTGTTGATAACATTTAAATAACCGATAAGAGT
>CAZWLS010000398.1:0-2988 GCA_964634415.1 uncultured Roseivirgaceae bacterium | reverse complement strand
CCTTGACGGTCAAGAACCATATTCCAATCTACCCATCCATCGACCCAGTTATTTAGACATCCTATGATATCTCTAGCGTATCTATTTACTGGTGAGTACTTAGGATGCCATGCTTTTTGATGCTCCGGGGCCCAATCCCAGCCCCAGTCTGTAGCTTCTTTCTTCCAATACCATGCATCGTCTTGCCACATAGGAATTTCTGAATCAACACATGCTTCAGTCTGGATTAAGTATTTGTTCGGAGCTTTTTCATGTGCGTATTGCAAAGCTTCTGGAAAAACCATGAATGTGCTTTCATACCAATGGATCGCAGTTCCTGCATAATATTCAGCGGATTCTGGGCTTTCATACATGACATCTACCCATTCTTTCAAGCCATCCCTATTTTGGTCGTATCCGAGGATTTTCACATCACCTTTTCCATCTTCTTTAAGTTTTGGTCCTAGATGGTTCATGACGAAATCTGTCATCTCCTCGGGCGTGTAATGCATGCTTTCCCAATTATTGCCGTTGCCATGAGGTTCATTTTCTACAGTAAGCCCCCATATATCTATACCTTGCTCTTTATAGGCATCGAGGTATTTTGAGAAAAATAATGACCATACATCGTAGTATTCTGGCAATAGTTTTCCTCCAACCCATTCTTTATTGTCTTTCATCCACGGTGGTGCAGTCCAGGGAGATGAAATTATTCTAAAACCTTCAGAAGATATGCTCATCGCATCTTTTATCATCGGGATGATATCATCCATGTCTTCCTCGATAGTGAAGTTTTCTAACGTCATATCATCAGGAATAGGAGCATATGAATATTGACTAAGTGAGAAATCGCATGAATTGATATGTGTGCGAGTCAGGGAGTATTGTGCGCCTTCATCTCCAAAGTATGCATCCAGAACTTTTTGTCGATTTTCGTTACTTAGTTTATTCAGAAGGTAAGCTGATGATTCAGTAAAGGAGCCACCAAATCCAGTAATTGTCTGGAAAGTGTTTTCAGGATTTATCTGAATTACAGATCTGTTATCGGATGATGGAAACGTATTTACTTTTGCCAACTTATTTCCATCTGCAGATGTTTCATAGACTTCGGCTGATAGCTCAATTTCTGGTGTACAACCTAATGACATGGCTATGAATGGTATTATTAGATATGATTTTTTAATTGGCATTTGGACTTGGTTATTGCGCGATTTCTAATTCCTCTTTGACTGGAGGCATATACGACTGTTCAATAATCTTTTCTAAATCTCCATCGTTTGTTTTACCAATGGGATTACCGCCTCTACTTAGCCCGTCAAAAGCTCCTATATCTACAAGAGACCACAAAGGATATTTTGCTTTTCCATTTGTTGTAAACAGGCCAAAATGATTTTCAGAACCTTGTTTATTACTTGCATCCTTCCACGGTTCGTCAAAAGCTTCAAAATAGAAGCATGTTATACGCTCTTTATTCGTCCAATCCCTCATCAGTTTGTAGTACAAGCCCTCTTTATATTCATCTGTAGCTCTAGAACCTTCTTCACCATATAAATGGGTGTCTACACTTGCCCAACCAGTTTCTCCGATATGAACAGGCTTGTCTACTCCTAAGCTTTCCATGTAGCCTTTAACACGCTTATATTGAGCAATAGCAAACTCCAAGGATCTCTCCATTGCAGCTTGAATCTTATCTTCTTTCGATAAACTATCTTCTTGCTCTAGTACTCCCCAAAATTCAGGATTATAGTGAGTGTTATGCATAGGATATGTATGCATAGATATGAAATCAACAGCCTTGATTAAATTATTAAGTGCATCAACATGATATTCTGAAGTTCCTCCGCCCCATGATGAAAAATCATCTGAGCTGGTGATCCATAAGTCAGCAGGGAGTTTTCCTTCAGACTTCAGCTTTTGTAAATGATTAACCCATTTTAAGATTACATCAGGCTGGACATAATATGCAGCTGCCCACTTTACCATCGCTTCGTTTCCGACTGCAATAACTTTTACGATATCTGGATATTCATTGGCGATTTTTACAGCTCTTGCTATTTCAGCCTCATTTTGCTCACTTTCCACGTTGTGGTCAGGCTCCAATTCAGTCCAAGCATTCTTACAGTCTATCCATGCTCCAAGCATTACATACATTTCAAAATTTGGATCTTCATCTTTCAATTCTCTAATTGCCTTAATCACATTGCTAGCATGAGGTAGCTGAACATTGTAGGTACGAAGTATTCGTATGCCAATAGCAGAAAGCAATTTCATATCCTCTTTCAATTGTTCCAGTGTTGGCTGAATGTCTCTCGAATTTTGACGGTATCCACCATATGAAATGGCTTGATATTCAGGATTTCCTAATATTTCCTTCGCTGTACGATCGTTTTGCATCTGTTGTTTATTGGATGTTGAATTGCATGACCATGCAAGTATGGACAAAGCAATTAATGTTCCTATGGTCTTCTTGCTTTTCAATTTTCTATTTTAATTGATCAGGGGTTAGTTCAACTTTTATACTTTCGATACTTCCACTTCTGTTAAATAACTCGGTGCTCGATTCGCTATCAATAGTTTGTGAGTCAACTAGCTTGGAAGTGCCATCTTGATAAACTATCTCTATTTGCTTCTTTTCAGAAATGCAGTAAATAATCGGTACCTGACAGTATGTAAAAGCCATTGATCCTTCACTTAAAGGGATGGATTTCTTAAAAAGATTCACATCGATGTAGCTGAATAGCTTATCTTCTTTTAGAAATTCATTTTTTCTTAATAGGCTAGGGTTGAAGCGGACTTCTCCATTTTTCACAAAAACACCAATTTCACCCTTTCTGCTAAGGATGTCCTCTTTTACTTGGCCTGTCATTCCAGGTTGTTGTGCTCCTTTTGTTAAAGGTGTATGGGAATAAGGGTCTATAGGAAATGCGCCATATAATTTTGGTGATTTGTGAACCCCAATGCCTTCATTGATCTCATAGTAATGTTCCAAAAGCTTACCTATAATGGCAT
>CAZWLS010000397.1:0-2992 GCA_964634415.1 uncultured Roseivirgaceae bacterium | reverse complement strand
AAGATCTGCGGCTACGGCTACGGCTGAACCTCCAGACGATCCTCCAGGCACTCTTGATTCATCAATGGGATTTCTACAAGCTCCGTATGCTGAGTTTTCATTGGAAGAGCCCATTGCAAATTCATCACAGTTTTGATGGCCAATAATAATGGCATCTTCATCAATTAGTCTCTGAATACAAGTAGCCGTAAACTGCGATTCGAAATTTTCAAGAATCGTACTTGCACATTCTAGCCTATGATTTTTGTATGCAAATACATCTTTAATACCCACTATCATCCCTGCTAGTTTACCAGCAGTTTGATCTTGGATTTTCTGATCTACAAGATGGGCTTGTTCAAGCACTTCATCTTCATAAATAGAAAGGAAGGCATTCAGCCTTCCATTTTTCTCATGTATATTTTTCAGGTAGTGCTCGGTTAGTGTGTAAACGGTGAGTTTTCCGGCACTAATCTCCGATTGAATTTCAGAGAGTGATAAAAAATTCTTCAAGGTTAAGCCTTTTTCTCTTCGCTTGCGCCCTCGTTGATTTCGTTCTTTATTTCCTTAGTGGCATCTTTAAATTCCCTGATGCCTTTTCCCATGCCCCGAGCGATCTCTGGTATTTTTTTCGCTCCGAAAAAAATGATAATGAAAAGGGCGATGATAATCATCTCAGTCCACCCTGGCATTGCAAATAGTATTGATGTATGCATGCTATTTAATTTTAGATTACAAAGATAGTTATTTACAAACGGAGCAATGTGCAATAAGGTGACATTTTATTTCACTTCATAGCCAACCAATTTTCAGGATTTAGCTTAGTCGTCCCCTTATACACTTGGAATTCCAACTCTGAAATCCCATCTCTGTCAGTATATACTTCACCAATTATATCATTGGCTTTTACTTTTTGGCCTTTTTTGACATTGATATTTTTGAGTTGTGCGTAAACGGTTAAATAAGATCCATGTCTTATAACCACGACATTATTTTTACCTGGAATAGTTCCTATTAGCGTTACCTCACCATCAAATACGGCTTTAACCTGAGAATCTTTTTCGGTTTGTATACCTACTCCATCATTTACAACCGTAATTCTTTTTAATACTGGATGTGGTTGTTTACCAAATTTTGCGGAGATAAATCCAGAACCAACAGGCCAGGAAAGGCTGTTTTTCTTAGACTCAAAAAGACGTGTTAGTTCTGCTGCACTTGCAGCCTCGGCTGTTGATACAGTAGATGTTTTTTTTGCTTCATCCTCAATGATTTTCGCAATTAGTGTATTGAGCCTAGCGTTGGCAGCTTTGCGTGCTTCCACCTCTTTTTTCAACTGTCTCTCTTTTTTTGTCAGTTGTGCCACCAATTCAGACTGCTTCTTTTTTGATCGAGCTAGCTTGCGACTTTCCCGTACTTGTTGATTAAGTAGTCGTTGTTGTTCGGCTCGTTTGGCCTCCACCTTGCCTTTTTGATCATTCAATTCTTTAGCAACAACCTCTATTTGTTCCGCCTGAAGCCTCCTAGCATTTGAATATTGTTCAAGATATTTTAGCCTTTGAACCAACTGATTGAAGCTCCTTGCTGAAAAAAGAAACATTAAACGATTGTTCCCTCTATTAGCTTTATATGATGAATAAATCTGCTCAGCATACTCTTCTTTCAATACTTTCAAATCCTCCTGTAGGGAATTAACAACAATAGTTAGATCAGAAATTTCATTGTCCAGTATTCTTATTTCAGAGCCAATTGATCGAATCAAAGATTCTCTGGCATTGATTTGCTGATTAAGTGCTCTTAATTGACCAAGAGTAACTTTCTTTTCATCAGCAGTTTCATTTAAAATACGTTCTGCTTCAGCAATTTTTTTAAGGTTTTCTTTCTTTTCCTGCTCTAATTGAGACTTGGTTTTTTGCCCATCGGCGTTGTAACCAACGAACACAAAAAACAGACACGTCACTATAAGAAGGCTATTTCTTCTCATACTTGCTAGGAACGGAGAAAGGGAAGCTAATTGGTCCATCTTCAATGACCATTTTATTGTAGGAAATATCAACCTCTGTCTTCGGTTTATTTTTAGCTTCATATTCAATGACTGCCGAAATTTCATTTGGGAAAATCTGATTGTTCACCAAGATAAAATCACTGTAATTTACTGAAATCGTATTTCCTGAACCTTCATCAAATACATGAACTTTTTCCAACTTCATACTAGTGGCCCCAATAAAGTTCTGATATAGATAGACTCCTTTGGACGCAGTGTAGGTAAAATAATCATCCATTCTTTCTATTCGTTGCTTTCTATAAGGCTCAACTAGATTTCCCAGGATAACTGATTGGATCATTTGAAAATTAAAATCCATATCATACTGCTTCGATAAGTCATCAAAAGAATATTCATAGTAGTGCTTGTTCAACTTATCAATAACAAACACATTTTCAGTATTTATCAATACTCGAGCAAGCTCAATTCCCAAAGCAGGAGAAATGGAAAGCCATATCAAACTATCTTTTTTGATTCGAAAATTAGCGGTGGCTGAAAAACCCTTCTTACCATCATCATAACGGAATTTAGCTTTAGCTGTCATAAAGTCAAACTCCGGATCTACGACATCTAACTTGTCCTTTTTGCTCCCGAAGATTGCGCCCACGTTTCGGTTACACGAGCTAAGCCCGATCACAACTGCGAGGCATATGATAATGAGCTTATTCATATAGTTTTCTATCTGAAATTTTCTTACCTATTAGTTCAGAAGCAGTGCCCAGATCTCTGGCCTTCTCCCATTGCTTTATTGCTTCATCTATTTCTCCAAGCTGAAAAAGAACATCTCCATAATGTTCTATTACTGTTCCGTCTTCATCAAGCGAAGCTGCTTTTTCTAGAAATTTCCGTGATTCCTTATACTTTCCACTGGTATATAAGACCCATCCGTGTGTATCCAAATACGTTGGATTATTCGGGTGTTGCTCCACGAGTCTGGTAGACATCTGAAGGGCTTTATCTAGATCCTTATTT
>CAZWLS010000396.1:0-3046 GCA_964634415.1 uncultured Roseivirgaceae bacterium | reverse complement strand
GTAAAAACCAAGTTCTGTAATTTTCTTTGCTTGATCAGCACTCCCTGTGAAGCAAGGAAAAACTCCTTTTAACCCTCTATCCTTATAATCACTTACCAATCCAATCGTTTCGTCAATCGTCTCCCTGCAATGGATTACAATAGGCACATCATATTTTAAAGCAAGTTCGCATTGAAACTGGAAAGCGTCTTTTTGTTGTGACCAGAAGGTCTTATCCCAATAGAGATCTGTGCCCATTTCACCCACTGCTATAAACGCCCGCTTTGCAAACCAGCCTTCAACAATTTCCAGTTCCTTTTCAAAATCTTCTTTAACCGAGCATGGATGAAGTCCCATCATTGGAAAACATACTCCAGGGTAATTGGTCTCCAACTGAAGCATATCTTCAATCGTGGTACTATCTATATTGGGCAATAAGATTTTCTCAATGCCATTTTCCAGTGCTCTTTCCACAACTGATTCAACATCATCAGTAAAATGTTCTAAATAAATATGTGCGTGAGAATCAATCATGTTTTATTGCTTCAAATTTGAATCCTTTTGAATTGAAGTGCACCAACAATTCCGGTAGGATAGATTTCAAATTACCCAATGCTTTTAGCGAATCATGAAAAACTAGAATACTTCCGGCATTTGCCTTTCTTAAAGTATTGAATGACTTTGAGTTATTAAATTTCTTTGCAAAATCCCAAGAAAGATGACTCCACATAACGATGTCTTTATGGGAGAGATTTTGAACCTGAGATTTTCTTATTCGACCATAAGGAGGCCTGAAAAGCGAAGTACGTATCCCAAAACGCTTCATTTCAACATCACAAAGCTCTATACTCTTCAAATAATCATGATCATCAGTATTCCATCCATTCTCATGGTTATAAGTGTGATTACCAACATGGTGCCCTGCATCGATGATTTTTGAAAACCACTCAGGGTATTTATTGATATTCTTGCCAATACAAAAGAATGTTGCCTTTGCGTTTGACTTTTCGAGAAGCTCCAATATCCAAGGAGTTGAATCAGGATGAGGGCCATCATCAAAAGTCAGGTAAATGGTATCTATAGCATCTCCCCTCCATTTAAGGTTTGCATACCATTTACGAGTAATCCATGGCGTCTTATAAAACCTAATCATTTGTTTTGTATAAGGCAGGATAGCATCGTGATATCATCATGATAAGACCTATCTCCTTTAAACTCATTGAGTGCATCGAGGATTTGATCATGTAAATCCGAAAGGTCTTTTGGACAATCTTGCTTTATTATATGGAGCAACCTATCAAATCCAAAATCCTGCTCATTTTCATTGAACGTCTCTGTTAAACCATCTGTATAAGCAAATATGAAAAACTCTTCTAAACCTGAAATTTGTTTGGTTTCAATAAAAGGAAGAGGATCGAACATCCCCAATACAGTTGTCCCATCATTTAGTAAAACCACATCCTTCCCGTTCTTGAGAATAATCTCATTATGACCACAGTTTATATATTCTAGATTCTTAGTCTTGAAATCATATATTCCTGCAAAAAATGTAATGAAATTTTCTGCATTGCCGCTTACAAAGGTTGTATGATTAAGTTCAGTAACTATTTCTTTGAGATCTTTTGTTTGGCGTACGAGTGCTCTTAGCGAAGCTTGAAAATTCGACATAAGAAGTGCTGCAGGAACACCTTTCCCAGAAACATCAGCTATGCAAGCTAAAAATCTATTTTCATCTATTTGGATGTAATCATAGTAATCACCACCTACATCGTGATGCGGTAAATAGAATGCTTCAATTTGAAGTCTCTCAATTTTAGGGAGCTCCTTGGGGAATAAGAAGTTTTGAACCTTCTTGGCTATTTCTAATTCCCTTCTGTAGGCCTCTTGCTCCATCTGTTGTCGAGCCAGTCGCTTGTTTTCAATTGCCACCAATATGATGTTGGTCAATGCGTTCAGAAACCTATTTTGGACTCCAAGTTTTGTTTCAGATTGAATAAAAACGACAGATAATAGTTTACTCTTATGATATACCGGGAAAACAGAATCAAACTCGCTGAAATAGGTTTCTATAATACCTAGAGAATTTTTAAGCTCTTTGTACTCATCTGGCAATGCTGTTCCAAATAAGTCTTCCTTAGTACCAAAGTTGACTCGACAAACCCACTCTCCCCCCTGCTGAGTATACAACGCAAGCTTATTTATTTTAAGATCGGCTAACAGTGTAAACTTGTAAATCTTGAGCAAGTCATCCTCAGGCAAATTATTATTCACTGCTTGCGTCACTTCTAGCAATGCATTGAGTTGAAGGTCTTTTATGTCAAGAGAGGTCTCCTTCATTGTGAATTGTGTTCAAATAGTCCCTTTTTAGAAGCAAGATAAAAATAGGCTTTGAAATTATTTTCCATATCAAGTCCTTCTATTTCCGATTCTTCATCTACTGTCTTGTAAATTCTAACCCACCCTTGATTGATCATTTTCAATAGGCTGGATTTTAAAAGTTCATCCGAAAAAGCAGTAGCTTCCTTTAAATCGTTGTAGGCGGTAACAAAATAAAGCTCATCAATGATGTCAAATTCTTCGTCCGTCATCTATATCTCCTTCCTTTCCATGTGTAAGAACCAAAGATAGAATTCAAACCCATGAATAAGACATGCATTGGATAAATAATTTGAAACACTATTAGAGGGAAAAAGGCGCTTCGACCTTTCATAAACTTATTAATTGGAGAAATAAATAGATATTGAGCTATGAATCTTAACACAATTAGTAGTCCTACTATTTCGAGTTCGACCGTTCCTAAAAGTCCTCCAAATAGTGCGGAATAAAAAATTGAATAATCCAAGAAGAAAAGAATTGCACTTACTCTTACCTTCCAGTTTTTATTGTGTTTCCATTTACTTGTCCATCTAACCCTTTGATTGATAAAAGAACTTAGCTTAGAATGGGCTATAGTTGTAACAACTGCATCACTGGTCTTGAGAAAAATTGTGGAATTAGGAAACTTACATGATGTTATACAACAAAAATTCATCATCTCCTGAAGGAGTAAACAAGTTGTCTGTATATC
>CAZWLS010000395.1:0-3081 GCA_964634415.1 uncultured Roseivirgaceae bacterium | reverse complement strand
AGCTTTCTCATCGGTAATCACATCAGTGGTTATGAAGGTGAATTGATAGCTCATATCAAGAAATATTTCCTCATTTTTTTGATCTACAATGTCGAAAGCATAGTTGACGTCATGATATTTCAAAAACATTTTTCCTTCGAACTCCTCAAATTCAATAATCTGATTCCAGCCTTTCTTACAATAGAAGAGTGTATCACCCTCGTAGGGTGGTTCAATACCTACATATTTGCCGTCAGTTGCACGCTCAATGTGTTCAACCTTGAATATTGCGTAGGATTCAGAATCGACTAAATACCTGTGAGTAAGTGAAAATGTTAAGTCCTTGTATCGCTCATCTGAGCCAACTTTTGATGATGTTTCCTCTGTTATGATCGAATATAGAATTCGATCATTTTTGTATATAATTTCATCAATCTCATAGTCATTGGTTCGAATATCATGTCTCAATCGATTCAACCAATAGTTTTCTTCTAAATTCACATTAAGTGCATTTCCCGCATTCAGTAGTGATCTGGATAGGAGTTTATTTATTCTTGAATCGCTCGCTCTAACACCTCTCAAGAAAAATTTCTTAGGGCGGCTGCTTACTTTGGAGTATCCTGGATCTTTAATATTAACTGAGGCTTCTGTCAGATAGACTGTTTCTCCATTTTGATCTCTTATGTCTCTGAAAACTCCCTGGATTATGTAGGGATTGCTTGAAAAGTTATCCACTACTTTATCCAGTGCTTTTTGCATGATTTGAGTAGCTGTCAGCTGGTCACCGTTTACTTCAACCTCTTCAAGCATGATGATGTGCTCATTTAGGACGATTTGTAGGTTATCTCTATCTGCTATTGAATTGATAGCTACTTTAAAATTTTCAAAACCGACATAGCTTACAGTTATTGTGTCTCGCTCGAATGTCTTTGGGATGAAAAAGGCAAATTCACCATCTGTATTGGAAATTGTACCATGAGGACTTCCTAGAATACCAACGGTAGCAAAGGACAATGCTTCTCCAGTTTTAGCACTTTTTATATTACCCAGAATAGCAATGTTACTTTGTGCTAGCGAGGAAAAAGAGGCTACGAGTCCCAAGATGATAGTTAATTTCTTCATGGCTGCTTTGATGATTGTTGGAATTGCTTTTCTAAAGGTCCATTAATCTCAAGATCAATTACGATTTGTGGAGTAATTGGGAACTCGACAATAGGAGCGTAATTGGACCAAAATTCAGGATTATATGGCGTTGATGCTGGATCTTTCTTTGATCTCGGATTCATCAACATCGCATTGGATGGCTTTTGGACATCCTCAAAAACGACATTATCGAACATGTTTTCAAATCGAAAACCCCAATCGCAAAACTCATTTTTTGAATCTGTTGAATATAACTTCCCTTCAACTAGCCAATCCATGTATTTAGAAAAATAGGTGCCTCCTGATTTTTCAAATTGTACAGTCTTAGAGATTCGAGTTACTTTAAATTCCAATGAATCACTTGAAGGCCCTTTGTTCATCAAAGGATTCCAATCGGTTCCTTCTGGAGTGCCCATTTCCATGTTTACTTTCAATAAAGCAAAATCATTTGCATTGATATGTAATGTATGTGTGACATGCTCTGAGTGGTTAGTCTTGATTACATAGATTAATTCACCATTATCAACCAAGTATTTATCTATCTCATATTTATTGTATTTCAATTTCAGAGAAAAGCCCCGAAATAACACATCATTGATATGATTCATAGATATGAATAGGTTTCTATTGTTTCTTAATACTCGGCTGTGATAGTAGGGGGTGTGCTGGCTTTGCCTAGATTCTTTGATATAAATTTTTTCTGGACTTTTCTTATGGTAACCCAAGCCATAAAGTTCAAATGCCGCTTCAAAGAGCGTTACATACTTTCCACATTCATGTTTATGAGAACGAGTGAACCCTTCAAGTAAATAAGGTTTTGTAGGATAATTGTTTGGGATGTTTTCGATCACTTTGGTTACAATATCGAGTGCTGTCAACTTCCTTTCATTTACCTCTACCTCTTGCAGCATTAAAATATTTTCTTCGAGCGCTATGGTAATATTGGATCTGTTAAGCTGACTGTTAATTGCCAATCTCTTCTGTTTGTAACCCAGCATAGATACCAATAGAGAATCATCTTTATAGGTAGCAGGAATCAAGATTTCAAAAGCACCCTCAAAATTCGTAACCACTCCATCGGTAGTTCCATCAATACTAATGGTAGAAAATGCTAACGGTTCCTTAGTTTCAGCATTGATGATGTTTCCATTTAGCTTGTATGATTCCTGCCCCATAAGCACGCTAACTGATACATTGCTTAAGCTCAATATGAGTATGATTTTCTTAATCATAGCTAGTGTTATTCGTATTTTAAAGCATCAACTGTGTTGGATTCGTATGCTCTTGATGCTTGAATGAAAATGATGAAAGATGCGGCTATCAAAATCAAAATAGCGGTACCAATAAAATAAAATGGGGATAGCGATATCCGTAAAGGATACTTCTCTAGCCAACCGTTTATACTTATCCAGAATAATGGAATTGAGCATCCAATTCCGATTAATAATATCTTGATGAAATCAATTGAAAAAAGTTTGAAAAGGTCATTTTTAGATGCTCCGTTAACCTTTCTGATTCCTAGTTCTTTTTCTCTTGCTTTTACAAGCATCAAGAGGATAGCATACATTCCCAGCATCGACAAAAGAATGACCAGGCCAGCAATGATTCCAAGTACATTCAATGTGGCATATTCTTCTTCATATTGTTTTTTATAGTCTGCATCTAGAAATGTGAAGTTGAATGGTAGATCTGGTATGTGTTCTTTCCAGGCTTTTTCCAATCTATAGATGGCATGTTGCAGGTCTGTTTGAGGATGCATTTTAACAATAGCTGACCTTCCGGCCTGGAAATACCGGATTATCATTGGTTGAATTAGATCGTGTGGTGAGTTGAAATAGAAATTCTTAACCACACCAACAATAGGTCCTCTAAGGTGATAAACCTGAAGTGGTGTATTTATTGCCTCATTATTGTCCCAGCCCATGTGGTTTACAAAAGCTTGATTCACTACAAAGGCTT
>CAZWLS010000394.1:0-3129 GCA_964634415.1 uncultured Roseivirgaceae bacterium | reverse complement strand
ATAACTAAGGAAGCAAAAACTAAGGCAGCAAGTAAGTTTGATAATCTTTTCATAAAATTTGAATCTAAATAATTGTCCGATTAGATATAAGTTCTTTTCAAAAGTAGAACTTTTTAACTTTTATACCTACTTAACCATAAAAAGGAAGCAAAATTATTCGCCGACCTGCTTTTTTTTAAAGATTAAGGTCATTTATACAACATTTTATTTCTCTCTTATCGTTGGACGCGAGTAAAATCAAGGGTGATTTCAACTTTTTAAACTCCTTTTCCCACCATAAAAATCCTTCATCATCCAGGTTAGAAGTTGGTTCGTCCATGAAAATTGCATCGTTTTCAAAAAAGAAAGCTGTGATTAGCTGAGTCCGTTGTTTCATGCCAGTAGAAAAATCTCCGATCATTTTATTTAATGGAAGGGAAGCAGAGTCTGCCATTTCCTGGATACTGCACACAGGAGTTCTGAACTTTTCATGAAATGTTAAAAACTCTTGGAGTGTAAACTCTTCAATGATCTCCGAATATGGTCCGATGAAAACAGATTTATGGGTGCTCTCATCCATATTGATTCCATCTACTACGATTTTGCCATGACTAGGAGTGATGTATCCGGCTATTATTTGTAAAAGCGTTGATTTGCCAGCACCATTTCGTCCGGTTATCACCGTAGGCTCACCAGATTTTACCTGAAAATCTAAATGTCTGAATATCCAGGTTTTACCAAACTTCTTTCCAATATCTTCTCCCGCTATAATCATACTACTTTGAGAATAGTGCCTTTGGAGCACATAGATAATGTTTGGTTACGATCTTACTCATTGCTTTAATGTTTGGTAGATCTGATGCTTCAGCAACATCTACCACATCTCCATGCTTTCGTAAGATTTTGATTGACTGTCCTGAGGCGATGTATGCAGAATTGCTTACTGATCCCGTTTTTAAAAAGTAGCTAGCTTCTTCCTCAGTTACGCCATACATCTTCGTTACTTTTTGCGATAAATCGTCTGTTATAATTCTACCTATGGGATCATTTGAAAACGAAATACCAAATAGTTTTCTGTCAAGTAGCATCTCACTTAAGGACCTGAGCACTACATCTTCGTGATCCCTCCAAAACTTGATTGAGCCCCAAATGTCATTATCATCTAAAATGGAATAGACCTCCAAAATATCAGGATCTTCTCGAAATTCAGCTTCGGTAATGTTTTGCTCTAAAAAGATGTTGAGCGCTGGCGTCGCCATTACTTTTTCACCTCGCTGAGTCAGTTCCTTTGCTCTTTTGATCAACTCAATAAGCATTACTTCCGCACTCACAGCAGTTTTATGTAAATAGACTTGCCAGTACATTAACCTTCTTGCACTAAGAAAATTTTCAATGCTGTAGATTCCTTTTTCTTCTACCACAAGATGTTCGCTAGCAACATTAAGCATTTTGATAATGCGTTCTGAACCTATAGAACCTTCATATACACCTGTGAAAAAGGAGTCGCGTTTTAAGTAGTCTAACCTGTCAATATCCAGTTGACTAGAAACAAGTTGATGGAAGAAGGGACGATGATATTCATCTTTGAAGATCTTGAGCGTTAAATCAAGAGCGCCATTGAATTCTTTATTTAGGCGTTCCATCATCCATATTCCTACCTGCTCGTGATGAACATGTTTGAATAGTGAAAATTCCAGGGTATGTGAGAATGGTCCATGCCCCACATCATGAAGCAAAATGGCTAACATACTTGCTTGCCTCTCTTCATCCGAAATATCAACTCCTTTGTCTTGGAGGGCATTGAGTGCACGTCTCATAAGGTCCATAGCGCCAAGCGCATGATGAAAGCGTGTATGCAAAGCTCCAGGATAGACCAAATCTGTGAGACCTAGCTGCTTAATTCTCCTAAGCCGCTGAAAATAACGATGCTCTATGATGTCAAAAATGAGATCGTTAGGTATATTGATGAATCCGTAAACCGGATCATTTAGAATTTTCTTTTTGTTCAACGGCGTTTGTGATTTACTTAGCAATTCAATGCCAAATCTAAATTCATGCAGCAATTTAAAATCTTATGGGCGGACGATGAAATTGAGCTACTAAAGCCTCACATTTTATTTCTGGAGCAAAAGGGATATCAGTTGACTCCTGTCAATAGTGGTGCAGATGCTCTAGAAGAAATCGACCATAATTACTTTGACATTGTTTTCCTCGATGAAAATATGCCAGGAATGAGTGGATTAGAGACTTTAAACTATATCAAATCAACCCATCCAAATATTCCAGTGGTCATGATTACTAAGAATGAGGCAGAGGAAATCATGGAGGAAGCAATAGGCGCCAAGATCGCAGATTATCTAATTAAGCCTTTAAATCCTAATCAGATTCTGTTGTCTGTGAAGAAAATATTGGACAATAAACGGATCATTTCTGAGAAGACGAATCTTGGTTATCAAAAGGATTTTCAGCAATTAGCAATGGGCGTGATGGATGCACAAGACCATAACGATTGGATTGATATTTATCGTAAGCTTTCTTATTGGGAGTTGGAGCTCGATGAAACTCAGGATAAGAGCATGGTGGATGTGTTAAATGCGCAGAAGGTAGAAGCTGACGGAAATTTTTCATCCTTTGTTACCACCAATTATGAAGATTGGATTACTAACCCAGATATTGAGCGACCGCTTTTATCTCATAATCTCCTAAAGCACAAAGTGTTTCCTGAGGTGGGAGATGAGCCTATCTTTCTTATTGTAATAGATAACCTGAGGTACGATCAATGGAAAATGATTGAGCCAGAGGTTGCAGAGCTCTTTAGTATTGAATCTGAGGATATGTATTTCTCTATTCTTCCTACAACCACATCATATGCAAGGAATGCACTTTTTGCTGGTCTTACTCCATTGGAGATATCCAGAAGGTATCCTGATCTTTGGGTTGGAGAAGAGGAGGAGGAAGGAAAGAATATGAAAGAGAGAGAGTTGCTTGAGGCAAACCTTGCTAGAAACCAAGTGAAAGAGCGATTTAGTTATCATAAAATTTTACGTGCTGATGAAGGCAAACATCTTAGTGAAAATATTCCCAATTTGATGAATAATAAGCTGAATGCGATTGTATTCAACTTTGTGGATATGCTTTCTCATGCACGAA
>CAZWLS010000393.1:0-3135 GCA_964634415.1 uncultured Roseivirgaceae bacterium | reverse complement strand
TATGCTGCCCGCATGAATTCATGCATCCACTGATCTTCACTTTAATATTAGCTTCATCTATCAGCTGCGGGTATTCTTCTCTTACTACATGTTCAAGTTTTGTCGCAAGCTGCGTGCTATTAGTAACACCAAGATTACAGGTATCTGTACCAGGGCATGAAGTGATGTCTACTAATGTGTCGAAACCAGGTTGATCTAAGCCTAGATCTTTCAGATCATGGAATATTTGAACCAACGCCTCCTCTCGAACATATCTTAATAAAAGTCCTTGATTAATCGTGATTCTAATGTCATCGGAAGCAAAACCTTCTGCGATACCCGCAAGCTTTCGTGCATCTTCCGGAGAAATATTGCCCAGCGGAATACGGATATGCACGCCATAATATCCAGTTTGCTTTTGCTCAAAAACATTCGTCGATTTCCATTTCTTAAAAGCATCAATATCCACCTTAGGATCTGATTCGAACGATCTTATTTCAGGCTCGATCTCAAGCTCCTCAGTTAAAATTGGAAATTTTTTAAATGGTAAAGATTTCTTTTCCTCCTCCACCAATTCCAGAAAACGCTCAAGACCCAAACCTTTTCGAGGCTCAATCAAATATTTAAGCCGTGCTTTATTTCTCTTTTCCCTTTCTCCATAGCGATCAAAAACCCTCAGTGAGGCTTCAATAAATGGGATCAATTCATCTTCAGGAATAAACTCCGTAGCGGTTTGAGCTATAAACGGCTGAGCACCAAGACCACCACCGATGACTATTTTAAATCCTCTGGTTTTATCTTCAATTCTTGGAATAAAACCGAGATCATGGATGAATGTAAAAGCACTATCGTGTTCACTAGATGAAAATGCCATCTTGATTTTCCTCCCCATATCCTGGCATATCGGATTGCGCAAGAAATATTCAAACGTAGCTTGAACGTAGGGTGAGACATCGAATGGTTCATTAGGATCTATTCCTGCATATGGTGATGCTGTTATATTTCTAACAGTATTTCCACAAGATTCTCTGGCGGTTACACCAGCACCTTCAAGCAGGGTCCAAATAGCAGGTGAGTCCTCCAATTTCACATAATGCAACTGGATATTTTGTCGAGTAGTCAGGTGAAGGTTTTTGTTTGAATATTGATCAGAGATATCAGCAATTACTCGCAGTTGATTAGGTGAAATTTTTCCGTATGGCAGTTTTATTCTAAACATTTGGACCCCACTCTGCCGCTGACCATAAACCCCTCTAGTGAGTCGGTAGGCTTTAAACCGCTCTTCTGGTATTTCACCCTTGTGAAAGAGCTTGATCTTGTTCTGCAATTCGAGAATATCATTCTCTGATTCCTTTGAAAGTATATTTATTGACATTTTTTTTAATTTTTTTGATATAAAAAAACCCCGAGAGCGTATGCCATCGGGGTTTATATTTTAAACAACGGTATTAATTATGGCATACTGGTACTTTTTTGTTGCATACAAATCCTACAACAACACATGAGCAGTTCGAATAATATCTTTTTATCTACTATCATATTTTAAAATTTTGAAACCGTTTTCAATCTTGTGGCATGTAATGCTTGTTCGATATCAGCCAATATATCGTTGACATTTTCTAACCCAACTGAAATCCGCACCAATCCTGGAGCTATACCAACTTTGGCTCTCTCTTCTTCAGTCAGTTTACTGTGTGTTGTGGATGCAGGATGAGTGACTGTGGTCCGAGTATCTCCCAAGTTTGGTGTTAAACTGAGCATCTTCAAGTGATTGAGAAAAGCCTCTCCTCTTTCCAGACCTCCTTTTACGATAAAGGTCACTATACCACCTCCATATTTCATCTGCTTTTTCGCCAATTCATGTTGAGGATGACTATCTAGGAAGGGATACTTTGTTACTTCAAGTTCATCATGACCTTCAAAGTATTCCGCAATTTTTCGTGCGTTCTCGCAATGTCTTTCCATCCGTATTGCAAGTGTTTCTAAACTCTTGCTAAGTAACCATGCATTGAAAGGCGACATTGCAGGTCCTGTATGTCTTGCAAAAAATTGAATTTCCTCGATCAATTCCTTTTTGCCAACTATAGCTCCTCCAAGTGCTCTTCCTTGTCCATCTATATACTTGGTAGCACTGTGTGTTACGAGATGAGCACCAAAGTCAATTGGATTTTGTAGATATGGAGTAGCAAAGCAATTATCTACATTAAGAATAAGATTGTGCTTTTCCGCCAACTTTCCTAAATACTCCAAATCGATGATGTCTAAGCCCGGATTGGATGGCGTTTCAACAAATATCATCTTCGTATTGGTCTGAATAAGCTCTTCCCATTTTTCCGGTCGGTGAATATTGAAATAAGAATGCTCAATGCCCCACTTTGGGAAAATCTTAGTGAATAGCTGATGCGTGCTCCCAAAGATTGCACGCGAAGCAAGTACATGATCTCCGTGATTTAATAAAGCTGCAATACTGGTAAACATCGCTGACATTCCTGTTGCAGTGCTAATACCATCTTCAGCACCTTCCAATCGACATAGCTTTGTGATAAACTCGTCTGTGTTTGGATTGGAATACCGTGAATAAATATTTCCGGATATCTCATCGTTAAACATTGCTCGAGCCTCCTCAGCATCTGCAAAAGTGAAAGAGCTTGTCATAAATAAAGGTACTGAGTGCTCTCTGTGGAGGGCATTATCTAATTGTACACGTATGGCTTCTGTTTCAAAGTTCATTGATAACGGTTTAATGGGAAGAAAAAATGAGGAAAAAGGAAAGCTTCAGCTTAGCCCAAAAAGATTAGCAGCAACAACAGCAATTACATATTGCCTGTGTGTATGATGCTTTAAGAAACTGTGTCGATTGATTTTTCATAATTTATATTCACTTTTAAAGTTCAGGAATTAGCACCGTTCCATGTGGAGGGTTGCTAGCGCATCATAGAGCCTGTCTCTTAGCGCTTCTTTATAAATTTCGGTGCAAAGTAAAATCGAAAAATTCTAACAATGCAAATCTTTTTTTCAACTGAGTGAAAAATTGTCGTGTAGCTTACTCGAAGTGATACAAAAAAATCATAGTCGCTGTGAAGGCAGGTTTCTTCTCTCCTTTGATCTCCAACAATGCCTCGACTTCTGCTTTTGATATTCCTCGGAGGTTAGCCA
>CAZWLS010000392.1:216-3147 GCA_964634415.1 uncultured Roseivirgaceae bacterium | reverse complement strand
AAAGCCTTCTCTCTCTGCAGGCTACCAAAAAATGAATGGACTGAATTTAGCCAGGGTTGCATCAAGCGATTTTTCAGGACTATTTATTGTCGCAGGAATTCGAATTGGTTATTTTAATCAATAACTTATTTATTTATAGAGGTTTAGGGTTAATTAATTAAACTTGTACAAGAATTAGAAAGCAGTTATATGTTAAAAGGAATTCGTTTGTTATTCACCATTCTGCTACCAATGGTTTTTACTGGAATACAAGCGCAGAGATCATACAAACTATACAGCGAGGCGGAGGAAACATTTTATGAAGAGAAGTTCGCTGAAGCATTACCTCAATATTTAGCTATTCAAGAACTTGATTCTGGATATGAGGATGTTATGTATAAAATTGAAATCTGTAAGCTTTTATCTATTACTCAATATGAGAATATGGAGCCATTTAATGAATACGAAGCAGAAATGGCTGACATAGATAAATTCTATTATTACTGGAAAGGGAGAATTCAAATGAAGGAATATGAATTCGAAGAGGCTATTGAATCCTTGAAAAAATTTATCCAGCTCCCAGCCAGAAAAAGTGATGAAATATTAAGTGAAGCTCGCAGATGGATTAACTGGGCAACCGCCGCTAAAAAATTTATGGATAATCCCAACTACTATGAAATTCATTTATTAGAAAAGGGATTGAATACGAAGTACGCAGAACTTAGTCCAGTTTATTTTTCAGAGAATGAAGAATTGCTGTTTCTATCAAATAGAGATGATTCTAATCCAGATCAATTTCAAATCTATCATACAAGACATGAAGGAAGTCGAACATGGTCTGACCCTGAAGTAATATACAATGTAGGGGTATTTTCACGAGATAATTCAAATATTGAAGTGGTTGCTGAAGACGGTCGACTCTTTCAATTTAGAACAGATAAGGGAGGTGATCTTTTTTATAGTGAACCTACTGATAGCAAAACTGGATGGTCTGTTCCTCGTGAGTTTGATAGTAAAATATCGTCAACACATCTAAGTTCTCATTTCTTTATCAATGAGCACGAAGATCGAATCATCTTTGCCAAAGACGTTGGAACTAAAAAAGAACCAAATCTGGATCTTTTTCAGTCCATACGAAATCCTGTGACTGGCGACTGGAGCAAACCGGCTCTTTTTGCTACCACAATCAATAGCGAGTATAACGAGGATAGTCCATACCTAAGTCCGGATGAAAAAACACTATACTTTGCTTCCGATGGACATGAGACGATGGGGGGATATGATATTTTTAAATCAGAGTTTGATACAACAACGCTCACTTGGTCGGAGCCTGTCAACATTGGATTCCCTGTGAACTCACCAGATGATGAGATTCATTTCAAGCTTAATAATGATCAGATGTCTGGATATTTCACATCCAATAGGTTACATACAATCGGCGATTATGATATTTTCTTTTTCTGGGAAATTCATACCGTCAAAATAAAAGGTCGGTTGCTAGAAGAACCAGAAGGAAAGCCTGTTACAGATGCAAGAATTTTCTTTCGACCAGTAGAGTATACCGATATGTATTTTTTCTCTTCACTAGATGAAGAAGGTCAATATGAAATGATCATTAATGCAGACGATGTATATAAGGTAGAAGTAAAGATGGATGGCAAAACGTTAAATCTTAATGATTTTGAAATACACTCAACTGGGGGAGCAAACACCACGTATCTGAAGGACTTTTACCTCAATGATGATAGTAACTAATTCTGGGTAAAATGGCTTAAGTCAAGCCTAAGACTCTGGGATTGTCATTATTTAATTTCTCTTCTAGTATATTAGATCTATAAAATAAACAGCATGTATACATCAAGTATTACAGGTCTTGGACATTATGTACCCGATAATGTTGTGACCAACGAAGATCTGTCCAAGTTAATGGACACTAGTGATGAATGGATTACTGAACGAACAGGTATCAAGGAACGCAGGTGGATTGATCCGAAAACAGGAGATAGTCCATCTACTATGGGCACCAAGGCTGCTCGTATGGCGATATCAAACGCTGGCTTGACTCCTGACGATATTGATTTTATCATTTTTGCAACTCTTAGTCCCGATTATTATTTCCCAGGTCCTGGTGTAATGGTTCAGGAGCAGCTTGGAATAAAAGAGATAGGCGCACTAGATGTCAGAAATCAGTGCTCAGGGTTTGTTTATAGTCTATCTATCGCAGATCAGTTTGTTAAGACTGGCATGTACAAGAATGTTTTGGTAATTGGCGCTGAAAATCACTCTGGCGGTTTAGAGAAGTCGGATAGGGGGAGAGGAGTTACGGTAATTTTTGGTGATGGTGCTGGTGCAGCAGTCGTGTCCCGCAGTGAAGATCCAGATAGTGGAATTCTTTCAACACATCTTCATTCAGAAGGAAAACATGCTGAAGAATTAGCATTAATTGGTCCAAATACTGGAAGATGGGTGCCGGAAATCATAGCTGATGGAGATCCAGAAGATTCCAGTTACTATCCTTATATGAACGGGAATTTCGTTTTCAAGCATGCAGTAACAAGGTTTATGGAAGTTATTGGAGAGGCTCTGGCAACCAATAATAAAAAGCCAGAAGATATAAGTTTACTTGTGCCTCATCAAGCAAACCTTCGAATTAGTCAATATGTGCAAGCAAAGATGAAGTTGTCTGATGATCAGGTATACAATAATATCATGAGATATGGCAATACTACAGCAGCATCTATTCCAATAGCTATGAGTGAAGCATGGCAAGAAGGTAAGATTAAAAAAGGCGATCTGGTATGTCTTGCTGCATTCGGTAGTGGCTTTACTTGGGCATCGTCCCTCATTAAGTGGTAGGTACTTACATCATTTAATAATTCTTCAATTGGACTAAACGTACGTTTTTATCGATTAAAATAGTTTTATCAATTCATAAATTGCATTATTAGAAGA
>CAZWLS010000392.1:0-206 GCA_964634415.1 uncultured Roseivirgaceae bacterium | reverse complement strand
TTTAATTATTTTAATTATTTACTTAGAATAGTTAAATTTGTTCTCATCAAAGTATAAAACGACCATAACCTATAAAGCGAAATGAAATTTGTAAAAACTCTACTCGGAAAATCAACAGATGAAAACCAGCTTAAACTAAAAAAGGAAGCCAGCGGAGAATGGGTAGTAAGAAAAGGATCTACCGTATTATACATTGGCTCTAAAGA
>CAZWLS010000391.1:0-3160 GCA_964634415.1 uncultured Roseivirgaceae bacterium | reverse complement strand
CTCTAGGTATTTCAGTTGGCGCTTAAGTCAAACCTCTCCAGGGCGAGACAAATGTTGAAGGATTTTTTAAAAAAAACTTTAGACTATGAGTTCTTGGAAGCTATCGGATAAGGAATTTGATCGGTATGCTCGAAACATACTGAAGAAACCAGAAGGCATCGTTTTTGATGAATCTGCTTGGGCAGCCATGGAGAAGCAGCTTGCCCAAAATGGAGCTTCGTCAACTTCTGCTAGTCTAAGATGGGTAATACCAGCTGTATTGCTTCTGCTTACAAGCTTAGGCTACCTTGGATACCAAAAGGTTTTTGATACAAATAAGAGTTCTTCAGTAATCGTTTCTAACGAAAGTAGCACCTCGCAAGTAATACCTGGCGATGAGATCAATAGTAACAACAAACCGAGCGAATTGACCGATTCAACAGCTAATGCTAATGCAGTTTCTGAAAATAAAGCTACAGTGAGTATTGAAAACTCAAGACCAACAGAAAATATTGAGAGTCAAGCAAATCAAGCAAAGTATGATGACAATTCAGTTGAAAATGAAGCTTCACCTGACATTATTGAAAAGGAATTAACTAAGGAAAGTCGTGCGATAACTAAATCAAATGGTTCTAAAGCATCAACTGCTTCAATAATTGAGAATACCAGTTCTGACAAAGGCAAACTACCCTCTGAATCTATTGATCAAAATGAAGAATCGAATGCTGAAGTTTCAAATCCTACCAATTCAAATCCTACCAATTCAAATACAGAAAGTCCTGCCTTAAATTCCAACTCTGGTAGCGATATCGCAATGATTATAAATGAAGAATCTGATAATGGAAGAATTGCAGAAGTAGAAAACTATGAAGAGGAGACTACTCATTCGGGATTCGAAATAATAGAAATTGAATATAAGTATCCCATTATAACCTTGGCTGAGGTGAAACGATTAACACCCAAACCATTACCGCCAGACGATGATAATAATGCGCAATTACTCAGTGATTCTAACGAACGGGAAATCATTCAAACTCCATTTAACCGATGGAGTTTAGGAGTTGTTATAGCTCCTGACTTTACAACTGTTGGGCAATTGAATGAATTTACAAAACCTGGTATAGATGTAGGAATAACTGTAGAGTATTTTATTCTTAAAAGACTAAGCATAACAACAGGAGCAATCTTGACGAGAAAGCTTTACAACACAACAGACATTGAGGAGTACACTGTACCGGCAGGATTTTGGAACGGAAACGATGCACCTAGTGAGATTGTAGCAAACTGTAAAGTGATAGATATCCCTATTAATCTTAGGTATCGAATAAGAGAAGGAGAAAGAACATCATTTTTTCTAAGCGCTGGTATGAGCAGTTATTTGATGCTGACTGAAAGATATGATTATGACTATGATCTTGGCTACCAAGCAAGTTTAGGAAGCCGTCCGGCGGGATGGGAAGTAGCAAACGAAAACAACCATTTCTTCGGAGTTTACAATTTATCCGCTGGTATCAACCGGAAGATTTCTAAAAACATCTCAATTGAAGCAGAGCCATTCCTGAAAAACACACTCGGAGGAGTTGGATGGGGACAGGTTAGACTTAGTAGTACAGGCATGCTTCTGCATCTTAAATACAATTTGAAATGATATAAATAATTGGTTTCATTTTAAGCACTCTATTTTGACATCAGTCATAATAAAGTGTCCGCCAGGCAAATAACCAGATATAGGCAATGGTTATTAAAGATTCAACTTAGGTTGGTGATTGGTAGTTAACGAGGGACTCTAGGGTCCCTTGTTTTATTTAGAGCTTAGTATCGATCTAACCAATTTCAATTCATATTCGTTATTCGCATTTAGCAGTTCATTTTCAGTATCAACATTTATAAGTTTTATCTCTTCACTTTGAAGAAAGTCTCTTGGGTAGGTTGTTCTGCCACTGGTGTGAAACTCTTTTAACTTCCGCAATCCTGTAGGCTCCCATATTGTAACCAATGGTTCTGGGAAGTTATCTCTAGCATTTAGAAAGGCAGTTGCATATGCTTGCCTATCACGTTGAGAGATCAGCTTGCTAAGTGTTTTAGAATTAATAAGCGGAAGGTCTACTGCCAACACTAACCATGCTTTGGAAGGCTGAAATTCATGTGCGCTTAATATTCCATTTAGTGGTCCCTTTAAATCAAAACCATCTATAATTATTTGATCCGTAAAGGTTAGTGTTCGTTCTCTGTTTAAAGACACGTAGCATTCAGAAACATATGAATGTAATAGTTCAAACAAGTGCTCTCCTTGAGGTTTATCGTAATATTGAATAGATGATTTATCCATTCCCATTCTGGTACTGCTCCCTCCCATTAAGATCAATCCGTTTAAATCATCTTGCATCAATCTAAATTAGCCATTAGACAAAGAGATTCCTATCTTTAACTACATGTCTGATCAGCATCATTTAAGAATAACAAACCCTCCCAAAGTATCTGTAGGACCTAAGTCCGTTACCAATGCTAGCAGGATGATATTCAATGCCATGCCTCCTTGGAAAGCATTGAAGTTGTTAAAGAAGTTGAATCAGAAAAACGGAATAGACTGTCCGGGCTGTGCTTGGCCAGATCCAGAAAAAAGATCAAAAATTGGTGAATTCTGTGAAAATGGGGTGAAAGCTATCGCAGAGGAAGCCCAGCATAAGTTAGCAGGAGAGGCATTTTTCAAACAACATACGATCGAGTCACTTCGCAAAAAAAGTGACTACTGGTTAGGACAACAAGGCAGACTCGCTCAACCAATGATCAAAAAAGAGGGAAGTCCTAGATATGAATCTATTGATTGGGATAACGCATTTGAGATCATAGGCACTCACCTTAAATCATTAAATCACCCAGATGAAGCTGTTTTCTACACATCCGGCAGAACCAGTAATGAGGCTGCATTTTTATATCAACTATTTGTAAGAAAACTCGGCACAAACAATCTTCCGGATTGCTCGAATATGTGCCATGAGTCGAGTGGTGTAGGTCTAACCGAGACTTTAGGCATTGGAAAAGGCTCCGTCCAATTGCAAGACTTTGAGCATGCAGAAATCATTCTAATATTTGGTCAGAACCCAGGCACTAATCACCCGCGGATGCTGAGTTCTTTAGAAAAGGCCAACACGTCCTTGCCGTACTCCACAAAGTACAAATA
>CAZWLS010000390.1:0-3167 GCA_964634415.1 uncultured Roseivirgaceae bacterium | reverse complement strand
TTCGCTCAATTCGTGTCACTCATTTTGTGCATCGCAATGTTGACGGCGTCTACATTTTGTGTGAGAGTTAAGTAGACGATGTCTACATTGTCGATAAGGATAAGTTGAAGGATAGGTTGATGCAACAGGCAATCAAATTTCTGTTTTAAGGCTTTTACGAGGGTCTGTTAGATTAGATTTGTCAGGTGAAGTAATGGATAAATTTGGGCTTACAACATATGGATATTGGGCTTGGGAACGAACGGCAGATTTGGTACCTATAAATTATGATCCAAAATTTGATAATTTGTAAAAATAAATAGGGGGTTATTAGGTGTAAGTTGTTAATAACCAGACGATAAGAAGAAAATGGAAGAAGTACTAGCAAAATATTTTTCTGGAGAAGCAACCAAGGACGAAATATCCTTAGTTGAAAAGTGGAGATCGGAATCTAAAACCAATGCGGAAGCATTTTTTGATGCTAAATCCGTCTGGGTAATTTCTCAACCTGAGATGGCACCACCAGCTCATGTTTTAAAAGAAATTTTAGAAGAACCTCAAGGAAAGCAAGTTCCTTTTATTATGCAGAGTTGGGTGAAATATGCAAGCGCTGCAGTATTGGTTTTGGCCATTTCATTGCTCTTTATATTAAATCAAAATGGGGGCAACGGAACGAATGTTAGCAATCAATCTCTTGCTGATGGAAGTTTGATTGCATTACATGAAAACTCTCAATTAGAAGTCATCAAATTTGATGAAGATAGCAGAGAGGTGAGAGTGACGGGTAAAGCCTATTTCGATATAGAAAGAGATGAAACACGGCCTTTTATTATCCACACTGATAACGCAACGGTTGAAGTGTTAGGTACCTCATTTGTTGTAGACACCTACGATGCAGTTACTGAAGTAAGCGTAGAATCAGGTGTAGTTGAACTTTCGAAGAATGTTAACGGAACAGAATCAGTTTCAGTGAAATTAGAAAAGGGAGAAAAAGGGCTTGTTAAAAATTCCAACATTGGTATTATCAAAACCAACAATGATGATAAGAACTACCTAGCATGGAAAACAAAAGTCATTGTGTTTGATGGGACTCCAATGTCTGAAGTTGAGAAAATAATAGAAGATGTTTACGGGATAGATGTAAGTTTCGAAAATCCTGCATTCAAGGAATGTAAATTGACATCTACGTTCAATAAAAAGAAACCAAAAGATGCTATAGAAATTATAGCTCGAACGTTCGGAATCGAATATGAGTATTCGAATAATAAAGCGATACTAAAAGGAAAGGGGTGTTAAGCACCCCTTTTTCGTTTCTTATGGTATCCACTTTATATCGTTAAAGTCCGGTTTCCTTTTTTCAAGAAAAGCATTTCTTCCTTCCTTTGCTTCGTCAGTCATGTAAGCAAGTCTTGTAGCTTCACCAGCAAAAACTTGTTGGCCTACCATTCCATCATCCGTTAGATTAAATGCAAATTTCAACATTTTGATTGAAGTAGGGGATTTGGCAAGTATCTCTTGTGCCCAATGAAATGCTTCATTTTCAAGTTCATCATGCGGGATTACGGCATTAACCATACCCATTTCGTATGCTTCTTGCGCGGAATAGTTGCGTCCTAAAAAGAATATCTCTCTGGCTCGTTTTTGACCTACCATCTTAGCAAGGTATGCTGATCCATACCCACCATCAAAGCTGGTAACATCTGCGTCAGTTTGTTTGAAAATAGCATGCTCCTTACTAGCTAAAGTAAGATCGCAAACGGTATGTAAACTATGACCACCACCAACCGACCAACCTGGCACCACGGCTATTACAACTTTAGGCATAAACCTAATTAATCGTTGAACCTCCAAAAT
This sequence comes from uncultured Roseivirgaceae bacterium, assembly GCA_964634415.1. Taxonomy (GTDB): domain Bacteria; phylum Bacteroidota; class Bacteroidia; order Cytophagales; family Cyclobacteriaceae; genus Ekhidna. The sequence goes on along the minus strand of CAZWLS010000390.1, from coordinate 1,334 downwards.
ATTCAAACGTGGCATTCCATCATCATCTACATATCCCTGATGACCTCTTGCATTTTGATCTCCGCCACTACAAAATGCCCAACCACCATCTTTTTTTGATGGCCCTTCTCCACTTAACAATACAACACCAATATTAACATCTTCTCTAGCATCTAGAAACGCCTTATACAACTCTGCTACCGTTTTAGGACGAAAAGCATTTCTAACTTCTGGTCGATTAAAAGCGATCCTAGCTACTTTGCCGCATTTCTTATAGGTAATGTCTTCAAATCCTTCAGCACTAATCCAATCGATTTTTGATTCGCTCATTTATATACATTTTTAATTCTCGATATACTCTTTGATTTACCTCTGGACTGGTAAATATTTCTATTACTTTTGATCTTTCACTTTCGCTATAGAATTCTTCCAGACATACTGATAGGGTATCAAGATCACGCACTTGTTGATACACTAATCCATTTTCAGCGCAAATATATTCTGCTGTTCTATTATGTCTTGTCTCAAAATACTCTTCAAGTTCGGGTAAGTTGGAAGGTCCATCAATTAAGCGAAAAATTCCTCCCCCTTGATTATTTAGTATAATGACTCTGAAATTGGATGGCTGATAATTATGGAAGAAGGCATTTCTATCATACAAGAAAGCAAGATCACCAGTGATTAGAATATTTAATTCTTTAGAAACTAATGCTGAACCTAGAGCTGTAGAAGTACATCCATCGATACCACTTGTTCCTCTGTTGCTATAGCAAGCAACATTAGCTGGAACGCCAAACATATCCGCATAGCGTACAGGCATTGAATTGCTTAGATGGAGGTTTGATCCTTCAGGAATAGATTTCAGAACCTCTCTGGCAACCGTGGTTTCAGAATAGTCCAACTCACCAATACTTTCACTTATAGATTTATCTACCTTACTACTATAAGAGTTCCATTTCTTCAAGTACTCATCGTCAACAAAAGAAAAATTTTGTTTAGCAAGAAAATCAACCAATCCATAATTGAGTATTTCAGGCTTCGTATTGAATGTATCTATATTGACGCCTGCTGGGTCTAAATGGATGTGTTTTTCTGGTTTTTGCTTTCTCAAAAACTGTTTCATTTTTTTTGAAAGTACCGAAAGACCTGATGTGATTAAAAGCTCTGGCCTGAGGTCCTCTTGTTGATTTATAAGGAGATCTACGTTCGAAATACCATGATTGAGGTTGCTAAGTGGAAATTTCAGAACCGGTATACGCTGAGAAACATCAACTAGTTGTTCATTTAAGGTACTGTCATAAGAAGATTGCCCTAACAAAATCAACACTTTTGCAAAGTCATTCAAATCGTATGTC
>CAZWLS010000389.1:0-3192 GCA_964634415.1 uncultured Roseivirgaceae bacterium | reverse complement strand
AATTAAAAGCCTGGCAAGTGACAACAAAGAGCTCAGTGAGAAGGGTTCTGCAGAAATGTCTAAGATAATCTCGCTAAACGAGGAGGTTTTGATGGCATTTGGTCAAAGTAACGCTGCTATAGAGCAATTAAACAACCGAAATGACCAGATCAATCAAATAGTGAGTGTAATTACGGAAATAAGTGCGCAAACAAGCTTACTTGCTTTAAATGCAAGCATTGAAGCTGCACACGCTGGTGATCAGGGTAGGGGATTTGCGGTAGTAGCTGAAGAAATCAAACGTCTGGCACATGATTCCCAAGTTTCTTCTAAGGAGATCGAAAAGCTTGTCGGAGACATTCAAAGGGATATTAAAGGTACAATGGAGGCATTCAACACAATGAATGATCAAATATCCAATAGTGTAGATGCAGGTAAAGAGGCTTTTAAAGTAATATCGGACATCTCTTCATCTGCTAATAGAACGTTCGACTATTCAGATCAAATATTCGGGATTATGGAAGAACAGACGAAAAGGATTGGGAGTTTGCTTTCAAAATCTGAGTCTGTTGTTTCAGTGGCAGAAGAATCTGCTGCTGGCACGGAACAAGTGGCTGCCAGTTCTGAAGAAGTTTCCTCAGCCATGAAGCTATATGTTAATAAGTTTGATGAACTGAGTCAGATCGCGTCTAAGTTGAGATCACAAGCTGATCAATTCGTATTAAGAGAATTAGAAGAAGTCTCGGAGGATGAAGATGACAATGAAATGGTATACCATTCCTAGGCAGGTGAGCATTTAGATACTATCCTTTTATCTTCTTGATGATCTCGGATTTTCGGATATAAGTTTCATTGAGCTTTCGGGTAAACTTGTCAAGTTCGTCTGACACTGATCGAATGTAGCCACTGTACTCTTTCAACTTTTTTGCATCAAGGTTCTCATCGTTTTCAATGACTGACGAAAGTCCCAGCAATGTAGTCACAGGTCTCCTCAACATGTGTGAGATGTCAAATGAGATTTGCTCAATTGTGTTCTCATATTCCACCCGACTTGTGATGTCTTGAAAGGTGCCAAACCAAGTGATTACTCCATTGCTTTTTTCTGGTTTAGCCATACACAAATGCCACGTCACTTTCCCTTTGATTCGTATTCGAAATTCGATGTTTAAATCATTCATTGTATCGGCAGATTCTCTAAGGCTGTTTACCAGTAAAGGGAAGTCTCGCATGTAGATTAATTTCTGTAAACTGCTCACGTCAGTTTTTAAAGATTCTACATCCATGTCCGGGTCTATGTTGTAAACACCCTTGCTTAAAAAAGGGAATCTGGCTCCTCCATCTGGGGAGTATTCGAACTGGAAAATTATACCTGGTGCCTGGTCTGTAAGCTGCTTAAGTTTCGCCGCATTATGCTCAATATTTTTCTGCTGTTTTAGAATGGTTTTTCGCCCATTTAAATAGCTCATAATTCCTTCTGCTAAAATCAAAAGAAGGCGCTCTTGCCGGTCGTTAAGTTTGTGAGGTTTTGCATCCATGATACACAGAGTTCCAATAGCAAAACCTTTGGGAGAAACCAACGGTACGCCGGCATAAAATCTAAGCTTAGGCCCCTCGGTTACAAGCGGATGATTCATGGTGCGTTCGTCTTTAGAAGCATCCTCTACAATGAAGAGTTCATCGGGTTTTTGAATTGCATACTGACAGAGTGATTGCTCAATAGGAAAGGAGTCAGAGTTGACGCCATGCTTCGCTTTGAACCATTGCCTTTTGTCATCAAGCAATGAGATAAGAGATATGGGAACATCAAAAGAAATGGATGCGATTTCGACGATTTCGTCAAGTTGCTTTTCGGCAGCCGTATCCAAAATCTGGTAGGAGTAAAGTTCATTCAAGCGGTCCTGCTCACTCATATAGGTATAGAGTTAGTTTTACAATTTGGTGGTGAGTAGAACAAAGAAATTAGAGTCTTGTATAAGTTACGAAACTAACCTCAGTCTTCAAAGAATTGTTTGGACTAAGAATTATATTGGTGCTTAAATATCTAATTCAGAAAGGCCATTTTTGTCGATGACGCTTTTTGTTGCTAGCATTTTATGAAGGACAAAATGATGTCTAGTTAAAGTCTATTTATTACGGGTATGGATAGAATATATACCTAATGTGATTGTATCTAAGTATCAGAATTACAAGGCTTTATATGTAAGTATGAAATATTACTAATAAAATTAGTAATTTAACCTAATGCGCTCTTGTAAGCTTCTAAGCATCTCTCTCTTGCAACCTTATGATCAACAATAGGATCTGGATAATATTTACTATCTAATTCGGGGATCCATTTGTTGATGTAATTGTGTGATTTATCAAATTTTTCTGTTTGAGAATATGGATTAAAAATTCTGAAATATGGTTGCGCATCTACCCCAGTTCCTGCTGCCCACTGCCATCCTCCGTTGTTGCTGGCAAGTTCAAAGTCTAATAGTTTTTCAGCAAAATATGCCTCTCCCCATCGCCAATCAATTAGCAAATGTTTGGTAAGAAAACTTGCTACTATCATTCGAACACGGTTATGCATGAAACCTGTTTTGTTAAGCTCTCTCATCCCAGCATCGACTATGGGATACCCGGTTTTTCCAGCTTTCCACTTTTCAAATTCGTCTGTATTATTTCTCCATTTCACTCCATCATATTTGCTGTTAAAATTGCTGGATACCACATCCGGAAAATGCCATAAAATAGTCTGGTAAAAATCCCTCCAGATCAATTCATTTAGATACTTCTCATTTAACGTTTTAGATCGTCTTACAAGCTCTCTAATACTGATGGTTCCAAACCTTAGATGAAGGCTCAATCTGCTCGTTCCCGGGATGGATGGAATGTCCCTTGTTTGGTCATAATTCCCAACTATTTTTTCATTCATTTTCCTGTCAGGAAAAGGTATACCAGTGGGTTCGAAACCAAGGTCTTTTAATGATGGAATTTTGATTGATTCTGTTTTGTACCAATTAATATTTTCCGAAGATTTTTGACGCTCATAATGGGCTGGCTCAAGACGATTTTTCCATAGCTTGCTGTATGGTGTATACACTACATATGGACTTCCATTGTCTTTTACAATTTCTTCTTTTTCAAAAATTACATGGTCCTTTTTGGCTTTGAATTCGATTCCATTTTCCTGAAGTAATTCATAAATTTCTTTGTCTCGTTGACGGGCAT
>CAZWLS010000388.1:1619-3207 GCA_964634415.1 uncultured Roseivirgaceae bacterium | reverse complement strand
AACACTAATTGTTAATCAATCCTCAGACTTATTCGAAAAAACCATAGAAATACAAGAACAAAGTGAAAATGCTGTTTTCACAGTTGTAGAGGAAGCTGCTAGTTTCAATGGTGGCGTGGATGGACTATCCAAATATCTGAGTGAAAATTTAAAATACCCAACGCAAGCAAAAGATCAAGGCGTTGAAGGTGTTGTATATGTTCAATTCATCGTAGAAGAGGATGGCAGTTTGTCAAACGTTGAAATTCTGAAAGGGATTGGTGCCGGTTGCGATGAGGAAGCGAAAAGAATCATCGAAGCATCGCCAAAGTGGATTCCAGGCAAACAACAAGGAAAGCTTGTTAGGCAAAAAATGCTACAAAAACTGGTATTCAAATTATAAATCAATAATCTCTCCTCATAATAAAAAGAAGCCCCTTTTGGGGCTTCTTTTATGTATGTAATCCACATTCTGTTTTGGAGCTATTTAGCCACCTCCCCTCTCTACCTTCACCTTTTGCTGTACAATGTGTACAACCAATAGATCCATACCCTTGATATACCAATGGATTCAGCGGAAGTTCATAAATGAGGCAATATGTTTGAACCTCCTCTTCTGTCATATCAATGATGGGATGAAACTTAATTATATCGCTACGCTGCTCAAAAATGTTGAGCTTCTCTCTATTTGCATTTTGATATCTTAAGAGGCCGGAAATCCACACTTCTTTCCCTTCTTTCAACTTTTCTGTTGGCCCTACCTTATTGATAAAGCAACACAAGTCGCTGGTATATTTCCATGTCAAATTCTCCGCTGTAAACCGATGATGATTTGGTTTAGCGCCTACATCAACAACATTCAAATTGAGTCGATCAATAAGTTGATCTCTATATCTTTTTGTTTCTGGAAACACATATCCCGTGTCAATAAAATAAATAGGATGATCTGGACGCACTTTGCTAATCATATGAAGCAAAATGACAGAAGTAGATCCAAATGAGGATGTCATTAACACCCTATCGCTATCAAAAACCTCAAAGACTTTACCCAATCTCTCTTGAGGATTGTATCTATCAAACTCCTTATTTAAGTCTTCAAGGTTAATTGTGATTTTTGTGAAGTCCATTGGCTGCTAATGATTTAGTGATTTTATTCAATTCCTCAACCTTAAATGCAAAATCTCCCTTAAGGCGATCCCGAATAAGACGTAGATTTTTTAGTAATTCATCTGTGTCGTCAGGGATTGTTTGTTCAAAAAATTCCCTTAGTCGTTTGGCGAAAGTGGGTGACATCCCATTCGTACTAATCCCCAATTTGAGGTTGCCTTTGCTGACTGTTGCACCGAGATAGAAATCGCATAAATGTGGTGTATCAGCCACATTCAATATGACCCCATGCTGTTTTGCTTCCTGCCGGATACGATAGTGTAAGGCAGGGCTGTCAGTGGCCAATATTGCTATATCCACCGACTCCAAATCGTACGAAATATATTTTCTGTTTATTAATCGTACGCTGCTATGTTTTTCAATTAGATCACCTACTTCGTTTGAAACAAAGTCCGCTACGACTTTAACATTCGCATTCGGATCGTTTTTCAAGAGTGCCTGC
>CAZWLS010000388.1:0-1609 GCA_964634415.1 uncultured Roseivirgaceae bacterium | reverse complement strand
AGCTTTTCCAACGCTACATTTCCACCACCTACTACAAGAATGTTCAATTCGTTCAACTTAAGAAAAATTGGAAATAGTTTATTATCCGTGCTCATGCTATTTCTGTTTTAAAATGTTCACTAAATATTTGATTTAAATGTGCACTGGCAGCTCCTTCACCAAACACTAAAAGTGCCGGAGCCTTAGGTTTTTTCGATTGTACTACTTGTACAATCGATTTCACATTACTGGCAATAACTTCACTACTTTTAAGCGTACCATTGCTGATAATAGCCACTGGAAGGTCTCCTCTGCCTTCCTTCAAATAGGCGTCTACTATTGAGTTTAGTTTATTTAAACCCATGAAAATAATAGCAGTAGGTGCATACTTGGCAGCGTTAATTACTTCTTGACTAATGCTTCCATCAGCTGTTGTAGCAGTGAGTACTGAAAAGCTCTGGTTTATCCCTCTGCATGTCAACGGGATCCCATATAATCCTGGAAGCATAATGCTGCTAATACCGACTACAACATCCGTCTCTATTCCAAATTGCTCGGCATAAGTGATCTCTTCAAATCCTCTTGCAAAAACAAATGGATCACCTCCCTTTAACCGTACAACATGACCTTTGCTTAAGGCATTTTCAACAATCAACCTGTTGATGGTTTTCTGTGAAACACTCGCTTTTCCGGCTCGTTTACCGACCAATATATGCTCAGCATTCCTCGCATAATGGAGTAGCTCTGGATCAACTAAAGCATCATATAGAACCACGTCAGCTTTTTCTAAAGCTTTGATTCCTTTTAGCGTAATCAACTCCGGATCCCCAGGACCGGCCCCTACCAATGTGAGTTTTGGATATCTCTTTTCCATTTTTTATGCTTTATAATGACTGACAATGACAGATTTTTCAATTCCCGATTGACCCTGGGCAGATCTACGATTCTCGACTTTTTCCAAAAACCCTATCGCCTTATTCAAGTATTCTCTAGCAAAGGATTCTGATGGCTCATTTTGATTGATGGCAAGAACTTCTTTTGAGAAAGAATCTTGAAAATCCGACCACCCACTTTTGAGAATCAATTCCTCAAAATCTTCTAATATTTTCTTGTGCGTGTTGCATTGGATATCATTTGCTAACAAGAGTGCTTTAGCTCCAATAATGAATGTATTGTAGCCATAAAATATCGTGTAAGCCCACTCCTTTTTATTGAATGATTCTTTCGATTTTACCAGGTTTTCCCTTGCATCGTCTAAGATGGTACCTACTAAGTCGACCATGACTCCTGCACACTCTCCTACTCCAATATCCGGGAGAAATGATGTTGATTTACCCCAATCGATAAAATCATTATCATCAAATTCATTATCTACAATAGGCTTTAGCAAACCATAGAAATACTTCTTCCCATTTCTTTGGTAGTAATCATTGAAGTACTCTCCATCAATGTGCTTTTCTTCATAGTCATCCAGAATACTCCTCAGTACTTGCGGCGCCCTTCGTGTCGGAACTTTAATTACTTTTTCTGCAATAAATCCTGCGCCGTCTTGGCTAAGGCCACCGCCGATAACTACTTGCATTGCAGGAGCCACCTTATCACCAACCTTAATGCTGCTTCCATGAAATCC
>CAZWLS010000387.1:0-3241 GCA_964634415.1 uncultured Roseivirgaceae bacterium | reverse complement strand
GGAATCATGCCAAGCAAGTCTTTAATACTTCCCATCTTCTTCATTTGCTCCATTTGAGCTAGGAAGTCATCGAAGCCAAATTGATTTTTACGAATCTTTTTGTTGATTCTTCGTGCTTCTTCTTCATCGTAATTTTGTTGCGCACGCTCAACAAGGCTGACCACATCACCCATTCCAAGAATCCTGCTAGCCATCCTATCCGGGTGAAACAGATCAATAGCATCCATCTTTTCACCTGTTGAGATATACTTAATAGGTTTATCTACTTCTTTTCTGATCGAAAGCGCAGCACCACCTCGTGTATCACCATCCAATTTGGTAAGAACAACCCCATCAAAATCTAATCTCTCATTGAAGGTAGCTGCAGTATTAACTGCATCTTGCCCCGTCATTGAATCGACTACAAATAATGTCTCTGCCGGATTGACTGCTTGCTTAAGCTCAGAAATTTCATTCATCATTTCCTCGTCTACCGCCAAACGTCCAGCTGTATCAATTACGAGCGTCTTTTTACCATTATCCTTGGCATGCTTGATTGCATTTTTAGCGATTTGAACAGCATTTTTATTTTCAGGCTCAGCATAAACCTCCACACCCACCTGCTCTCCTAGCACCTTCAACTGATCGATTGCAGCCGGCCTATATATATCACAAGCAGCCAGTAAAACAGTCCTACCCTGTTTTTTAAGCATGTTTGCCAGCTTTCCGGTAAATGTCGTTTTACCAGATCCTTGTAGTCCAGAAATAAGAATTATGTTAGGGTTACCGTCCAAACTAATTGGCACGTTGGTTTCACCCATCAGCTTTGTAAGCTCTTCTGATACAATTTTAGTTAGCAACTGTCCCGGAGAAACGGATATTAAAACATCTCGACCTAGTGCCTCTTCCTTTATCTTATCAGTGACATTCTTAGCAACTTTGTAATTAACATCGGCATCAACTAACGCTCTCCTAATCTCCTTAACAGTAGTCGCAATATTGATCTCTGTAATTTGACCTTGTCCCTTTAGCGTTTTAAACGCCCTATCCAGCTTTACACTTAAACTATCAAACATATTATTCTTAATCTTGCCTGCAAAGGTATAAAATAGTGTGCAGTGATACCCAGTTTCAAGCAAAATGAAACCTTTTGCAGTAAATCAAGTATAACTAGTACCTTGCATAACAAAATACAACCAAATCAAAATGAAACGGACTATCACATTATTCACTTTAGCTTTATGTCTTGCCATAGGTGCACAGGCACAAAAAGTACAGGAAAAAGACATCATTGGTACCTGGAAACTCATCATTGATATCGAAGAAGAAATGGATGAAGAAGCCGAAGAAGCAGACACCATGCTTGAAGAAATTATCATTAAAGCTGTATCTGGATTTGTCGGTGGCATCTTAGATGACATTGAAATCTATTTTGAATTTCAAAGAGACAATGATGTTAAGATCACCGTCGATGCTTACAATGAGACTGAAACTGAAACTGGCACTTGGTACATTAATAGACGCGGGTACTTAGTAATTGAAGACATAGATGATGATGGAGACAGCTTCAATATCAGCACAGATGATGATGAATGGAAACTTATCGATGGAATTTTGGTAAGTGATGAACATGAAAGAAATAGAAATGTCTATATGACTAAAGTTGACTAGAATCGCATCAACCTACTCTACTATGACAGGCAGCTATATCAGCTGCCTTTTTTTATTTGCAACCAATGATCGATACTAAACGCACCTGCTCCATTGAATACAAGAAATATTGAACCACCCAACATACTAATTGCTGGATAAACATTCGGATATGGATCACTGAGATGTACAAGAATTATGGCCACGATGAAGTTAAAGATCATTACTAAACCTGCATAGCGAACCTTCCAACCCATAATGTAAAGTATCCCACATATGAATTGTGCATAGACAGAAATTATTGCTGAAAGCAAAGGAAATGGAGTTTCAAAGGCCCTCAAAAATTGCTCAAACTCTAACATTCTTTCCCAAGAAAAGACATTATCCTGCGCACCATAGATCAAGTGAAATCCAACTGCGAATCTTATAGGTACGTCAGCATATGTTTTAAGTCTATTCATTGCTAAATAGCGTGTCGACTATAACTTCAGCGGCAAGTCTGCTGCCCTTAGGCGAAGGATGAAAACCATCGGATCCATATAATGAGTATTCTTTGGTATTATTAAAGTATGCTCGCCAAGCTTCACCTACCGGACAAAGAATTGCACCATTCTTTTCTGCTGCATCTCTATGATTCTTTATTACTCCATCAAACGTATAGTAATAAGTTTGAGAAGGCCATACCATGAAATATGCCAACTGTGTATCACTTTGCTCGCATAGCTTTTGCAGTTTATTGCCGTCCTCGATCAGCATTCTTCTACCCTCAGTTTGCGAGGATGGCCCTTGCTGGATAATTACATAATCAAACTTTTCACTCTTGATATACTTCTGAACTTCTCCATCATTCCAATGATCGATTAGTGCATAATTTGGGTACGCAATCATCAAAGTTTTTACTTTCAAGCCACGACTCTTAGCCTCTTGTTCTACAAGAGATGGAAGGTTGTTTGTATACGTTAAACTATTACCAACAAATAGAATTCGCGTGGTCTGCGCCAGCATATTAATGCTCCACAGAAAAAGTAGAATTGTAATTACAAACCGCATTGTTGTATTAACAACGCAAAATGAGGGAATCCTTATCTATTTAAAATGGACTTTAAATCTGCCGGAGAATAATTGATAGACTTCAGCGTCTTATTGTCTCCAACTCTATATACTAGCCACTTCCCATCTCGTTCTTCGTAATAGGCATCGGTATCTTTCTCACTCTTGTAATGAGCCACAGTCTGCTTTGCTTCTTCCTCATCTTCACAAGCCTTGCTCATATTAGATCTCTGAACTTCTTCAAACAGTTCTTTGAACTTTTCGCCCATTCCAAATTCTAAAATAGCGCCTGAAAGAACGTATTGTATGTCACACAATGCATCTGCAATTTCAACCACATCTTTATCATCAATAGCCTCCTGCAATTCCTTTAACTCTTCAGCAATAAGTGACACTCTCAATTTACATCTATCCTCTGAAGGAATTTGTGGAGAGTCAAGAATTGGATGTCTAAAAGTCTTATGAAATTCGGCTACTTGATTTAGTGGATCTATTTTGTCCATGGATATGAAGTGATTAATTAGTGTTAATTATTAATGAAAGAGAAATAAGCATTCGTTTA
>CAZWLS010000386.1:0-3242 GCA_964634415.1 uncultured Roseivirgaceae bacterium | reverse complement strand
GATAAGACCTTCATCAGAAATTGCATCCTCTGTGATTACCTCAGAGTAGCTTTTCAGATCGCCCTTCTTTTTTTTAGGTGCTTCCTGGGCAGCTTCATCACCTTTCTTTTTTTTCTTTTTTTGAGCGTTGAGGTCTGTGCTTAGTCCAACAAACACCATCGCCAACATTAGTACAAATATTCTTTTCATACTTTTTGGGTTTTTAGTTTTCGGCGGCAACTTAATAATGCCGTGTCGGAAACGGGGTTAGTTTTATTTAAGCGGTAGCAAGCAACAAAAAAGGCCAGCAAAATGCTGGCCTCCTGACATTTATTGTATGTGCCTTAGTTAAAGCCCCTTCTCTCTAGGATGGCTTCAAATTTTGGTTCTCTGCCTCTAAAGTTTACATACATCTCCATGGCATCTCTTGTACCACCTTTAGAAAGTATGTGCTCTCTATATGCGTCTGCTGTTGCTTTATCAAATAGGCCATTTTCTTTGAATGCACCAAATGCATCCGCATCCATTACTTCTGAATTGAGGTAGCTATAGTAGCCTGCAGAATATCCTTCTGGACTAGAAAAGGCATGTTGGAAATATCCAGTTCTATATCGTGTAACTACAGCATCAATCATCCCAATTTTCTCCATAGCAGCATCTTCAAATTCATCAGCATTCATGGTTATAGGCTCAGTGATTGTATGGTATGCCATGTCAAGGTATGATGCGGCCATGTATTCTACAGTACCAAATCCCTGATTGAATTGACCTGCATTTTTAATCTTCTGCACGAGCTCTTCAGGCATTACTTCACCAGTTTCATAATGAAATGCGTACAGTGCAAGCATTTCCGGTTCAAAAACCCAGTTTTCCATCACCTGTGAAGGGAATTCTACAAAATCTCGAGGAGTAGAAGTCCCAGATATTGAAGGGTATGTACATTCTGAAAGCAATCCGTGAAGCGCATGTCCAAATTCATGAAACAATGTAGATGCTTCATCTTGAGAAAGTAGTGATGGAGTATCTCCTGTTGGCTTGGTAAAGTTGCCAACATTCGTCACAATAGGAATGATTTTATTGCCTCCCATATTGCTTTGACTTCTATAGGTATTCATCCATGCTCCACCTCTTTTACTGCTTCTATAAAACCAATCTGATAAGTAAATCCCGATCAATTCGCCGTTTTCATTTTTTACCGTGTAGGTTCTAACATCAGGGTGATACTTTGGTATGTCAGTTTGCTCTTCGAATGTCATACCGAAAAGTTTGTTGGCTAGTGTAAACGTTCCGTTGATGACGTTGTCTACCTTCAGGTAAGGTCGAATCTCATTTTCATCAAGGTTGTATTTTTCCATCTTGATCTTTTCGGCGTAATACCACCAGTCCCAAGGCATAATATCGATATCATTGCCCTCTTTAGCCGCCATTTCTTTCATCAAGTCACGCTCATTTTTTGCTGCTTGGATAGCTGCAGGCCAAACTTTATTTAGCAGATTATAAACCTTGTCAGGCGAATTGAGCATTCGCTGAGCTAATACATAATCTGCCCACGTTTCGTATCCTAATAGGTTGGCTTTTTGAAGTCTTACATTGGCTAGTTGTACAGCCAGTTCTTTGTTATCATTCTCATCGTCATTATCTCCCCTGTTGATGTAACCTTTCTTCAATTGCTCTCTTAAATCTCTTCTTGTTGAGTAGGTGATGAATGGATAAAGACTTGGGCGGTGAGTTGTGAATACATACTTTCCTTCATGTCCTCTTTCTTTTGCGGCATCTGCACCAGCATTGATTACGCTTTCAGGAAGTCCATCAAGGTCTTCTTCTGACAGGACCATTTCAAACTTGTTGGTCTCAGCAAGCACATTCTCACCAAATGCAACAGACAGTGAAGATAGTTGTTCATTGAAAGCACGCATCTGAGATTTTTGTTCGCCATCCAATGCAGCTCCAGCTCGAACAAATCCTGTGTGATAATCCTCCAAAAGTTTATTTTGTTCAATGGTAAGATCCAGGTCAGCTCTTTGATCGTATAAAGCTTTTACTCGCTTATAGAAGTTTTCGTTTAAGAAAATATTATCGCCATGAGCAGACAGCTGAGGACTGATTGCTCTGGAAATACCTTGAAGCGAGTCGTTTGTATTTGCAGATGTCAAATTGAAGAAGACATTGCTCACTTTATTCAATAAATCTCCAGACTTTTCGAAGGCTTCGATGGTATTTTCGAAAGTAGGCTCATCTTCATTGTTAGCTATTTGATCAACTTCGGCTAGTTGCTGATCCATGCCATCCTGAAAAGCTTGCATGTAGTGTTCATCCTTGATTTGATCAAAAGGAGGCACACCATAAGGAGTATCCCATTCTTGATAGAACGGATTTGCTGTTTCCATTTCTTTATTTTCTGATTGTGTTTGACAGCTGAAAAGCGCTCCAGCAATCATTACGTAAAGGAATTTTTTCATTTTAGGTTTCTTGGTTGTTAGGTAAATGTAGCACGAGTTCAAAAGAATATGTAGATGAGATCGTACGAGAGGGATTTTTAGTTTATCGACGGAGGATAGTTTTTCTCTATTTCCGCTACGAGTACTACTCCAATTGATTAGTTGGTAATATCTGGGAGCTGCCATTTGAAAGCTACAGCTAGAATCCTAAATGAAACTATGAACAGGATAGTCAGGATTATATTGTAGGTCTGATCCATCCCTAGTTTATTCATTAAAATGAAGATGATGCCACCACACAGGCAGGTCAACGCATAAATTTCTTTTCTGAATATCAATGGAATCTCGTTGCAGACGATGTCCCGAATAACGCCGCCAAAAACTGCAGAAACCATCCCCATCATGATGGCAATAATCGGATGCACATCAAGCGTAAGTGCTTTTTGGAGCCCTAGAACTGTAAAAACGGCAATACCTATTGTATCGAACATAAAGAAGGTGCGGCGCAGCTTCCTTACCACTTTTCCAAACAGTAACGAGATTAGTATACCTGATCCAATCATTGCTAAATAGATCAAATCGTTCATCCAGCCTACCGGCGTGCTGCCAAGAAGTATATCTCGAACTGTGCCACCTCCGATGGCAGTGATTAATCCTACTGCAGCGATACCAAAGAAATCAAGTTTTTTATCACGGCCAGCCAACGCTCCGCTTATAGCAAAGACCATGGTTCCTAAAATATCGATGAAGTATAGAATGGTCATTTCAATTAGAAACTTGTTGTTGTGATTGGAGAAGTTCGATGAGTATTTCTATCTGTTCAGA
>CAZWLS010000385.1:0-3256 GCA_964634415.1 uncultured Roseivirgaceae bacterium | reverse complement strand
TCAAAGAGAGAATTTAATTTTTTCAAGATTATATATTACTAATAATTAAATAAGGGCAATAAAATATTTATTTATTTAAATAAAATAATTCGATAATTAATTCAATAAGCAAAAAAAGCCAGGCAAAATTGCCTGGCTTTTAACCATTATAGAACTAAGTATTTAGCTGGTACTTAATTACCGTTTGGCTCTATTAGAAATGGAGCATTACCGTCAGTAATAATCACTCTTGATCCAGGAGAGTTTGCTAGCTCCTTGAAAGCTTGAATACTTTGCCACTGGATGATTTGAGGGTTTATTCCTTCTTGCAGAATCATTTGTGCATCCCTAATTCCTTCAGCTTCTACTTTTCTTCTTTGCGCTTCCATTCTCTCTCTCTGCAATACAAATTCCATTCTTTGTGCTTCTTGCTCTGCTTCAAGCTTATTTTCTACAGCCATGGCAAGTCCAGACGGTAGTTGGATTGTTTTTAAGAGCACAGCTTCGATTTCAAATCCTCTTTCCGACAATAACTCCTGCATTCTTACTCTTATCTCCTCCTCTATTACAGCACGTTTTGATGTGTGCATATCCTTAGCAAAAAATCGAGAACAAACATCTGCTGATGCAGAGCGGAAAACACTTTTAATAACTACATCTTCATAATTTGTTCCAATGTTTTCGATAATATCAGCAGCATTTTCTTGCTTGATATGATAGAGAATGGAAATGATGGAACGTACATTGAGACCTTCTTTAGAAGGCAGGTTACTCTGTATTTCCACATTAACCGTTCTGATTGGCAAACGAAGAATTGTAGTAGTCAAAGGATTAAATACCTTGGCGCCAGCCTCAATTGTATTGGGATCAAGCTTTCCAAGTTTACGTTTTACACCAACTTCACCTTGACGAACAACGGTACAAGAACTAATAAATAATATTACTGATATGCTTAAAAAGCAATTTTTTAAAATTTTCATGATACTTCTTTTTTAGTTGAAAAAATTCGGTTGTTTAAGCGATAGTTTTAACTAAGAAGTCTCAAATAACTTGAAAAATAAATGTGATTGACATTGAAATCTGGCTGATTAGAATTGCTGGTTCTTAACGCCTGATAAAATTCTTTGCTACATTCAGAGTAACGTTTTCTTTCAACCTTACCCTTTACAATTGTCCGCTGATAACCAGCCCCGTGATAGATGCTATGAAGTGCTTCCTCTGATTTCTCCGTCTTCTCCGTCTTTTCCGCAGTCTCCTCCATCATAAGGAAACTTCCGGCATATGCTATAGTAAGCATAAGCAGGAGTTGGAAAAACTTTTTAAGGATAGACTGTATCAAATTGCATCTAATTGGTCCTTGTTGTTTAAACAACAATCAGGCCAAATTTGTTACGTTTTACTTAAAAAACTATAGGGGTATAAACTGCTTATAATGAATGTAGCGATCAAAGATTTCATTCACATAATTTACTGGCTCTTGGCCCCTAACGTAACCATACTTAATAAATGATTTATTGAATTGACCAGGCGAACTCAGTAATAACAGCATTTCACTAACATGACCTTCCCACTGATTGGGATCAAGGTTATTATTTGTTGCAAGTCGTTGAGCATCCTGCATATGTCCAAGTCCACAATTATATGCTGCTAATACAAATTTCATTTTTGTAACAGAGTCTGGAATACTACTGAAATTTTCTTCAAGCCATTTCAAGTATGATGTTCCCCCTCGGATGCTCTCAGATGGGTTAGATAGATTATTAATTCCTAAAGATGCGGCAGTTTTGGGCATAACCTGCATTAGACCTTTTGCACCGGCCCACGAATCGGCTTTTGGATCAAACTTAGATTCCTGATATACCTGAGAAGCCAACAGTCTCCAGTCCCAATTAATCTCTTTAGCGTACTTTTTGATGAGATCATCATATTTACTGATCTGCTGATTATTTAAACTGTAAAAATCACTCCTTGTACGACTTCTAAAGTTTCTTCTATTCTTAAAATATTTATTGAATGTTACATTAAAATCTGTCTTCCTCCTCACTGATAAAATCCAATCATTAACAGCTTGTCTCAATTTTGATGACTTCTTTCTAGTGACCCATGCTATGCGCTGCGAAAAAGAAACTGGAACATCAATATTGAGGATTGGATAGTAGGATGCATTAATGGATGCTAAGCTTTCATCAGCGATCGTATATTTCAGCTTTCCTTCAGCTACCATTTGAATGATTTCATCAGTAGTCAAACTACTAGGCAGAGTATCAATATGAATCGTACCACCTATCTCGTTTGACAAACTCATCATTCTTTCCCAATAGGCTGAATTTCTACGAATTGAAACAGTGTCATTAATAAGTTCAATGGGATCATGAATTAGATGCCTCTGAAGTTCATCCCATTTCATATCCAAGTAATTATCAGGCTGCTTCTGAACTAAAACTTGTCTTGTCAAATACAAATACTCAGTAAAATCTACTTCCCATTTACGTTGGTTTGTGACGGTCATTCCATGAGCAATCAAATCCACATCGCCTCGATTGAGAACTTCGAATTGATTATCAAGATTTCTGGATACTACAAGTTCTAGCTTAAGATCCAAATGCTTAGCTAACCTTTCTAAAAGCTCGTATTCAAAGCCCATTGGTATTCCTCGATACAAGAAGTAGCTCGTATTACTGTAAATAACAAGTGCTCTGAGAACCCCATCTTCTTTGATATCGCTAAGGTCTCGATCTACAGAATTTTCAACAATCCAATTAACCTCATCAGCTGAATTTCCCTTGTCATTCAGATTATCAAGTTTACGCTCTGTAAGGCTGTTTTTATATTCCTGCGAAGAAGATTCGCAATCGCACGGACTTGTTTGACATGAAGCAAAAGCTACCCATAACAAAAGACAGATTGAACAATTTTTAAAAACTGTTTTCATCCCCATAGTCGCTAAATCTAGATTAGAATCACCTGATTAACAACCTAATCGAGATTATTGTTAGTCACAAAACCTCCTAACTAAGGATTCTCAATTGTGTAAAAACTAAGCAAGTTTCCATCCGGATCTTTAAAATCGAAATACGAAACTACTCCTGGAACCAGGTCGATATTAGTAGGAGAAATTCCCAACAATTTTAAACGTTTATGTTCAGCTTTTATATCACTAACTTCAAGTCTCAAAATAGCAGTATTGGCTGAAGATTCACCTTCAGAAAGTTGAAGCCAGGTTTTTTCATTTAATTCAAACTGCAGAAGGAATTATTAATGATAATAAACCACAGTG
>CAZWLS010000384.1:0-3281 GCA_964634415.1 uncultured Roseivirgaceae bacterium | reverse complement strand
GAGGATCATGCATTTGAAAACGTGGAAGGTAAAGATTATGTAGAAGAAAATTGGGCAGTTCATCAGTTGAAGACTACATGCAATTTTGCTCAAAGAAATAAAATTCTCTCTTGGTTTGCTGGTGGTCTTAATTACCAAATTGAGCATCATCTGTTTCCTAACATTTGTCATGTTCACTACAGGAAAATCGCAACTATTGTCCGTAAGACTGCAGAAGAATACAACATTCCATATAGATCTTATCCTACATTTATGTCAGCTTTGGGAGCGCATGGAAGAATGCTCTATTCCTTAGGCAGATAGAAAATATGAAAGAATTGATAAAAGAAATAAAGAGCTGCGAAGTATGCAGCTCTTTTTTTTTGCATGAACCTAGACCTATTGTCAGTATTTCTAATACTGCAAAACTTCTTATTATTGGCCAAGCGCCTGGTAGAAAGGTACATGATTCAGGTATTCCTTGGGATGATGCTAGTGGAAGAAATTTAAGACAATGGCTAGGTATTTCTGATGAGATATTTTATGATGCCTCCAAAGTAGCGTTGGTTCCGATGGGTTTCTGTTATCCAGGAAAAGGTAAGTCTGGCGATTTACCTCCGAGGCCTGAATGTGCTCCACTATGGCACAAACGTGTAATGGATGAGTGTAAATCGGTAGAACTTACTTTGCTTGTTGGGCAGTATGCTCAGAATTACTACCTCAAGGATAAATCGAAAAATACTTTAACGGAGACAGTTAAAATATATAAAAGCTTTTTGCCAGTATATCTTCCATTGCCGCATCCCTCACCAAGAAATCGAATTTGGATGAAGAAAAACGAGTGGTTCGAAAAAGATTTATTGCCAGAGTTGAAGCTTCAGATTCAAAAAATGTCGCTTTGAACCTAATTTAGGTATGCGATTTACCCGATTTTGGGTATTGCTATTAGTCGGGGATCAATTGATATTAGTGTTCAATTAAATTTTAATATGGACCTATCAGCAATTACCACCACTAAAGATAATTCCAATAACAGCACGGCTTCTGCTAAAAAGATTTCAATGATCTTACTCGAGCTTGCAGAGTTAAATTTAGAATCTCCTGAAACCTGTCATTACATTTCGGAATCTGGATTAGAAAAAGTAAGAAGAAAGTTGGCATTATAAAGACCTGAAATCGAATATTCAGGTCTTAGCTCAAATCCACTTATCCTGGAAAATTTTCATTTTCCATTATTTCCTTTATTTGATCAGTATGTCTTTGGGTATGTCCGGATAGGAATAGAAGACCCTGATAGGTATCTAAAACACCAAATGGGAATTGTATGTAGTGATTTCTGAAATCCTCTTCTGAAGATTTTAGGAATTTCATGTTAGATTTTCTCCTCTCCTTAAAGGTTTTAAGCGTTTCTTCGAACCCCCCAAAACTGTCTGTAGGTTCAAATTCCTTTCTAGTTTTAACTTTTTGATCGCGACTTGTTATTAAACCAAGAATTTGGTCATCACTCATCGCCACCTCTGATCGCCTAGAAGGATCAGAATCACTTTCAAGTCCCCTTTGAACCATTCCAATTAAGTTTTTCTCAGAAATTGTAATATGTTCTAAGCATTCGGCAATTGACCATGAATCAGGGCTTGATTTAAAATTAACCTGACTCTCATTCAGATTACTGACTAATGAAACAAGATCATTTTGTGTTTTTTTTAAATGCTTTAACGCATTTTTTCGTTCTTCATCACTAATAGTGGTTTGAGAGATAGCTAATGTTGCAAGGAACACTCCAATAATTGTCAAGATAAAATTTTTCATTTTGATAGAGATTTTAATACCTGACGTAAAGCACTACGCAATCTGGACAACCTAAAGGTTATTTTTTTAATTCAAGTAGATAACCGATTGAAAATGTAGATTGACTATCGAATATATATGAGAATGTCGGCTCAAGGTAAAGTGCATTATAAATAATGTTAGCAGCCTTAAGTTTCTCATTATTTGTAGGGTACTGACTGGGTGATTTGAGTACAAAATATCTAGTGTCTGAGTTTTCTACTTTGTCTTTTTCAAATTCGTATATCATTCCCCCAAGCATGAAGCAGAGATTTCTATTTTTTTCAGGAATCTCTAACAATGCATCACGTACTTCTCTAAATACAGTGGTGTCATGAACATCGCTTAAAAAGTATTTCGAGCCATGAATATCAATGCTTAGTGTATCATTATTTTCAACCCATGAAAGTTTGGTATTGCCAGAGCCAATATCGACTAAAAATGATTCAGTGATGAATTCTTGAGGAATTGTGGCAGCAAGTGCATAATTACCTTCCGCCTCAGCATCAATATAATTGACGGTCAACCCTTTTGCATTAAGTCTGACTTTTAGTTCTTCTATAATCTTTGACTTTATTGCACTTGAACTTGCCAATATATGTATGTTGCTAGCAGTAACACCTTTGCTTAATATCTCACTTCTGTACTCAAGAATTTTTTCAAAAATTTCGTTAGAGGAATTGACGCCATAAATTATGTTGCTACGTCCAAATGAAGATTCTGTAAGTACCCATCTATTTTCGTTATCTATCTCTGCAATAAAGTAGTTTAACCCCAGGGCACCCAATTCAATGGTTGCATAGAGTTGTCCATTGATAGGTTGTCTTGGTTGATAATCGAATACTCTTTTCTCTTCTGTTTGGGGTTGTATGCTTGTGGCGGGTTCAGAGTTAACTTGTGTGTTTTTGGTGTCTGAACTGCATCCAATTAATACCAAGGAGATTAAACAAATTTTGACTAGGTGATTCATTTGGCTAAGTGAAAAGTTAAGCTAGTTCTCGCAAATCTACAGGAACTACCTTAGACACTCCTTGTTCTTGCATTGTTACTCCATAAATAACATCAGTACTAGCCATTGTTCTCTTGTTGTGTGTTACGATTATGAATTGAGATTCCTTAGAAAATTTACGGATAATCTCATTAAACTTATCAATGTTCGCATCATCAAGAGGCGCATCTACTTCATCAAAAATACAGAATGGGGCAGGCTTCAATAGATAAATTGAAAACAATAGGGAAGTGGCCGTAAGTGTTTTTTCCCCACCGGATAATTGGTTAATAGTAAGTGGACGTTTTCCTTTTGGTTTTGCAATAATATCAATTGAACTTTCGAGAGGTTGCTCAGGATTTGTTAATATCAGATCGCAATCATCTTCTTCGGTGAAGAGGGTTCTGAAAACCTTGATGAAGTTGTCCTTAATATGGTGGAAAGCTTCCATAAATGTTTCCTTTGCAACTTCGTCGATCTCACTGAT
>CAZWLS010000383.1:0-3298 GCA_964634415.1 uncultured Roseivirgaceae bacterium | reverse complement strand
AATAATTTTAGCAGCAACCAACAGACCAGATGTACTTGATTCTGCATTACTTAGACCTGGAAGATTTGACCGTCAAATAAGTATAGATAAGCCTGACATTGTTGGGCGTGAGGCAATTTTCAAAGTACACATCAAACCTATTCAGTTAGCTAAAGATGTAGATACTAAAAAGCTTGCAGCGCAGACTCCTGGGTTTGCGGGTGCAGAAATTGCTAACGTTTGTAATGAGGCCGCTCTTATTGCAGCAAGAAAAGATAAATCCAAGGTTGACATGACGGATTTTCAAGACGCTATAGACAGAGTCATTGGTGGCCTTGAGAAAAAGAATAAAATCATTTCTCCTGAAGAGAAGAAAATTGTTGCGTACCACGAAGCAGGTCATGCTGTGGCTGGATGGTTTTTGGAGCATGCTGACCCATTGGTAAAAGTTAGTATTGTACCACGTGGGGTTGCTGCACTTGGATATGCACAGTATCTACCTAAGGAGCAGTTTTTATATCAGACAGAACAGCTGATGGACGAAATGTGTATGGCGTTGGGAGGTCGTGTCGCTGAAGATATTATTTTCGGCAAAATTTCTACTGGCGCATTGAGTGACTTAGAAAGAATAACAAAGTTGGCTTACAGTATTGTAACCGTCTACGGCATGAATGACCGAATTGGAAATGTATCATTCTATGATTCAAAGCAGTCTGATTACAACTTCACAAAGCCTTATTCTGATGCCACTGCAGAATTGATAGACAAAGAAGTAAAGGCGTTAATTGATGTTGCCTATGCACGAACCAAGAAGCTATTACTCTCTAAGAAGAATGAACTTGAAATCCTTGCTCAAGAGCTTCTTAAGCGAGAAATAATTTTCCAATCGGATCTTGAAGAATTAATCGGCAAGCGACCATTTAAGACTCAAACCACGTACGATGCGTTTACAAATGGAACATCAGATGCTGAGGAAGAGGATAAGAAAAAAGAAGCAAAGGACTTGGACAAAGTTAAAAATGATGTAAAGGAAGCTGTGGAACAAGAAGAGTCTACAGCGGAAGCAAAAAGTGAATAAATAGATGAAGGTACCTGAGCTTATAAGCTCTTTTAAGGAGCTACCTTCAGATAAGAAACTTTACTTTGCAAGTGATTTTCATCTAGGCGCCCCAAACGAACAAGAAAGCCTAGAGCGTGAAAAGAAAATAATTAGATGGCTGGAGCATGTTTCTAAAGATGCTTCAGCCATTTTTTTGGTTGGTGATATCTTCGATTTTTGGTTTGAGTATCATACAACGATACCTAAAGGCTGCATTCGCTTTCAAGGTAAGATCGCAGAACTTGTAGATCGAGGCATCACCATTATCCTATTTGTTGGCAATCATGATTTATGGATGGATAAGTACTTTCCGTCTCAACTAGGAATTCCAGTTTACAAAAAACCTGTTTCGATAGAGGTGATGAACAAAAAGATTTTTGTAGGACATGGAGACGGACTGGGCCCAGGAGATCGTTTCTTCAAATTTGCTAAGAGTGTTTTCACAAATTCATTCTTTCAATGGCTTTTTCAATGGCTGCATCCAAATGTAGGCGTCAGTATTGCTAAGTATTGGAGTAGAAAAAGTAAAGAGTCTAATGGACATCTAGATGAAGCTTTCAAAGGTGATAAAGAGCCAATTTGGCAGTTCTGTAAATCTATGAATGAGAACCAACATCACGACTATTACATATTGGGCCACCGTCACTTGCCGTTAGAGTTGGATGTATCAGAAAATTCTAAGTATTTTAATTTAGGAGAATGGATTAATCAATGTTCATATCTCGAATTTGATGGAAATCATGCGGTACTTAAAAATTTTGAAGGTTAGTCTTACTTTTTTTCCTCTATATATTTATGGTCAAGGTTGGGAGGAAGTTAGATCAGTAGATCTCGCACAAAATCCTTCATCTTACACTGTTGACTATCAAGGAAATTTTTTTCTAGGATTCGAGGACGGAAAACTTCTTAAGTACAGTCCTGAAGGTGAGGTTCTTGAAAATTTCTCACTTTCCAATTATTCATCAATTACGTCAATTGATGTCCAGAATAACTTAAAACCATTTTTATTTTACTTTGACAATCAAAGAATTACTATCCTCGATAGGTTTTCTTCTGTTCCTAAAAATTACTTACTCTCTGATCTTGGTCTTGAGATAGGAATGGCAACATGCCCCGCTCCCGATGGTGATTTCTGGATCATTGAAAACAACCCGCAACGTCTAAAAAAAATTGACCCGTTACTTCAAACCACGGTTTTAGAAGTTCAAATTCAAGTTGGGGATTCAATTAAGAGGATGCAAGCATATCAAAACATTCTTATCATAGGGAATGAAAAAGGAATTAAAGTCTTAGATCAATTTGGCGGCGTAATACAAGATCTGGAAATCGAAGGTTTTATCGATTTCCAAATTCAAAAAGGAAGCCTTTATAGCATCACTAAAGAAGAGATAATTGAAATTGATCCCTACAAGGGAATAGTGAAGAAGACGTTAGTTAACCCTTCAAAAACTAACGCAATCCTAAGGTCAAAGGATCTTTTCTTGAGTTTAGAAAATGAGCGCATTACTTACTACCGATTGATCGAGTAAAGCTTAAATTCTACTCATTATCTCGATATAAATCTAAAATTCGTTTTCTAAATACAAATGAGTACTTAGCTCTTAGCAATTGAAGGTCTGCTCTGTTCTTATTGGTAAGACTCTCTTGATAAGAGTTGAAATCAGTGTTACCTGTTTCGAATCTCTTTTTCATGAACTCAAAAATTGACTGTTGAGCTTCTAAGTTATCTTTTGCTGCTGAATAACTAATCTGCGCATTAACCATATCTAAATATGCTCTTTGAACAAGATTGGTAACACTTACTACTGCATCTTGATAGTCCAAATCAGCATTAAGCACACCAACCTTAGCAGTTTGAACATTTGTATTAGTTCTCCATCTGTTGAAAATTGGAATATTTAATGTGAAATTCAGGTATTCGAATTCATTAAATCTCAATTGGTCTGTAAACGATGCGTCCGGTTCAAATGCACCTGTCTCTGGATTTAGTGCTCCATTCGACGAATAATTAGATCCGATTCTGCCGAAGGCGGTGATTGTTGGCAGTCTTTGTGCTGAATTATTTTTGAGATTATACTTTGCAGCTTTTCTATCAGCTTCTGCACCTGCGATTGATGGATTTAACTCAAGCGCTTCACCTAGAATTAAATCGAATGGCTCTAAATCTGCCAGTAGATCTTCTTCTGCGATAAATTCAGGTTTTACGTCATACCTATTTTT
>CAZWLS010000382.1:0-3317 GCA_964634415.1 uncultured Roseivirgaceae bacterium | reverse complement strand
TATTGAATGAGTCATCAGTAAAAAAAGTTCATATTATCCATTTGATTGCGGTAAGTTTTACCGGGATGTATGCCCCTGGTCTAGACATAGAACTTGTAGATAGGTTGGGTCTGCCTACTTCAACGCAAAGAACATCTATTAATTTTATGGGATGCTATGCTGCATTTAATGCAATGAAGGTTGCTCAAAATATAGTCGAGTCCAATCCCAGCGCCAAGGTAATAGTCGTTTGTGTAGAACTCTGTAGCATACACCTTCAAGAAAAAAAAGATGATGAAAACCTACTTGCAAATGCGATTTTTGGAGACGGTGCAGCAGCTATGCTTCTATCGTCGAAACCTGCAGACCGTTCGTTAGAATTAAAAAGTTTTTATAGCGATTTGGCTTTGAGCGGGAGAAATGAAATGGGTTGGTTTATCGGGGATCATGGATTTGAAATGAGGTTGAGCAGTAAGGTGCCAGATGTTATTAAGGAAGGAATCGGTGAATTAACGAATAGGCTTCTCGAGAAAATTCAATTAGGAATTTCTGATATTGATTTTTTTGCAATCCACCCTGGCGGTAAACGGATCCTTGACGTCATTGAAGAAAAACTAAGCATATCAAAAGATCAAAATTTTGCTGCTCGTGAGATTTTAAGAACTCACGGAAATATGTCTTCCCCCACAGTCTTATTTGTTATCAAGTCATTATTTCATGATATGACAAAAGAAGACAATGAAAAACATCTATTGAGTTTTGCCTTTGGCCCTGGGCTAACGCTCGAAAGTGCAGTATTTAAAACTCACATTCATGCTTAAGCATCGTTCTGAAGAGTTAGAGATCATGGATGACTTGGATATTTCAGGTCCTGTCATAGATCAAACACTTCGAGAACTAAATACGATCAATAGAAGATTAGGTGGAAATCAAATCAGTATTTCCGCATTCAAAAATTTTGCAAAGGGAAACGAGATTAAGCTAGCAGACTTGGGGTGTGGTGGAGGTGATATAATGGCAGAGATGGCTAAATGGAGTAGGAAAAAGGATATAAATGCTTCGTTTGTTGGCATCGATGCTAATCCACATATAGTCGAATATGCTAAGAAAAATACAAGACAATATTCAGAGATAAGCTACAAACCGATCAACATTTTTAGCGATGATTTTCAAAAAGAAAAGTTTGATTTGATTCACTGCTGTCTGTTTGTTCACCATTTCACAACGGAGGAACTGGTAGTTCTATTTAGGCAATTTAAAAATCAAGCCAGATTGGGAGTTATTATCAATGATTTGCACAGACACCCTCTAGCATACTGGAGCATTTTGTTTCTAACATCACTTTTTTCAAAATCTTCGATGGTAAAAAATGATGCTTCGATTTCTGTTGCAAGAGGATTTAAGAAGAGGGAAATTATTGAAATAATGGATAGGGCAGGGATTAGCAACTATAAATTAACCTGGAAATGGGCTTTTAGATGGAAGTTGGTTTTCTAGCTATCGCCAATCACCAAAGATTAAATTGCCCTTGGCATTTTCATCCTCAGATTTGAAAAAGTTGTTCAGTCCGTCAACCATTTCATCTGCAGATATAAAATTGTCGTCATTGGTATCTAATTCCTCGAAGCCTTGAATTGCCATCTTTTGTGAGATGTTATAAATCGTCAGCATATTGGCGTATTCCTCTCTAGATATTAACCTATCTCTATTCATGTCGAAGAGATCAAAGATATGCCGCGAAGTTCGTTGAATGTAGTGATTAAGAATACTGTCATCTCCAGATTCAAGTTGGTCTCTAAAGAACGCAATCCAGTCCCAAAGCGTCAAACTTAACTCAGGGTTATGGAGATCTGTAAGTAACTGAACGAACAGTCTATGAGACTTTAATAGAATCAATCTTGCACTTCGTGAATTTTCATTGAGTTTTAATTGGGAAACAATTTTCTTCCCAACATTGACAAAGTCATTGGGTTGTAATTGCCCATTCCGATCGATATCCAGCACATTAAAGAGATGGTGAACCTTTCTTTTTTGAGTTTCTGAAAATACGTATCGGGGGCTATTTGGCTCTGTGGTGGTAGCATTCCCCATAAATCGTCCTTCAATTTACAAAATTATTTCTATCAATGCACGCATTTCTTAGCTTTGCGGCCAATTCTTAACAACTAGACAACATGACTCAGGATATTCAAACGATTTTAAAGCGCCTAGAAGTAGACGCTGATAACAAGGGAGCTGCGGTAGGTAGCAAGTGGCTCGATTCTACTGGCAGTAAGCTTACATCCTACTCCCCAGTAAATGGGAATGAAATAGCAAGTGTAACCTTGGCTGATGAGAAGGCATACGATACGGTTATAAAAGAGGCGGAAGCTGCATTCAAAGAATGGAGATTACTTCCAGCTCCGCAAAGAGGTGAAGTAGTTCGCCAAATTGGCAATGAGCTGAGAGAATACAAGCAAGAACTTGGGTCGCTGGTCTCTTACGAGATGGGTAAATCTCTTCAGGAAGGTTTAGGAGAAGTGCAGGAAATGATTGACATCTGCGATTTTGCTGTTGGCCTTTCACGTGAGCTTTATGGGTTAACCATGCATTCTGAAAGATCTTCACATAGAATGTATGAGCAGTGGCACCCGCTAGGAATTGTAGGAATCATTTCTGCATTCAATTTCCCAGTGGCGGTATGGTCATGGAATGCAGCACTAGCGTGGGTGTGTGGAGATGTATGTGTGTGGAAGCCATCAGAAAAAGCCCCTATTTCTGCGGTTGCATGTCAAAAAATCGCACAAAGAGTATTTGAGAAGAATAATATCCATCCAGGCGTTTGTGGGCTTGTTATTGGTGATGTGGAGATAGGTAAGAGGCTAGCTGCAGATACCAGAGTGCCATTAATTTCAGCAACGGGTTCTACTCGAATGGGTAAGGCTGTTGGAGAAGTAGTGGGTGCAAGACTCGGAAAACATATTCTGGAACTTGGAGGAAACAATGCGATCATCATTTCTGAGCATGCAGACCTAAATTTAGTTATACCAGGAGCTGTATTTGGTGCGGTGGGCACTGCCGGACAAAGATGTACCTCGACAAGAAGATTGATAATCCATGAGAGTCAATATGAAGAGGTAAAGCAGCGTTTGGTGAAAGCATATGGACAGCTGAGAATTGGAGATCCTTTGGATGAGAATAATCACGTTGGGCCACTTATTGACACTGATGCAGTGAAAATGTATCAGGCAGCTATCGAAAAAGTAAAAGCCGAAGGTGGTAAGACTGTAATTGAGGGCGAAGTATTGTCTGGAGAAGGTTATGAGTCCGGATGCTACGTAAAGCCAGCAATTTATGAG
>CAZWLS010000381.1:0-3323 GCA_964634415.1 uncultured Roseivirgaceae bacterium | reverse complement strand
CGACACCATCTTCTTCACCGCCAGTTACGCCAAGTTCTATTTCAAGAGTCATTCCCATTTTCGACATTCTTTTGAAATATTCAACGCATGTCCCGATATTTTCCTCTATTGGTTCTTCAGAAAGGTCCAACATGTGAGAAGAGTATAATGGCTTACCAGTTTGTTCGAAATGCTTTTCTCCGGCATCTAAAAGCCCATCTATCCAAGGAAGTAATTTTCTCGCTGCATGGTCTGTGTGTAAAACAACAGTTACGCCATAAGCTTCAGCAAGCTGATGAACGTGATGTGCACCTGCCACACCACCGGCTATTGCAGCAGCTTGACCTTCATTAGAAAGACCTTTTCCTGCCATGAACGCTGCTCCTCCATTGGAGAATTGAATCATCACTGGAGATTTGATATCTCTTGCAGTTTCTAAAACAGCATTTATAGTACTTGAACTCGTGACATTTACTGCTGGTAAAGCAAAATCATTTTCATTGGCATAGTTAAGAAGGTCTGTAACTTCTTGCCCTGTTAGAACACCAGGTCTAAATTTCATTTTAAAGAATTTGTGAGTTATAAACAGAATTTTGTTCCGCAAATATAACTTCTAGTAGATGGAATGAAAATGATCTTTAAGCCTCGTAATAGGCTTGTTGGATTGCTGTAGGATCAATCTTTGGATCAGAGTCAATTAACTGCGATTCTCCATCCCATTTGTATGCGGCTATCGCAAATAGGACTAGCAAATAAAGTAGTTTGATTAGGATTTTCCACTTCTTCATAGGATCTCTTGGACCCATTAAAATCACTAAAGGTTTAAAGCGAGGGTGAAAAAAAAATTATTATAGATGAATGACTTGTTTTCTTAGATGAATAAAAATGGCGCAACTTCCTTTATGTATTTGAGTATTTGACCTTTGGGTTGCGCCAATTTATTCATTAGTCCTCCATTTCTTTTTTCATTATCACATAGTAAATCAAGAATCCTATTGCAATACTCACCGCTTCAATACCGTAAGGCATCGCATCATCATTGTCTAAATTCATCGCATCAATAACGATTAATCCTAGTCCACCAAATAATACGATGAGTCCCCATTTTAATGCGCCATGTCTGCTATACTTTTTAGTAAGCAAGTCGGCAGTTTCAGAATTCACCATTTCTTTTTCTATTAATCTTTTCTTTAGTGAATAGTTAGTAAGTGTTGAAACAAATAGTATTACTGATCCAAAAACTGATATGATTGCAACTATTGGAATTAAATCGTGCATAATTTGTAATTTTTAATTGAACATCTTTTCACTTATGACATGTGGAGTGTTCGCTAATGTTGCAGAAAATAAAAATTTTTTTTTTGCTGCAACATATATGAGGTCTATTATGACTAATACTATAAATGGATGAAAAACAACTCGTACGTCAAGTTTTAAGCGGTAGCGACTCGGCTGTTAGGATGCTCATAGGTAAATATGAGCGACTAGTAATTCATATGGTAGCTCGTGTCGTGAAAGATGACATGGACCGTGAAGAATTGTGTCAAGATGTTTTTATCAAAGTAATTAACAAACTCGATGGCTTTAATTTCGATTCTAAGTTATCTACTTGGATTGCTACAATAGCCTACCGGATGGCAGTAAATTTTGCTAAAAAGAAGAAGATAGACCAAGTTGATATAGATCAAGTTGTATTTGACATAGGAGAGGAGGCAGAGATAACTGAGAAAGAAGATATGAAACAGTTCATATTAAAATTGGTAGATCAGCTACCAGTGAATTATAAAACTGTTTTGACGTTGTTTTATTTAGATGGATTCAGTTACCCAGAAATTGTGGAAATAACAGAAATGCCGGAGGGAACTGTTAAAAATTACATTCATCGAGCCAGAACCAAATTGAAAAATATTGTAGAAGACCATGCAAGAAAGGAGATTGCACTACTATGAAAGACATTGAAAAAATTATAGATGAAGCGCTCAAAATAGAGCCTGCATTTGAATTGCGAAAAGATTTTAAAGACAAGGTATTAATCGCGCTTAAAAGAAGTGAGAAGGTTAGTCAAAGGAGGTTATATTTCTGGATGCTAGCCGGTACGATGACCATTTTTGGATTTGGTTATGCTACTATCTCATATTTCCTGCCGAATCTATTAGGTAGTTTTAATTCTATGAATGGTACAATACCTAATCTTACTCCAATAGCGGTATTAGTAGGGGTATTGATTGCTGTTGTACAATATCTTGATAAAAGGTTGGTGAAAAATAAGTTGGCAGTGTGATTAAAGGAATGGAGCATCATTAGGTTCCCAAAGCTCTATTTTCCTTCCTTCTGGATCCATTATCCACCCAAACTTTCCATATTCATATTCTTCGATTTCTCCTACCACGGTAACGCCTTCCTTTTTGAGTTCTTCTAATAACTCTACCAGGTTTTCAACACGATAGTTGAACATGTATTCCTTTTCGCTAGGCCCAAAATAGTTTGTGTCTTTGCTGAAAGGACTCCAAGATGTGGTGCACACTTGTTCTTTGTTATCATGATCACGCCATTTGAATAGTCCACCATATTGATCGGTTTCTATTCCCAAGTGTTTGCCATACCATTCCTTCATTTGCTCAACATTTTCTGTTTTGAAGAAGATGCCTCCAATGCCAGTTACTCGCTTTTTCATAACTTATTCGTTTGAGTCAAATAAAGAAAGAAAAATGGCCTTCGAAAAAAGAAATGTGAAAATCACCTGAAAGTGTGAGTCAATTGCCACGACAATCTTTCAACGCCTTTTCAGCTCGTTTCATTTGTTTATAAGCTTCAGCTGCCGCGGCTTCAGCCTGAGCTCTTGCTAGATCAGCCGCCTTTTTAGCTTCTGCGGCCGCCTCCAATGCATCTTCCTTCAGTTGATCTGCTTCTTTCTGTAATCTTAGGGCTTCATTTCTCTGAACTTGTGTTTCTAGCATTGCCTTTTGTGCCTCATCGGCTTTAATGAATGAATACACGAAGAAGAAAAGACAGAGAATAGATAAGATGCCGATTGCAACATTCTTTTTCATAGTAATCTCTATTTACAATTATTAAGTTCTTCTCGCAGTCTCATAGCTTCCGATTCCATTCTTTTGGCTTCAGCAGCCGACATTAATGCATCTTCCTTGAGCTTATCAGCTTCTTTTTGAAGTATGATAGCTTCATTTCTTTGGGCTTGCGCTTCCAACATAGCTTCCTGAGCTTCATCAGCTTGGAAGCAAGCATGGGGGTCAGGGTAATGGCACATAAGGTGGAGGTAATCACCGTGATACTCACAATGAATCCCAGGGGCCTGAATATTTCCCCGGTCATACCACCCACCA
>CAZWLS010000380.1:0-3343 GCA_964634415.1 uncultured Roseivirgaceae bacterium | reverse complement strand
AGAGGTTGAGGAAGACGAGCTCTCCGACGGATTTGAAAGTGCAAATGAATTTTATACAGATCCTACAACAGGTGCCATGGTGTTTACATGTCGCAACGATGGCGAAACCGGAGGTAGTACCTACCCCCGAAGTGAGCTTCGCGAAATGCTACGTACAGGAAATACCAGCATCGACACTAAAGGCATTGGATTAAACAACTGGGTGTTTTCTTCTTCTACCTTAGAAAATCAAGCAGCATCTGGTGGAGTAGATGGAACGATGACAGCTACAGTTGCTGTAGATCATGTTTCTACGACAGGTGAATCAAGTAAAGTGGGGCGCGTAATTATAGGACAGATACATGCATCGGATGATGAACCCTGCAGATTGTATTATCGAAAACTTCCTGGAAATGATAAAGGATCAATATATGTAGCTCATGAGCCTATCAACTCTTCTGAACAATGGTATGAAATGATCGGTAGTAGAAGTAGTAGCGCATCAAACCCATCTGATGGTATAGCGCTTGGTGAACAATTCAGTTATGAAATTAAGGTGGTTTACAATACACTCACAGTAACGATCATGAGAGACGGGAAAGATGATGTTGTACAAGAAATTGACATGACTGACAGCGGTTTCGAAAACGACTGGATGTATTTTAAAGCAGGCAATTACAACCAAAACAACTCTGGAGATGCTGGTGATTATGCACAGGTATCATTCTTTGCACTTGATGTAACACATTCCACTGCCAATGAAGCACCATCTATTAGTATAACTGCGCCCTCGGATCAAGATACTTTTATTGAAGGAGATGACATTACTATAACAGCTACTGCATCCGATAGTGATGGCACAATCGCGAAAGTGGCGTTTTATGAAGGCAGCTCTAAACTCGGTGAAGATCTTACAGCTCCCTATTCATTTAGCTGGCAAAATGTGGCTAAAGGCAATTATTCCATCACTGCTGTGGCAACTGATGATATTGGCTCAAATACTACATCAACAGCGATTGATATTGAAGTGAACTCCCAACCAACAGGTTATGATGCTCCATATGACATTCCTAAGTTCCAAGCGATTCTTGCTGAGTGTAAACTTCAAGCACCTACGAGTTCAACCATTGCAACCGCCTCACAGATCATCAACGGTTATTCGTCTGATAATTTCTATGTAGCTGATGGAGACAAGGTTGCATTTAACCAAACTGGCACCAGTATGCGAACAGAGCTGAGGCATGAGACTAACTGGTCCATATCAGACGGAGATCGATCATTCCATGGTCGCCTAAAATTTATCGAACAAACCTGCGATCAGGTTACGGTAGTACAAATTCATGATGATGCCAATGCAGGTAGTGGTCCCAACAAACCGCTTTTGAGGATTTACAGGCATGAAACAAGATCACCGGAGGATCACCTTTGGGCTGCAGTAAAGACCGATGTTGGAGGCGAAAACACTACACACATTGATTTGGGATTGGCTCCTACAGATTATTTTGGCTTTGACGTCAGACTTGTTGATGGGAACATGATCATTGACATTAATGGTGAAGAGCAGGCAAACATCGATGTATCTTTTTGGACATTTCCGAGCTACTGGAAAGCCGGCGTATACCTTCAGGATGAAGGAGAAGCAACCGTATATTTTGATGAGCTCTATGAAGGAGATGGGAGCTCGGTAAACCACGCACCTTCTGTCAGCATAACGTCTCCTTCTAATGAAGAAAGTTTTTTACCCGGTGACGATGTTACGATCATCGTAGAAGCGAACGACACAGATGGCACTGTCAACTTAGTTGAGTTTTATGAAGGGAACACCAAACTGGGAGAAGATGATACGGCTCCTTATTCTTATACTTGGAGCGATGTACCTTCAGGGATCTACACACTTACAGCAAAGGCAACTGACAATGAATCAGCAACGACTACCTCGTTAGGAGTAGATATTGAACTTGGCATTCAGTACATACTAAATACTACTGTAGTTGGAGAAGGAGCAATATCTACAAATCCAGCAGGCGGAGTATATGAAGAAAATACCGTGGTGAGCTTGAACGCAACTGCTGATGAAGGTTATCAATTTGACGGTTGGAGTGGGGACTTATCAGGAAGACAAAATCCGATCAGCATCACAATGGATTCGGATAAAAACGTGACAGCAACATTCATTGAAACCGGCAAGTATACCCTAACAACTACTGTGAACGGTAGTGGATCAGTCTCCTTAGATCCTTCTGGCGGAACATACGCCGAAGGTACGATTGTAACTCTTACCGCAACTCCTGAAGCTGAAAATCAATTCAATGGTTGGAGTGGGGACGCAGATGGAACCGATACTGAAATCAGTGTAACGGTCGATTCAGATATGTCGGTAATAGCATCATTCGGAATTCTGCTTTCAATAGAAAATCCTAATCAAGGTGACTTAGTAATCTTTCCTAACCCAGTAAGCTCAAAAACGAATATTGAATATCATCTTACCAAACGTTCATTGGTGAACTTGACTATCCATGATGTCCTAGGAAAAATGATTGACGAATTAATCAATAGCAATCAAGAGCCGGGCAATCATAAAATAGAATGGAAGGTTTCCAATGATCTTAAAGATGGCCTTTACCTTGTAAAGCTCAAAATTGGAGATGCAACTACTACTACCAGAATTATACTAAGTCATTAAAAAATGGCTTAGTACACCAATTTTAATGGAAGATTCTGCTCAACGATCAGCTTGCCAGAGTTTTCAATTTTGTTCTCTGAATGGGTATTGTTTTTGGCTCCCCAAAGTCTTGCTATCAACTTCACATCATTGTTTTGAAACGTGTTTTCTGTAATGTCCACATTGATAATACCGTAGGTATTTAGTAAGACACCATTCTCCTCTCCTTTTCCACTATTCATGAAAGAACATCCTTTTACTCTTAGTGTACCACCCACAGTTGACTCATCATATCCACCGCGATAGTAATCGATAACATTCTTATTCACAGAGTTAAATTGGCTATCAATGATTGAAACATTTTCAGCATTATAATCACCTTTATCATCATCTTCTGCTGACAACTCAATTCCATTGTTACAATTACTTATTGATGCGTTCTTAAATGTGATGTGTTCTGCAAACGAATATTTGTGAGCCTTGAGAACGTAATCAAAATTTAAGATATCACTGTCAAGCACTTCAAGATTGTATAAACTAGACATATTCTCCTTTAAGCTTGCGAACGCATAGTTTTCTCCATTTCCTTTTAAGACAATAGACTTCAATGTAAGTTGTCCTTTAGGATTCATTTCAAGCGCCGGCGTACTGGCTTCACCTTCAAATAAAATCATTGCTTTGTTGCCAGAATCTGCCGATTTG
>CAZWLS010000379.1:0-3361 GCA_964634415.1 uncultured Roseivirgaceae bacterium | reverse complement strand
TCTTTACTTTTCCTTCGTCTGTTTCTACAAATGCTAATGCTGACATCTTAAATAACTTTTGCTTCGTTTTTCAATAAATTAACTAGTTCATCCATGTTGTCTGGATCTATCAACTTCACATCTCCTTTTGCAGGTGGCAACTCAAATTGGCTGACTGTAGTTTTAGGAGCGTCACCTGTTGGGTCTTTTACCTCAAGTGGCTTTGTTCTAGCACTCATAATACCTCTCATATTTGGTATTTTCCATTCTGCTATTGGCTCTTGGCATCCTGCAACAAAAGGCAACGGTAGTTCCATGTACTCCTTACCTCCTTCTATTTCTCTTGAAATTTTAGCTGTACTTCCTTCGATATCTAATGTCATCACTGGAGAGACAGAAGGCATACCTAGTAATTCACCTACCATCCCGTGAACTTGACCTCCATTAAAATCTATGGATTCACGTCCCATTAAAATCAAATCGTATCCTCCATCTTTTGCAACTGCTGCGATTTGCTTAGCCACAAAAAGTCCATCTTCAGGAAACGCATTAATTCTAATTGCATCATCGGCGCCAATTGCCAACGCTTTTCTAATCGTAGGTTCTGTCTCTGCTTCTCCCACATTTAAAACTGTAATACTTCCTCCAGACTGCTCTTTTAACTCTACAGCTCTAGCAAGCGCATAATCATCGTATGGGCCAATAATAAACTGAACACCATTTTTATCAAACTTCGTATCACCATCAGCGAATGCGATGCGTGAAGTGGTATCAGGTACATGCGTTATACAAACTAATATCTTCATTTATCTATCGATTGTTTTTATAGGAAACAAGTGAGAAGCAAAACGGTTCAGCTTCTCATTTTTTCGAACCTCGAAGTTAGTAATATTGACGAATTTGGGAAGCTAAAAATCGTCCTTTATTGAAAATATTAATGAGCGCACTAATTCAGAATATTTATAGTAATTATAAGATTTCTACAATTATGTACTGAATGCAAATATGATTACCATTATTAGAAAATAGCTTGTAATTGGTATAAAACACAACTCCTTTAATATGACGGGTAAATGACGGGTATATTGCTTTACATTTTATTGCCGAGCAGATAGAATTGCGCGTACAATTGCTCCAAAAAAAAACATGGAAGACATGAGACAACCCGAATTAGGAAAACGACTTACTGAGCTTCGACAACAAAAAAGCCTAACCCAAGAGGAGCTTGTAGAAGCGTGCAATGTAAGTGTAAGAACCATACAGCGTATTGAATCAGGAGAGGTAACTCCACGAACATCAACGATAAAAATATTGTTAACTGCACTGGATGCTGATTTTGAAAGTTTTAAAAGAACACTAGAACCCAACAAGTCTACTGATAACCTAAGATCCATAGAGACGTGGTTACAAGTAGCTTGGATTTCGGGCATCGCATACTTTGTACTTGGATTCATTGATGGCATATTAGAGTATGACCGCTTTGAAAATTCATATGCTGTAGAATCGATCACCTTTTATACCACCTCGAAAGTCCTTTATTTCATCTCCTACTCACTATTCCTTCTTGGTTTTGCTAAGTTGGGAAGTTACTTCTCTAACTATTTGATTAAGATTACTTCCTATACATTAATTGGATTATTCGCGATTTGGACCTTTCTAGACATATTCACAATATTTTATGAAATGAGTGATACCAATTTAATGTCAGTAGGTGCTGGCGAAGCGATATGTTACGGCGCATTATCTATCGTCTTTGGCATAGGGCTAATGAGACTTCAAGATGGAATGGGCCAATTAGCCAAGATTGCTGGAATATTCGAAATAATAGCAGGATTCTTCTTTGTAGTTGTAATCTTATTTCTTCTTGGATTTCTAATGCTTGTTCCCGCCACGATCATTGAAATCATCCTACTCTACAAAGGATATGAATTCATCAAATCTGAACGCTTAAAAGTCTAAATCATGAAAAGAATCATTTTACTACTTGGGCTTTTAAGTCTAGGGTGGCTAATCTATGCCCTTTTCGAACCGATTTTCAACAACTTTTCAGGATGGCAACAAATACCGAACGAAGTCTATCTTCAAAAATTTGAAGGAACACAAGATGAAATTTACCTCGCTGAAATCGAGCAATCGAAAAGCTTAATTGAAAGTATCCAAAAATCTTCTCAATCACCATCAATTTCAATTGCTGCTATGATTAATGGAAAAATGGTATGGACATATGCAGTAGGATTTCTAGATATGGCCAATAGGATTAAAGCAGATACAAGTACTCAGTATCGAATTGGCAGTACATCTAAAGCACTCTCTTCGATTGGGCTTGGACTTCTTTTCCAGCATGGCAAACTCAACCCGGACTCATCTATTCAATACTACACTAACAAGTTTAAAGACAAACCCAATATATCTATAAGACAGTTAGCCTCTCACCAATCAGGAATTAGGAATTATGGCTCTTGCTTATGCTTTCCCATCTGGGAGTATTACCGAAACAGACATTTCAATTCGATTGAAGAAAGTCTGAAGGAATTCGAACCTGACGAACTCCTATTTGAGCCTGGTGAAAACTTTGCTTACAGCTCTTTCAATTTTACAGCTTTAAGTTACGCAATGGATATTGTCACTCCTGAAGGGTATTTAGGATTTATGAAGCAAAAAGTATGTGACGCAATAAAGCTAAATAACACACGGCCTGATGATACGAATGAAAAATTAAAATCAAGATCTATTCCTTACGAGATAAATGATAACTACTTCAAGAGAACTATTGACGTTGATTTGAGCAATAAATGGGCAGGTGGAGGATTTTTATCTACACCCTCAGACTTAGTAAAAGTGGGGAATGTATTGGTTAGTGGAAATCTTTTAAATGAAGAGACTGTCAATACTATAACAACCCCACAGCAATTAAATAATGGTAATGTCAACGAACAGAACTACGCTATGGGATGGAGACATGATTATTCTATCAAATATGGCGATGAAGAGGAGGTTGAAGTCATCCACCATGGAGGTATGGCCGTTGGAGGTACAGCATTACTCCTAGTTTTTCCAGAACATAAACTGGTCATCGCTTTATCCACCAACAAAGGTGGGCAACAGGGCAACTTCAAGTTATTTGATTATGTCGCACCAATAGCTGAGTTATTTATCACAAAACTTAGGAGGAGTAATTCGATGTAATAACTTTGCGAAAATTCAACGGCGCAAATAATGCATCAATTAAGACACATCAAATTCAGTCTGGTTCTTTTTCTGACTTCCCTCATAATAAGTTCTTGTGGCGATGACGATTCTGGCCCATCCTTCTCTTTTAAAGATCAAAACCTTCAAGGAACGATTGATGGTAAACCGTTTGAGTTTGGTGATGGGACGGTGG
>CAZWLS010000378.1:0-3387 GCA_964634415.1 uncultured Roseivirgaceae bacterium | reverse complement strand
CCTCAGACTTTGTCAGTTTTATTATCTCATCTACTTTTTCTTCACTCTGCTGACTCATAATCTCCAATGTAGTTTGCTATTGAGAATACGTTCGAAAATACAATTAAAAGCTATTTCCTAAAAATATCCTCATCATTCTTAAAAGCTTTAAACTCCAGAGCGTTGCCAGAAGGGTCATGGAAAAACATGGTAGCTTGCTCACCTGGCTTTCCTTCAAATCGAACATAAGGATCAATTATAAAATCGACTTTACCTTCAAGTCTCTTAGAAAGTTTTTCCCAATCAGTCCACTCTAAAACCACTCCAAAATGTGGAACAGGCACAGCCTTACCATCTACGGGATTCACCGCACCATTACTCTTTTGATCAACCATATGGATCACAAATTGATGACCAAAAAAATTGAAATCAACCCATTGATCTGAAGACCGACCTTCCTCAAGACCCATAACATCACGGTAAAAGATCCGTGTTTCATCAAGATCTTTTACCGGAACAGCAAGGTGGAATGGTCGAAGTAAACTCATTAGCCTAAGAATGGATATCGATAATCCGTAGGTGAATCAAATGTTTCCTTAATTGTTCTAGCACTTACCCACCTCATCAAATTCATCATTGCACCCGCTTTATCATTCGTACCAGAGCCTCTTGCTCCTCCAAATGGCTGTTGCCCTACTACAGCGCCAGTAGGCTTATCATTGATGTAGAAATTTCCGGCTGCATTACGGAGCTTGTAAGTAGCCAAGTCAACAGCATATCTGTCCTTGCTGAAAATTGCCCCTGTCAAAGCATATGGAGAAGTCTGATCAACAATATCCAACGTTTCTTCGAACTTATTTTCATCATAAACATGAATAGTAAGCACTGGTCCAAAGATTTCCTCACACATTGTCCTATACTTCGGATCTTTTGCTTCTATAACAGTCGGCTCAACGAACCAACCTTTGGAATCATCATAATTACCCCCAGCGATGATTTCCACATCTTTGTCAGACTTAGCTTGATCTATATATCCGGAGATTTTTTTAAATGATACTCCATCAATTACCGCGTTAACAAAGTTTGATGGATCTTCTGGAGATCCCATCTTGATCGACTTTAGATCTTCAATCATGTATCTCTTAACATCTTCCCAAATATTAGAAGGGATATAAGCTCTTGAAGCAGCACTGCACTTCTGCCCTTGGTATTCGAATGCCCCTCTAATAAGGCCTGTAGCAACCTCTTTCGCATCAGCCGATTTATGTGCAACCACAAAATCCTTACCACCGGTTTCTCCTACAATTCTAGGATAGGTCTTATAAGCATCGAGATTTGCACCAATCGTTTTCCAGAGCATTTTAAACACCCCAGTACTACCTGTAAAATGCAACGCAGCAAAATCTGGATGTTTGAAGACAACATCACCTGCTACAGGTCCATCTACGTAAATTAAGTTGATAACTCCGTCAGGTAGTCCTGCTTTTTTAAAGACTTCCATGATAACTTGTGCCGAGTATACTTGAGTATAATTTGGCTTCCATACTACCGTATTTCCAAGCATTGCTGGTGCGGCAGGAAGGTTCCCTGAGATTGCGGTAAAATTGAATGGCGTGATTGCAAACACAAACCCTTCCAGCGGTCGATATTCCATCCTGTTCCAAATGCCATCAGAAGATATCGGCTGCTGCATATACATCTCCTGCATAAAAGAGACATTGAATCTAAGAAAATCTATGAATTCGCAAGCAGCATCTATTTCTGCCTGATGTACGTTCTTGCCTTGCCCAAGCATAGTCGCTGCATTGATTTTAGCCCGGTAAGGTCCGGCGATCAAATCTGCAGCTTTTAAAAAGATACTTGCTCTGTTTTCCCAGGTCATCTTTTCCCAAGCTTCTTTTGCATTCAAAGCAGCGTTGATTGCATCATTAACGTGAGATGCATCTCCCTCTGAGAAATGTCCTAAAACGTGTTGATGATCATGTGGACATGTCATCGCTATTTTTTTATCTGTATGCACTTCTTTGTCTCCAATAAACATTGGAGCCTCAATCTGTTGGTCATACATTTCTTTGTATTTAGCTAGCAACTCTTCACGAGGGGCTGTTCCAGGAGCATAGCTCAATACTGGTTCGTTAATCGGGTCAGGTACGAAAAAATTTCCTTTTGGCATCTTTCTGTTGTTTATAGATAGGAGCGCAAAAGTAAGATGAATAGTTCAAAAATTAGTGGTCCCCTAATAGTCGACCACACTGCACACTATAGTAATTTCAATAGCTCGATGTGAGATTGGATCGTAAAATCCGCCAGGGATTTTTTTCTACCTGATGGATCATAGAAGATAGTCTTAATTCCATAGTCTTTAGCCCCTTGAATATCAGTTCTAGGGTTATCCCCGATCATGATACTATCATCTTTTGTAGCCGAGGCTTCTTTCAATGAATGCTCGAATATTACCGGGTTTGGCTTTCTCGCATCTATGCATTCTGAAGTAACCATCACATTAAAATACTTGGCTATTCCAGAGTTTTCTAATTTTCTGTTTTGCGCATCAATGAAGCCATTGGTAATTATATGGAGCTCATACCTGTTGGACAGGTAATTAAGAGCAGTCAGTGCATCTTCCATCAAATAAGGCTTCTTAGAACAGTTCTCGAGGAAGTATGAAGATGCTAAAGGAGACTTCTCAATGTCAATTCCAGACTTAGTAAAAACCTCATTAAAGCGCTGTGTTTTGATGTACTCACGATCGATTAATCCGTTGTTATATTTCTGCCAGAGCTTGTCGTTGACATCATAGAACGTATTAACAAATTTCTTTTGAGTGAGATTTCCACTGTTAAGATTTAGATTAAAATATATCTCCGTCAACGTCTCTTGAGCACTTCGATCATAGTCCCATAACGTATGATCTAAATCGAAGAATACATGCTTGATTCCCTTCACCTATTATAATTTTTTGCCTCTATCTTATTTTTTGCAAGTGCAAGATTAGCATTCATCGTCTTGTATACCTCTAAATCCTTACTTAAAACAGGGTCTTTCTTTAAAAATTCAAAAATCTGACTGACCATATCATAGCCTTCTTCTTTGATGCTATAAAAAACCCATTGATCATATTTTCTAAAAGTGACCAAACCAGCATTTTTTAAATACGTTATATGACGAGATGTTTTTGTTTGAGTGAAGTCCAAGATTGCTTCAAGATCTGAAATGCAGAGCTCTTCTTGGCGATATAATAAGTGGATTATGCGCGTACGAGACTCATCCGAAAACGACTTGAAAATTTGGGTACCATAAGACAAGTTAAAGTTCTTGAGCCTCATTTTTTCACTACTTTTACCTTAAGTTAAACTATTATTGACTAAATCGCTTTTAATAGATAAAGGAACTTGATTTGAGATATAT
>CAZWLS010000377.1:0-3423 GCA_964634415.1 uncultured Roseivirgaceae bacterium | reverse complement strand
TCACCCTTGATCTTGATCGGTCAAAGCAATGGAGATATTGATAGGTTTTTGGCTACTAATGCGGTAAAAGTTGATTCAACTGTGGTAATCGAAAATATCAATAGGTTTCTCAACTACGAAGTTGAAAAAGGGAAAGTGGTTTGGTTTCAAGGATCGTTAAGATCGAAAAAGGAGCAATTCAACAATCTGGAACTGAATTTCAACGTGCTTGATAATAGTTTATATCTTCTCAGGAAGGGCCAAGTTTATAGGATCTCTAATCTTAGTCTGGTAGCCTTTAAAATTCACCAAAAAGGTGAATTATTTAACTTTATGAAAGGCTTTGCGACGTATTCATTTCGGTCAAGACTTAAAGTTGAATTTACAGGTTCTCCTCAGGAAATGATTCAATATTTCTCTTCTTATTCAGAATATGAAAGTTTACAAATCAGAGATTTTCGCGTTTTTCAAAATCATAAGACTATTCTAAATATTGCCCTTCGAACAGCATTTAAAAAAGATGTATTTGATCTGAAAAATTTTTTCGATAGCAATCCTAGCGTAGTTAGTTCTGAGGTGGATTATAAACCTTCAGAGTTGGGTGAGAGCAAGTACTTTCAAGTATTATTTGAACATGAAATGTTTTCCGTATTAAAATATCACTTTAAAAGAAGTGCCACGTCAGAATCTGTTTCTTTAGTTAAGCATGAAGCTTCTTTTATGTTTAGCGATGAGGATTATTACATAGCAGATGCTAATAACGAGCTTCAAGAATTTCTTTTCACTAAGAAGTCAATTGAAAGAGTCTTATCATCCCTAGAAATTAAATATTCTAAGAAGCTAAAGAGCCTAGGTAATGAGACCAAGGTTATAAAATGGTTTCAAAGCAACACATTCTACTAGTACCTAGAGTCTAATATTCCTTGGCTAAGTATTCGCTTTTACCCATTCGAATGCATTTGCAAATGGTTCCATCCATGGCGAAACTTCCACACCCTCTAGTTCACTCTTATATGGCCAGTTCCATTGAAATAAAGATCTTTCAAGGTGTGGCATTATTGCTAAGTGCCTTCCATCTTTTGAGACTAAGGCTGCAGTATTAAAAGAGCTTCCATTCGTATTTCCAGGGAATTCGCTATT
The DNA here is from genome assembly GCA_964634415.1 of uncultured Roseivirgaceae bacterium. Classification (GTDB taxonomy): domain Bacteria; phylum Bacteroidota; class Bacteroidia; order Cytophagales; family Cyclobacteriaceae; genus Ekhidna. The sequence continues at coordinate 2,304 of CAZWLS010000377.1, read as the reverse complement.
TGTGTATTTCACAGGGATTGCATAATCGGTTTCTGCGCCTGTCAATTCAAATCTTCCTTCGCCGTGAGCAAGCCATATACCAAGCTTAGATCCGGCCATGGATTGCAGCATAATGGAATTGTTATTTTCAATGTCTACACTCACAAATGCACATTCAAACTTTCCGGACGAATTGTGGTGCATTCTTGGGTGTGAATCACCTAACTCAGGATATACTAATCCCAATTCCATCATTAGTTGACAGCCATTACAAACACCTAAACTCAATGTGTCTTTTCTTGCATAGAAATTGTCAAGAGCTACTTTCGCTTTTTCGTTGAATAAAAATGATCCAGCCCACCCTTTTGCTGATCCAAGAACATCTGAGTTTGAGAATCCTCCTACGAAGACAATTACATTCACTTCACTTAGATCTTCTCTGCCTGTAATGAGATCCGTCATGTGCACATCTTTTACATCAAAGCCAGCAAGCCATAGTGCATATGCCATTTCTCTATCGCTATTTACTCCTTGTTCTCGAATGATAGCAGCTTTAATTCCAGACTTTTCTTTTCTGTCAAAGTCTAGATTGAATGTTGAGGCTTTACCGTCAAATCGTTTTGGAAAAGAATAGGAGAGCGGCTGATTAAATCTATTTTTCGATCTAGCCTCCGAAACAGAAGATTTAGTTTGATGAAGATCTAAAAGGGCGGATGTTTTAAACCAGCTATCCCTTGCTTTTTCAATGTCAAAGGAATGCGTGAAACTTCCGTTAGAAACTTCTATTTTCCTATCATCAATCACACTTGCAATTTCAATTGCCTCAACACCTTGATCTTTTAATATGTTTTGTGCTTCATTACCTGAAACTTGAATAATTAAGGCAGGTTTTTCAGAAAACAATACTCGAACAGAATCAGATTCGTTCAATCCGGATAAGTCGACATTCAAACCTCCTTTGGTGTTTGCAAAATTCATCTCAAGAAGCGCAGTAATCAGTCCTCCTGCGGAAACATCATGACCTGAATGAACTAAGCCTTTTTTGATCAGAGCCTGAACTGCTTCGAATGCTTTCGCAACAACCTGAGCATTTGCTTCGGGAGTTCTAGAGCCAATCTTTGACTGAACTTGCGATAAGGAAGATCCTCCTAGCTCAAATTCTCCACCAGAGAAATCAACATATAATAGTTTAGAATCCTTTTGATTGTAATCTAGTGCCGGACTTACTGTTTGATTGATGTCGGATACTTCAGCAACAGAGCTGATAATAACTGTTCCAGGTGCATACACTTTTTCACCGTCTGGGTACTTCTGCGTCATGGACATCGAATCCTTACCTGTAGGAACATTGATTCCAAGTTCACAAGCAAAGTCACTAATTGCCTTCACACCTTTGTATAGCCTTGCGTTCTCGCCTTCATTTTTGGCTGGCCACATCCAATTGGCACTCAGTGAAACACCTTTGAGACCATTACTCAGTGGAGCCCAAACCAAGTTTGATAATGATTCAGTGATAGATAGTCTAGATCCTGATCCTGAGTCAATTAATCCGGGGATAGGAGAGTGACCGATGGAAGTAGCAATGCCTTTGTTTGATTTGAAATCAAGCGCCATTACACCAACATTGTTAAGTGGTAATTGTAATTCACCACAGGTCTGCTGAGTAGCAACTCTTCCAGAAACACACCTGTCAACTTTATTGGTTAGCCAGTCTTTACATGCTACTGCTTCAAGTTGTAATACCTTATGTAGGTATACCTCAATATCATCCACTGAGTAATTGATCTCATCAAAAGATGGTTGTTGAGTTGTATCTTCCAGGATTGTTTTTGGTGAGGAACCAAATAGGTGATGCAGTTTCAAATCGAAGGGAGAATCTTGTCCCTCGTTTTTGAAAGTAAGTTCATTGTTTGCATCTGCCTCACCCACCTCGTAGTAAGGAGCTCTCTCCCTTTCAGAGACCCTCTTAAGGTATTCTGCATCTTGTTCCTTGATAACAAGACCCATTCTTTCTTGAGATTCGTTTCCTAACACTTCCTTAGCAGAGAGCGTCTCATCTCCCACAGGAAGCTTATTTAGGTCAATTTGACCTCCAGTTTCCTCTACCAATTCGGAAAGACAATTGAGATGTCCTCCGGCACCATGATCGTGTATTGAAACAATGGTGTTGTCCTCCATCTCTACCATTGCTCGCACTGCATTGGAAACTCGCTTTTGCATCTCAGGGTTAGAACGCTGCACTGCATTTAGTTCTAGTGCTTGATTGAAAGCCCCTGTGTCTACAGAAGAAACAGCTCCACCGCCCATTCCAATGCGATAATTGTC
>CAZWLS010000376.1:0-3428 GCA_964634415.1 uncultured Roseivirgaceae bacterium | reverse complement strand
AAAGTGAGGTGCTATATTCACAACTGCACCATTTAGTGTGGAGTTTACAAAGAAATTAGTCTTATTAAGCTCATTTTCATTTTCTAAATAAGCATTAACCAACTCCCCTTTCATATTTCTTACGATAGGCACTTCTCCTATCACTTGTACACCTAAAAATTCTGAAAGAGCGGCAATTGACATATTTGCGATCAAGTTCTCAATTTCCGACATGAAATCATGTTTCATCATCTTGGTATGCGAATTTCTGGAACTTGTAATATCGTCTGGCAGGCATACGCTATTAATAAGATCCATTTCATGATTATTGATCACGAAATAGAACGCCCCATTGATCTCACCATTAAAGGCGACCTTCATCAGGTTAACCTTGAATCTTCCCAGATCGTCAAACTCCCTAATTGCATGTAGTTGCCCCTCTCCAAACTGTATTAAATCTGGGTTTACACGAATCTTCAACATCTGAGCCATAGACTCAGCCGCCTTGCTTAGGGACTCGGTAATCATTTGCTCAATGATCTGAAGATGTACTTGAGAGAGGTTTCCTTTACTCACAACGAAAAGATGTGATTTTTTTCATTAAAAATATTGATGTCAAAGCTAAAACATTCAAAAAAGTTCCCCACCCCATCCAAATGAATAAATAACCTCTAGTGTAGGTTCCTGAGAAATGTAATCCCATTATCATTAACTTGAATGAAAACTAAAACCTAAACGTATGAAGAAGATATTATTAGTGCTTCTGATAGTGATGTTTTTCGCTGAAGAAGCAGAAGCACAAAGGAGGAAAAAGAATTCTTCCAACAATACAACGAGCTATAATAGTAAGCTCTACGATGGAATGCAATGGCGAAATATTGGTCCGTTTCGGGGAGGCAGATCTGCTGCCGTGACCGGAGTTCCTGGCAAACCCAATCTATACTACATGGGTGCTACCGGTGGAGGAGTTTGGAGAACTAAAGACGCAGGAAGTACATGGGAAAATATATCTGATGGTTTTTTTGGTGGATCTATTGGTGCAGTTGCGGTAAGTGAGTGGGATAACAATGTTATTTACGTTGGTGGTGGAGAGGTTACTGTTCGAGGTAATGTATCCTCAGGTTGGGGTATGTGGAAATCCGTAGATGCTGGAACTACATGGCAAGAAATAGGAATGAAAAATGCGCGTCATATACCAAGAGTGAGAATACATCCAAAAAATCCAGATCTTGTTTATGCAGCAGTGATGGGAGATCTGTACAAGTCTTCTCAGGAAAGAGGTGTTTATCGAAGTAAAGATGGAGGTAAGAACTGGGAACGAATTCTTTTTGCTAATGCTGATGCAGGTGCTGTAGATCTTACATTCGACCCTAACAATCCAAGAATTCTGTATGCATCCACATGGAGAATAAGACGTACACCTTACAGCCTAGAAAGTGGTGGAGATGGATCAGCATTATGGAAGAGTACTGATGGCGGTGATACATGGACCAATATTTCTAAAAATGAAGGTCTTCCAGGAGGTACTTGGGGTATTTCGGGGGTAACCGTTTCTCCAGTAAACTCCAACAGAGTTTGGGCCATAATAGAAAATAATGCTGGAGGTGTTTACAGATCAGATGATGCTGGTAAAACTTGGAGGCTAATCAACAAAGAAAGAAAACTAAGACAGCGTGCTTGGTATTACACACGTATTTATGCTGACACACAGGATGAAGATGGCGTTTATGTAATGAATGTACGCTATCATAAATCTACAGATGGTGGTAAGACTTATAAAACCTACAATGCACCACATGGAGATCACCATGACTTTTGGATTGCACCAGAAGACAATCAAAGAATGGTAATAGGTGATGATGGTGGAGCTCAAGTAAGTTTTGATGCAGGCGAAAACTGGTCTACTTACCAAAATCAACCAACTGCTCAATTCTATCGAGTGACAACAGATGACTCTTTTCCCTACAGAATCTATGGAGCGCAACAGGATAATTCGACAGTAAGAATTGATCACAGAACAGGTGGTTGGTTCATTGGAACTGACAATTGGGAATCTACAGCTGGGGGTGAAAGTGCGCACATTGCTCCTAACCCAGATAACAATGACATTGTATATGGCGGAAGCTACGATGGATTCTTGACTCGCGTTGATCACACTAACGATCAAGTTAGAGCTGTAAATGTTTGGCCTGACAATCCTATGGGGCACGGTGCAGAAGGATTCAAATATAGGTTCCAGTGGAACTTCCCTATCTTCTTCTCCCCTCACAATTCCAACAGACTCTACACAGCTTCAAATCAACTGCATGTGACTACTAATGAGGGGCAGACATGGGAAATAATCAGTCCTGATCTTACTAGAAATGATCCCTCTAAGTTGGGTTCTTCCGGAGGTCCAATAACTAAAGACAATACAAGTGTAGAGTATTACTGTACCATTTTCGCTGCCACCGAATCGTATCATGAGGAAGGAGTAATTTGGACGGGTTCGGATGATGGACTTGTACATATTACACGTGATGGTGGTGATAACTGGACAAATGTTACACCTGCGGGAATGCCAGAATGGATGATGATTAATAGTGTAGAAATTGACCCATTCAATAAAGGAGGTCTATACATTGCAGGAACTAAGTATAAGCTTGGTGATTATACTCCTTACCTGTACAAAACAGAAGATTATGGAAAAACATGGAAAAAAATAACCAGTGGTATTTCATCTGAGCATTTCACGCGAGTGCTTCGCGCAGATCCAAATAAAAAAGGATTGCTTTATGCAGGTACTGAAGCTGGAATGTATGTTTCATTTGATGATGGAGCAAGTTGGAAGCCTTTCCAAATGAACCTTCCTGTTGTCCCAATTACTGATTTAGCCATTAAGAACAATAACCTAATTGCAGCAACTCAAGGAAGAAGCTTCTGGTTGATAGACGATCTAACTCCCTTACATCAATTAGCAGATGCTAAAGGCAAGTCACACTATTTATACAAACCAATGGACAGCTACCGTATGGGTGGAGGAAACGGACGTACCTCAAGAACATCAGGCACAAACCATCCTGGTGGGGTATTAGTCAACTATTTCGTGAAAGACACAGTATCATCAGATACCATTTCTATAAGTTTTCATGAAAGTGATGGTGACTTGATAAAACGATATTCTACTCATCCAAACAAGGAAGAAAAAGAAGAAAAGCTTAAGATCAAAGAAGGATATGGTACCATGAATGGGGGTAGGCGCTATGACGGGGCAAAAACATTTGATGGCATGATTCTTTGGTGGGCAACCACTAGCGGTCCAATGGCTATTCCTGGAGAGTACACAGTAAAGATGACTGTAAATGGTAATGAGACTTCTCAAGAATTCAAGATTCTTGCAGACCCGAGAGCTGAGGCCACGCAAGCAGATTATCAGGCCCAATTCGATTTTCTCATAAAAGTAAGAGACA